>JALWGH010000042.1 GCA_027013735.1 Melioribacteraceae bacterium
GTAATTGCGACCCCGCGGAATGCGGAGGAAGCAATCTGTAGTTCATTCAACAAATTTTAATAATAAGAATTTTTTTTCGATACCTTCGGTGGAATTTTTTTCGTTATTTTTTCCTTTTCTAAACCCTATCCCCATACCCCTTTCCCTTGAGAAGGTTCAAATGCGCATTGTAAAGAGTCTCGCCCTCCTCTTTTCAAAAGGAGGGAAAGGGAGGAGTTCAAAGAAAAAATCTTCCCTATTATTCCACTGATTTGGCTAAGGTTGACTAAAACAACAGATTGCTTCGTCAGTCTTCCGACTATCGTCGGAATCCTTCCTCGCAATGACGTTTTTTCCCGACTCGTCATTGCGAGCGGAATAAAATGGAGCGAAGCAATCTGTATTCTGAAAAGGCAAATGTCGGATAAACAACAGATTGCTTCATCCCGACAAGTCGGGATTCGCAATGACGTGATGTGGCGGTTCGCAATGACGTTTGTTTTTTGCACGGTCACGTAAGGGTGGAGGGGTAACATAAAACCGTAGCACGTATTGCTAAGTATGCGTTCACGGAAAGCGCATTGTAAAATCTCTATTCCTCAAAAGATTGTACGCAGTTGTAAGGAAAACTTTTCAATCTTACGTCGGGTCATTTCTGTTTGAATTTTGTAGTTTGTTAGGGAGTATTTCCCTTCAAAAATGAAGTGGTTGAACAAATGAACTTTTAACAAAACGTAAAAACGAATTCCTTCGCCGTAAAGCGCAGGGTTTGACATCTTGCCGTAAATGTCATTTTCAAATTCGTAAATTCTGCTAAAGTAACTTGGCGTGTTAAAATAAATTACTCTAAAGTTTAATAAAATGTTTTTTGTTAGCCTGCGGTAGAAATCCTGAAAAACCAACTTGCCGGTTTCGGGTTTGCCTTCATTAAAGTAAGAAAACTCAAATCTTGTTTTAGCCCTGATTTTATTAGCCGAGCCGTATTCGAATTGAATTCTGTACTTGTGCCTTTGCCTGTCAAACGCTTTTTCTTTGTCAACTAACCTTTTGTTTTCAAGCAGAATTAAAAATGTTAATTTTATTTTGCGGGGTAGTCGTGCCTTTATTTCAAAGGAGAATTCGTTCCCTGCCGAGGGGAAAAGCGATTGCGCGAAAGAATAAGGAAATTTGAAAATGTCGTAGTAAAAGTTAATCGTAAAAAGACGATGATAGTAAGCAATGCCGGTGTAAAAGCCGTTTTCGTTTTTACCGCTTGAATTTTCGCTAAAACCTTGTCCATAAAGAGAATTAAAATTAGTGGGGTAAATTCTAAAAAGTGTAATAAACTTAAGGTGCTTATTCAATTTTATTTTGAGGGAATTTAACATTGCCAACGAATTAAAGTCCCAGCACCATTCGCCTGTGAAAGTCAAACGTTTGTATTTCAAATTGTAATCCGCTGACAAAAAAGAATATTGCGTGAAAGTTCTTTGTTGAAAGCTAAGTTGCACTTTGCGGTTAAAATTCGATGACAGGAAGAACACGCCAATGCGGTTGCTTAATCCGAAATAGTAATTTGCATTGAGTCCGTAGGAAGTTCTTTGGAGAGAGTTGGCTTTTTGCATTTCGTTGTAAGTTCTGTGGTAGCCCGAATAATCAATTGTAGTAATCACGTTTTCAATGCTGTCGTAATTAGCGGAGAGGTTTCTCCGTGAGTAGAAAAGCACAAATGAAAATTTTGAGAAATGTGTTTCAATTGCAATGCCTCTGAAAAATTGTTCTTCTGCGCTGAGTGTGTTGGGGCGGACAATTCTTGCTCGTCGTAAAATGCCCGTGGCGTTACCGCTCGATTTACCAAATGCGTACGGACTCCAAATGCCCAATCCCTGACCAAATTCAAGTTGATAATCCCCGAGAATAAGACTGGCAAAGTTCGCAACATTTCGGAAATACAAAGAGTAAGTGGAGTAATCAACAATGCTTTTTTCTCCCGGATCTTTTTCCGCAATAAAATTAAAACCGGTTTTATTTTCGTAGTCCGTGTGGATTCTTTGGTACGAATAATATTTATTTCCAAGAAAAGAATTGTTCGCAAAGTTTTTGTTTGATTGTGAAAAGCAATTACGTGATTTTAGATTAACTAATTTCGGAGAGTTATTGCTTCTGATTATTGTGAAATATTTTAGCAATTCCGCTTCGCTTGAGTTTAAGACTCCCAAGTCAACAAGTTCGGAGTAACTTTTAATTTTTCCTTGTTTTTTAATTAGTTCAATAATTGAACTAATTTTGTCGCTCGATAAAAAAGGAATTGAGTAAAGTTTCTCAACGTCTGAATTTAATTCGATTGGGTTGTCGTGCAGTTCAGTTAATCTTTCAACGAGGTCTTGGTCTTGCGGGTTGTAATCTTCGATTAGGGAGCTTAATCTCTCATTCAATTCTGCGGTTGCTGAGTCCTGAGCAAAAATGAAAATCCCGTTCTTGAAGAAAGAAAATATTAGAAGTAGAAATATTTTGCTTTTAAGTTTCATTTAAATATTGCACCCGTTATGCTCCTCTCTTTTTAAGAGAGGGGTTTGGGGTAAGCTATTTATTAAAGCTAACAATTAAGCTTGCCTGATGCGTAAGCCCGAGGTACGGATGAGTGAACACGGCGTAATCCAGACGAATGAACGAGTATTCAATTCCAACGCCGGCGGTGTAAGTGTCTGGCTCGGTTCGCATTCCGACACGAATAAAAATCAAATTCAAAAGCAAATATTCAATACCCCCTTTTACGGAAGCATTTCTTTCAAGGTCTTTGCTAACTTCAAAATTCAAACTTGCGGATTTAAGGATTTTGTAGCTGAGTCCCGCTCTTACAATTTGCGGAATCGATTCGTATCCCTTAACGTAAGAAGCATTGCGAATGTTCTCAACGGCAATCCCGAAAGTTAAATTATTTAAAACATTAAACAGATAGCCAATCCTGAAGTAAAAGGTTTTGTAACTACCGTAACGCTGAATGTTCAAATTTGTGAGGATTAAATCAATCCCGAAAAAATGGTTTGAAGAAAATCTCTTGGAGAATGAAAAGCTTAGCGATGTTTCGTTGTAAAGGTTGTAGCCATATCTTTTAACTCCGAACGCTAGGTTGCCGAAAGGAAATGGCTCGCAATAAACGGCGTAGGCATTTGAAAGTTGTTTCAAACCGAAAGGAGCGGGGGAGTAGTAAATTCCTACCTGCCTCGATTTAATTCTTGAGAGTCCTGCCGGATTGTTGAAGATTGCAAAGACATCGTTCGAAAGCGCTACGGTTGCATTAGCCAGTGCTATTTGCCTCGCCGCTGGCTTGATTTGCGCGGAACTATTTGCCCGTAAAAGGAGTAAAACGCCTAACATTATTGCCCTAAGATATTTCATCGTTCCGATTGATTAAATAAACTTAAATTTTTATTTTTAAGTATTCATCAACAGAATTTAAAGAGTCAAATGAAAAAACTAATTTTAATCCTTTCGCTTTTTCCCATCGTTTTGTTCGGGCAAGAATTAGATGCAACAGTAACCGTAAATTACGAACAACTTGAGACTTCTGCAAAAGAAAAACTCGAAAATTTTGCCGACGACGTTAGGGAATATCTTAACAGCAACCGTTTTACGGATCAAGATTATCAGGATAAAATCAAATGTTCTTTTAACATCTTTTTTGTGAGTTCTTCAGGAGAAACCAAATATTCGGCTCAGGTTGTTATTACAAGCCAGCGCCCGATTTACAACTCGCAAAAAAATTCGTTGATGTTCCGTGTGCAAGATTCCAAATGGGATTTTAATTACGAGAAAGGACAGACATTGTATTTCAATCAAACGGATTTTGACCCTTTAACAAGTTTTCTTGATTATTACGCCTACGTGATTATTGGCGTTGACGCCGATTCCTACCAAAAGTTGGGAGGAACGGATTATTTCAACAAGGCGCTGGACATTACCGTGCTTGGCGGTAACAGCAGTTACAAAAAAGGTTGGGTGCTTGACGGCAGCAATTACAACCGCCGCGCTTTGGTATTGAATCTTACCGACGCAAGCTACCAAAAGTTCAGGGAAGATTTCTTTGATTACCATTACAACGGCATTGACATTTACGCTGAGAACAAAACCGTTGCGCAGAGAAATATTGTTAAGTTGATTTCCGACCTTGCGGCTGTGCGCGATAAGCTGGATGCCCGCTCCGTGTTATTGAAAGTTTTTTTCGATGCGAAGAACAAAGAGATTGTGGATTACTTGATGGATTACCCTGACAAAGCTACGGTTTTTGAAATGCTGAAAAAGATTGACCCTTCGCATCTTTCCACTTACGAAAAATTAGTCGGTTTGAATTAAGTTTTTTGCAAGAATGAGAATGCTTCCCCCTTTTTCCGTACAAAGGAGAAAGGGGGAATTTTTTAAGTGTTATTTTTCCACTCGATTTTAACGGCAGATGTCTGAAATTCACAAGTGCGAAGGAATAGTATTAAAGAAAGTAAATTACGGAGACAGCAGCGTAATTATTACTTTTTTTACCGACGAGTTCGGTAAAATCACGGCACTTAAAAAAGGAGCCCGTTCACCGCGCTCCAAAACGGGCAACATTCTTGATTACTTGAACGTCGTGCAAATTGTTTTTTACAGCAAGCAAACGAGGGATGTTCAGTTAATCAGTCAGGCTTCGTTGCTTAAGCATTTTACCGTAATTAAGAACGACCTAGAAAAATACAAATACGCCCTTGCCGTTATTGAATTGCTGGAGAGATTTTCAGTCGAAGAAGAAAAACACGAACGGCTTTACAAAGGCACGGTTAGGATTCTTGAGCTAATGGACAAAACCGCTAGCCTTCCGCTCTTGCTTTTTACAAAATATTTTGTCTTTTTCCTGAAGGAAATAGGCTACGAAATTACTCTTGCCGAATGTGCAAAATGCGGAGCGCCGATTACAAAGGCTCCGATTGGTTACAACTTTGAAACAGGCGCTTTGTGTGAGAAATGTATGCAGAGTCAACCTCTCGATTTTATTTTTACACAAGAGCTTTACGAGTTGTTTAAAGCTTTAAGAACCAAAGACAGCTCTGTTGATTATTCGGAATTCAGGTTGAAGAAATTGACAGCTTTTTTTGAAAAATTTTTAATGTACACACACACGGAATTTAAGGGACTTAGGTCACTAAAGTTCTATTAAACAAGGAGGAATTGTGAAAAATAAAAATATAATCGGAACGGTTTCGTTGTTAATTATCGGTGTTATTTTCGGGCTTGTGCTGGCGTCGAATTTCGGCTGGACGCGCCCTGCTTACAGCCAAATTGTGATTGGTGCAAAGG
>JALWGH010000043.1 GCA_027013735.1 Melioribacteraceae bacterium
AAGTACGGGCGGCACAAATGATTTTCAAGTTGGTCTTGGAATGAAAATCAATTCAATCGACCGCAACTGGACTCAAGGTACTTTTGAAAGAACCGGAATTACTACCGACTTGGCTTTGCAAGGACCCGGAATGTTCATCTTGAGAAACAGCAGCGGAATTTATTATTCCCGTGCCGGTGCGTTTACAATTGACGCAAACGGAAGACTTGTTAATCCTTCCGACGGTTCGGTAGTTCAAGGTAAAATGGCTACAAAGGACGGAGTAATTCCTCCCGGAACAAATCTCGAGGACATTGTACTTGATCCTAACCTGAGATTACCTGCGGTAGCCACAACAAAAATAACTTGGGGCGGTAACCTTGATTCTACTGCTTCCATTACCCGCTCCGAAAACTTTGTTGAAAGCGGTAATTTGAATTCTTCTCTCAATGTCGGGGAAGAAGTTACCGACACCAACAAGGTTTACGATGAATACGGAAATGAGTACAACTTGAAAGCTACTTACAAGAAAACAGCCGCAGACACTTGGGAATTAAGCTACACGATTACTGACAAGGATGGTAATACCGTTACCAGTTCTTCAACTCCCAAAGAGCTTAAATTTGACCCGACTTCCGGCGAGTTAATGACAATCGACGGTCAAACGCCGGATAAATTCAAAATTCAAGATACTACTACCGGTCTTGATTTTAATTTCGACGCTACCAACATTAAACAAACCGACAATCCTACTACGGTAAGTTCTTCTGTTGACGATAACCGTGAGCCTACAATTGTAAACGGCAGTTTGACAATCTACGATTCTCTGGGTAACGCACACACTTTGACAATCAAATTCACAAAGGTCTCGAACAACAATTGGGATTGGCAGGCAGTTGTGCCGGAATCGAGCGGAACATTGTCGAACAACAAAGGAACTATTTCCTTTAATGCGGACGGTTCAATCAACACAATTTCGCCGAATCCGCCGGTTATTACTTTTACTCCTGCAGGCGGTGCTTCGCCGGCAAATATCGAAGTAAACTTCGGTAAAGGATTCGACGGAATAACCCAAACCTCTGCAAACGCTGTGGTTTCCGCTTTAAATCAAAACGGCTCTGCTGCAGCTTCGATGACAAACTTCAGCATCGACCAGAACGGTTACATCATTGGCGTGTTCTCCAATGGTCAATCCAAAAAGTTAGCCCAAATAATGCTGGCAAACTTCTCGAACTTAAACGGTTTGAACAGCATCGGGCAGAACAAATTCACGGTTTCCTCGAATTCGGGTAAACCCGTGATTGGCACACCCGGAGATGCTACGGCAACTACAATTCAATCCGGCGTGCTTGAGCAGTCTAATGTTGACCTTTCGGAAGAATTCACCAAGATGATAGTTTCCCAAAGAGGATTCCAAGCCTCGGCAAGAGTAATTACAACTTCCGACCAGCTCTTGCAGGAAATTACCAATCTTGTAAGATAAACTTAAGTAAGAAAGGCGGGGGAAATCTTTCCCCGCCTTTTCAGTTTTAATCTCCTTCTCAACAAATCTCATATTTTATTTTGGGCATTTGTTTATTATTAGCCAATCCTATTTAGCAAATCTTTGTTTTTCCGCCTTTTTTCCAACATTTTCTTTTGGCATATCAATTGTAAAATAATATTAGTCAAAAAAAAGAAAATATTGAGGTAAAAATGGCGGAAGAAGAAAAAAAAGCTGCCGAGAAAGGCAAAAAGGAAAAGAAAGAAGGTGGTGGGAAAGGCAAATCCATAATTGTCGGTCTTACGCTTTACGTAATACAGTTGATTGCCGTCTATTTTATTACGGCAAACCTCTTAATGGATAAATATGCCGACACCCAAAAAATCAATTTGGCGAACAAAGTCGAATTGGTTGAGGAAAAAACGCCTGAGGAAACAAAACACTTTCTTTATCCGGTTAATGATATTGTTGTAAACCCGGCAGGGAGCAACGGCGCTTCGCTGCTAATGGTTTCCGTTGCTTTTGATGTTGGCTCCGAAGAGCAAGTAAACGAGTTGAAAGAAAAAGAAGTAATGGTAAAGGACAACATTATTTCAATTCTTTCGAGCAAACATTTGCAACAGTTAGCCGATCCTACTTTCCGAGACACACTGAAAAAACAAATAGGTTATGGAATTACACAATTGCTACCGGATGTTAAACTAAAAAATATCTATTTCAGTAAATACATAATCGATTAGGAAAAATGGCAGAATTACTCTCACAGCAGGAAATAGACAGCCTTCTTAACAATATTAAGAACGGCGAGGTAACCGAGGCGATAAACAATCAGGAAAAGGAAGCCGTCCCGTTTGATTTTAGACTTCCCAACAGGATTTCTAAAAATCAACTGAGGACGATTAGAAATATTCACGAAAACTTTTCCGAAAATTTCACATCGTTTTTGGTTACCAAATTACAGAGCGTTGTTAATATTAATTTGCTTTCAATCGACCAGCTTTATTATTCCGAGTATGTCCTTTCGGTTGCAAATCCTGCGTGCCTTTACACTTTTAGCATTAGAGACACGGATATTAAAGGAATTGTTGAGCTTAGCAATGAATTTGCTTTCAGTTTAATCGACAGATTATTGGGCGGAAATGGCAAGGGACGCAAGGAGAGCAACGTAATCACAATAATTGAGCAAAAGGTTTTGCTGGTCATTATTGAATCTGTGATGAAGGAATTAACCAATGCTTGGAATACAGTGGAAAATCTGGTTTTTGAAATAGATAAGTTTGAATCCGACATTGATTTTGCACAAATAACTTCTCCGAACGAGTCTGTTTTGTTGGTCAATTACGAGGTGATAATTGACGACGAACCTTTTATGATGAACGTTTGCTACGCAACATTCGCTTTCGAAAAAATATTAAGTAACCTTTCAACAAAGTCTCTTAGCACAATTCGTCCCACGCGTTACAAAAGCGGTATGGCTAAGGACATAATGAGCTACTACATTAAGCACACAGAGTTGGATGTTGAGGTTGAGTTAGGACGGACTAAGCTTTTGTTTAAGGAAATTCAGCAATTGCAAAAAGGCGACATTATTGTTCTGAACAAAAGTGTAAGCGACGAAGTTCTCGTAAGGGTTTCGAATAAACCTCTGCTAATGGGACGAATTGGAGAAGTTAACGGACACAAAGCAGTGAAAATAACAAGAAAAATTCCTAAAGAAGAACAAATTTAATAGGAAGGAAAATTATGAGCGACGAAGTAAAAAAAGAAGAAATGCAGCAAGAAGAAAATCAGGTGGCGGAAACCGGAGTAAACAACTCGGCGGAAGCTGTTGCTGAAGATGCTCCGGTTGACGAGGTAAAACTTGCCGAGTTTGAGCATCTCGATGATGCAAAGCCACGCACACGTTATTCGGATAATAAATTTGACTTCTTGCAAGATCTTGAGCTCGACGTTTACATTGAGCTTGGCAAAGCAAAAATGAAAATCAAAGACATCCTCGAGCTCGAACGCGGTTACGTCATTGAGCTCGACAAACTTGCAAGCGAGCCGGTTGACATTTACGTTAACAATAAAAAAATAGCCGACGGCGAGGTGGTAGTCATTGATAAGCATTTCGGAATAAGAATAATGAACTTAAACGACCCCGCCGAAAAAATAGGGGATATGTACTGATGAGCATTTGGGAAATTCTTAAAATGCTTCTTCCCCTTTTTGTTATTCTCGCTATTTTATTAGGCGCTCTTTATTTTGTGAAAAAGAGCCAATTAAAAATTGGCAATATTAAAAGTAATGCTTTAAATATTCAGCTTTTAACAACTAAGTCGATAATGCCCAAAAAGTACATTGCGGCGGTAAGAGTGGAAGAAAAAGTGTTAATCTTGGGTGTTAGCGACTACTCCATCAACATACTGAAAGAAATGGATTACGATCCTAAAAAGTTCGAAGTTGTTAAAAGTGAAAAGAATTTGGATTCCTCATTTTTCAAGCTGCTGAAGAAGAATTTACGGGAAAAATGAAAAAGAAAATTGTAATATTGTTTTTGCTGGGTTTTATTTTCCTGCCGTCGGTTGCAATGGCACAAAAAGCGGGCGGAATAACCATTCCGAATATTAACATTGGAGTGGGCACTGCCAAAAACGGAAGCGACATCTCCGTTACATTGCAGATTCTTCTTTTGCTCACGGTGCTTTCCCTTGCACCTTCGTTGCTGATAATGACCACTTCTTATTTGAGAATAATAATTGTATTTCATTTCTTAAAAAACGCATTGGGTACGGCGCAAATGCCCCCGAGCCAACTTTTGGCAGGCATTGCATTGTTCATTACGTTTTTCATTATGGCGCCCACGTGGAATAAAGTTAACAATGTTGCCATTAAACCCTTGATTGACAATAAGATTACAGTTGAAGAAGCGTACGACAAAGGAATAGAACCCATTCGTCAATTTATGTTTAAGCACGTCAGGCAGGAAGACCTTGAGCTTTTTTTGAGTATGACAACCGAGACAAAGCCGGCAACAAGAAAAGATTTGCCGACTTACGTTCTCATTCCGGCTTTTGCTCTCAGTGAGTTGCGCACGGGATTCATTATCGGATTTTTCCTTTACATTCCTTTCATTATGCTGGATATGATTATTGCCAGCATTTTACTTTCAATGGGAATGATGATGATTCCGCCGATGATGGTTTCCTTGCCGTTTAAGATCCTGTTGTTCATTCTGGTGGACGGCTGGAATTTAATAGTTGGTTCAGTAATTAAAGGATTTATGTGATGACCGAAGAATTGGTAATAGGAGTTTTAACGCAGGCGTTTTACACGTCGTTAATCATTTTGCTGCCGGTTCTGGGAATTGCGCTGATTGTCGGAATTTTAATTTCGATTTTTCAGGCGGCAACTTCAATTCAAGAAATGACGCTTACTTTCATCCCGAAACTTTTGGTTACGGCGGTTGCGTTGATTTTCCTGTTGCCTTGGATATTCGAGAAAATGATTTCCTTTATGTACAAAATTGTTGACATAATTAATGCGATTGTGTAAATGTTAGAATTACTCGTAAATAATTTTGTCGGATTTCTTTTGGTGTTTGTACGTGTGCTGGCACTTTTTATTGCAGCGCCCGTACTTGGAGACCGCGCAATCCCGATGCTTACGAGGATTTTATTCTCGGTGTTCCTTGCGTACATACTTGTAATGATAACCAAAGTAAACATTTCAATTGAAAACACAAACTTGTGGTTAATTGCTTCTTACGCCGTAAGAGAAATGGTGGTTGGATTACTAATCGGATTTTTTATGCACTTGATTTTTTGGGCGGT
>JALWGH010000044.1 GCA_027013735.1 Melioribacteraceae bacterium
TTTCTTTCATTCCGGGGGACTTCAATTCCATTGCCCTCACAAAAAAATACGATTTGATTTTAATATCATCTGTAATCCACAGCCAATCCCACGAAAACAACAGGAAGCTTATTTCAAAATGTGCAAACGCTCTGACTGAAAACGGGCAAATAGTGATTAGGGATTACCTATTAAACACCGAACGAACCGAGCCTGCACGGAGCGCAATATTTTCAATAAATATGCTTGTAAACACTCCCTACGGCGACGTTTACACAAAGGATGGAATTCTTGAAATGCTTAACGAAGCAGGTCTGCAAAACGTTGAGTTTAAGGAAGCGGGAAAAGATTCCACGCTTGTAATTGCAAGGAGATAAAATTGAGTGCTGAACTAAATTTTAAAGCACAAACATTAAATTAGTTGATTGTGCTTTTCCCATTGGCTTCTTTCAGCCTTTTCAGAACCGCAGGAATTTCAGTTAATGCTTCCTTGTTTAACTGCCCTTCAATTACTGAAAGTTCATTTTTCAGAGCATTCAAATTTTCTTTGATTACTCCGGCATTTTTCTGTGTTAGTTGTTTCCCTTCCATTTCTTTTAACAATTTTTTGGCATTCTGTAATGCGCCGCGCACAATTGCATCGCTGCGATTAAGTTGTTCCCAAAAGTCGGCGATTTCTCTTATTTCGTTTACTATCTGCAAACTTTCGGAAAGTTTTAACGCCGAGTTAATTCTGTGTAGAAGTTCCACGTAATTGAAAGGCTTGGTCACATAGTCGAAAGCTCCGACCTCAAAACTTTTTTTTACAAATTCTTCTTTAGGCACTGCTGTTACAAGGATGATTGGAATGTGATTTGTCTTTTTACTTCCTGTTAGTCTCTGGCAAACCTCAAAGCCGTTTATCGTCGGCATCATTATGTCCAATAAAATCAAGTCGGGTATTTCCCTGCCTGCTATTTCAATGGCTTCAAGACCGCCAAAGGCTTCCAACACAGTGTACCCCACCTTTTCAAGGCGTACCTTTAGGGAGTAAACATTCTGCTCCTGATCGTCAACGACCAATATTTTCTTAGCGCTCATCTTCCCGTCTTTGATTTACTTGGAAAAGTAAAACTTAAAATACAAGTTATCCTTTTTTAACATAAAAAACAACTTTAAAAACGGACTTCTACAGAAGGAACAGATTTAAATTCTTTGGCAAAAATTGAATAGAATAAGAAATGAGAAACCAGAAATAAGAAATGGTCTCTACGCTAGACACGAGAGGCAAGACGTAAGACGTCTTCTTCAGAGAACAGATAACAGAGAAAAGTGAATAGAGAAAAATTATTGTTGCTCAATGCTTTTGATAATTCAATCCAGTAATCAAATCATCCAACCTGTCGCGCCGAATCCCGCAGAATGCGGGAGAAGGCGGATCATCCAATGTTCTCAATTGCTTTCTTAATTTCTTCGTCGTATTTATCCTTTAATTTTTTGTTGAATCCCTTGGGCTTAGGAACGTTTGCATCGTAAACGTCGGGGGCAAGGGTTTTCTTACGCTCCTCATCCGGCAATTTGTAAGCGGTGACTTCAAAAAGAATTGCTTCGGCATCCTCGGGCGAATTTGTTTTTTTAATTATTTCCGCCGATAATTTGTCGATTATTCCGTTACGTTCGGGCAACGAAAGTTTTTCAAATACTTCGGTCTTGTTTAACCCGAGCAGAAGTTTGGCGTAAACATAATTTGCTTCCGCCGTGTCAAGATTATTTCTTTTTCGCATTTAAATTTTCCCTTTCATTTTAAGCGGGCTTTGAATTCTCTTTTCCTTTCAATAATTTTACCGCTAAAATTAAGGTGATTTATGTTAAAATTAAAATTCTTTTTCATTCTTTTCTTTGTTACAACGGCGGTTTTTGCCCAACAAAAGAAAATGACAAGAGCCGAGTACGATAAAGAGTTTACACGTTTGGATTCGAAGAAGCGCGCTTTGCTTGCCGAGAAAGCACAACTAAAAAGTTCAATTGAGAAACTAAACCAAAAACTGTTGCACTTGGATTCCTTGTACAAAGCTTGCAGACCAGCCCTCTTAATAAAAAAATACGGCAGGAAAATCGGTAACAGAATTGCGCTCGGGAAAGTGTGGAAAGGGATGACCGAAAGAATGCTTAAGGACAGCTGGGGCAAGCCGGACAGAATCACAACCAACAGGCAAAAGTGGGGCGTGTTCCGTCAATATTACTACGGCAACATTATTTATTTCTTCCGCGACGGAAAACTAATCGATTGGGAAGACGGCAGTAAGCACAAATAAGCACGAAAAAATTTTTCAATAAAAAAGGGAGCTTTGCGCTCCCTTTCTTTATTTAACAAATTCAATTAACGAAGGATCGTAATCTTCCGGTTTTTCAAATCCGAGTAAATTTAAGATTGTAGCGGCAACGTTGGTTAAACCCCGTTTCTCAAGATTTGCCATTTTGTATTCCCCTTTGTACTGCGGGTCGTAAATAATAAAGGGAACGGGGTTAAGCGTGTGGGAGGTTTTTACAATTTTTTTGCCGTCTTTAATTGTAAACATCTCATCGGCATTTCCGTGGTCGGCGGTTACAATTGCAATTCCGTCAAGATCCTCAATTACTTCGAGCAACTCACCCACGCACTTATCTACGGTTTCAACAGCCTCAATTGCTGCTTTCATTACGCCGGTGTGTCCGACCATATCTCCGTTTGCAAAATTGAGCCTGCCCCAAACGTATTTTCCGCTGCGCAGCATTTCAATTGTTTTTTCTTTTATTTCTTCCGCTTTCATTTTCGGTTTCTGGTCAAAAGGAATTTGGTCGGAAGGAATCTCCACGTACTTTTCCAATTTTTCGTCAATGTAGCCGGAGCGGTTACCGTTCCAGAAATAAGTTACGTGCCCGAATTTTTGCGTTTCCGAAATTGCAAACGAGGTAACGCCCTCGGCGCAAAGATACTCGCTAATCGTTCTGTCTATTTGAGGCGGCTCAACGAGAAAATGCTTGGGAATGTGCAAATCGCCGTCGTATTCCATCATGCCCGTGTAAAAAACATCCGGCACACGAACCCTGTCGAACTCGTTAAAATCTTTTTCCTCGAATGCGCGGGAAATTTCAATTGCCCTGTCGCCGCGGAAATTGTAAAACACAACCGCATCGCCGTCTTGGATTGTCCCCACCGGCTCGTCGCTCCCGTCAACTATTACAAACGAATCAAGATACTGGTCTGTTGCCGAAGGGTCTTCGTTGTACATTGTTTGCACGGCTTCTTCGGCAGATTTGAAATGCCTTGCGATGCCCAACACATGAGCTTTCCAGCCTCGTTCTACAATACTCCAATCCGCATTGTACCTGTCCATTGTAGTTACCATTCTGCCTCCGCCGGAAGCAATTTTGTAATCGTAGCCGTGTTTGGAATTTATTTCGGCGAGCAATTTTTCCGTAGGACGAATGTAGCTAAGAGCCGTCCTTTCGCCAACGTCCCTGCCGTCCAAGAGAATGTGTAATCTTACTTTTTCAATCTCTTCTTCTGCGCATCGATTAAGCATTGCGTAAAGATGTTTAATGTGGGAATGAACATTACCGTCTGAAAGTAATCCGATGAAATGAACGGTTCCTCCGTTCTTGCCTTTCTCAATTACTTTTTTCCAACTCTCGCTTTCAAAAATTTTACCTGTTTCGATCGAGATGTTAACTAATTTTGCGCCCTGTGCAAAAACCCTGCCTGCGCCAAGTGCGTTGTGTCCTACTTCGCTGTTACCCATGTCGCCATCGCTTGGCAAACCCACGGCAGGACCGTGAGCTTTTAATGTTGTAAAAAGTTCGCCTTGCATTAGACGGTCAAGAGTAGGAGTGTTAGCAAGGTAAACCGCATTCGATTCATCTTTCTTTCCGAGTCCGACACCATCCATAATTATGAAAAGCAAGGGACCTTTTCTGCCGTGAAAATTTTCCAATTTATTTAAGTGTAAATCCATTTTTGACCTCATTATTTTATTTTTCGTTACCTCAAAAATACCACAATAAAAAATGTTGTCCAATGAGAGCATGTTAAAACTCTTCTGTTGTCACATAACCGAACGTTTGTTATTTTTGTTTTTAGGATTAAAAGCTAACAGTGGAAAAGTACGATGAGAAAAAGTTTAAAATTAATTTTAGTATTTGCATTTTTGTTCTATGGCAGGACGTTCGCACAGGAAGTAAAAGATTTAATAAAAACCGTTAATCTAATAGCTGGACACGAAGATTCCGTATTGGTCAGCGACATGTTCTTTGCAAAAAAATACGACATTAAAGTTGCACCCAACAAATACGTAGGAATTAAATTTAACAAGAAAACAAACTACCTTCATTTCAAAGCGCCTGCAAATTTTGAAGGTTACACAATTGAGGAAATCTACAACGGGGACGACACTTTGGACTTCCCTGTGTTTGTAAAGTTCAGGCAAAAGCACACGTTCAAATTTAAACCGAAAAAGAAATTTAAAGAGCTTACTCTCTTTGGCGACTTCAACGGTTGGAAGAGGCACACTCTCCCTTTGAAAGACAACGACGGCGACGGCATTTACACGGTGAGTGTGGAATTAGATCCGGGAACTTACCAATACAAATTTTACCTCGACAGCCTGGAACTCGTTGACCCAGCCAATCCCGACAGCGTTGCCAACGGGCTGGGCGGATTTAATTCCGTAATTAAAATTCCCGAAATCAAAAAACCTTTTACATTTTTACACGCTGAAAAATTCAGGGAAGAAAACGGGAAAGCAATTTTCTCTTTTTATTACGAACAAAGAGGTGAACACCAATACGCACAACAACAAAACATTATTGCTTTGTTAAACAACAAAAAAATCGACAAACGATTTTTAAAAATCAACAAAGACCAAATCATTTTTGCGCTGCCGTTGAATTTATTAAAGGGTAAAAAAATTGTGCGTTTGGCAGTTACGAAAAACAAAGTCTCGACAAATTTGCAGGAAGTCTATTTGTACAACGGTAAACCTTTCGGCATTGACTCACCGTTCGATTGGCACGAAGGAATAATTTACTCAATGCTAATCGACCGCTTTTGCGACGGGGACAAAAGCAACGACAAACCCATTGTACAAGATTCTCTTTCACCCAAGGCAAATTACATGGGCGGCGACATTGCAGGAATAATTAAAAAATTGGACAACGGTTATTTCGATTCACTTGGCGTTAACGTAATTTGGATTTCCCCCGTGAACGACAACCCGAACAAAGCTTACAGGGAGTACCCGAAACCGCACCGGTGGTTCACAGGCTACCATGGATATTGGCCGATCTCCGCCTACCGCGTAGAGGAACATTTCGGCAACATGAAACTACTCAAAGAATTTGTTGCAAAGTTACACGCCCACGGAATAAAGGTTTTGCTGGACTTTGTTTCGCACCACGTACACGAGGAGCATCCTTATTACAAAAACCACAAAGAATGGTTCGGCGACGTCCACCTGCCAGACGGCTCATTAAACATTCGCATTTGGGACGAGCACCGCTTGACCACTTGGTTCGACACTTTCCTGCCGACGTTTAATTACCTCGGCTCAAAGGTGGCGGTAGATACAATGACGGCTAACGCCCTGTGGTGGCTTAAGGAAACCGGCGCAGACGGCTTCCGCCACGATGCCGTTAAACACGTTCCAAACCTGTTCTGGCGGACATTGACAAGAAAAATAAAATCGAATTTCAACAGGCATTATTACCAAATAGGAGAAACTTTCGGGAATTACAAACTCGTCAGCTCTTACGTAAATAACGGACAGCTTGACGCACAGTTTAATTTCAATCTTTACAACATTGCACAAGCGGTTTTCATTGATTCGTCCCGCTCCTTTGAAGACCTGCGGGAAGAACTTAAAAAGACAAGGTACTACTACGGTCCGCTGCCTTTAATGGGAAACATAATGGACAGCCACGACAAAAACCGCTACATCGCTTACGCAGACGGCGACATTCCGCTGTGGCAGTGGGACGCAACGGAAATGGGCTGGAAAAATCCGCCGCATGTTGACCACCCCTCGAGCTACAAGAAAGCTGAGCTTTACTACGCTTACATGTTTACTGTCCCCGGAATACCCGTGATTTACTACGGCAGCGAGTTTGGAATGACGGGTGCATCCGACCCGGACAACCGCAGGATGATGCGCTTCGGGAAACAATTGAACAAGTACGAACGCGGAATGTTAAAGGACGTTCGGAAGATGGTTAATCTCAGACGCAAACACAGCGCTTTGAATTTCGGCGATATTTATTTCCTCGCCGCGGACACTTCCGTGTTTGCTTTTACCCGCTCCGATTTCAATGAACACATCTTAGTTGTGTTAAACAAGACTCCGGTAACACGGAAAGTTGATTTGCGCTTACCTGAATTTTACGATGCCGTTTTTGCTGAGGATTTGCTCAACGGCGAAAAAATTCCGTTCGAGCGGAATTCCATTTCGGTCGTAGTACCCGCTTACGGTTACAGATTCTTAAAAATAGAGCAATAAAAATGAGACCAAAAGGAAAAACAGGAACCAGAAAGAAAATTTTAGACACCGCATTGGAAATGTTTTCCCTCTACGGCTACAAAGGCAGTTCGATTAGATTAATTGCCAAGAAAGTGGGAATAAGGGAAAGCTCCGTTTACAGCCATTTCAAGTCCAAAGCGGAAATTTTGAACGCTTTAATTACGGAGTACAAATCACGAAAAGTCAGCGCGGAAATTATTTCCGACAAAATTCTCGATTACATCGACAAGCCCGAAATTTTTATGAAAAAATTCTGCGAAAAGATTTTCGAACAGTGGAACACTCCTTACGAAAGAAGAATGATGCGTTTGTTCTTGATAGAACAATTTGCCGAACGTGAGGGAACGGAAATCTCCCTAACCTCGTTCCTCAAAGAAATTCGGGACGTTTGGGAATTTGTTTTCGGGCAAATGATTAAATTCAAGTTGATTAAGAAAACCGACCCTTCTTTGCTTGCAAACGAGTTTACCTCCGTGCTGTTCATTATTCGTTTTGAATATTTGACTGACGAGAAAGGAGAGAATCTGGACAAAGCGTTAAAACTCGCCAACAAGCACGCCGGGTTCTTTTGGAAAGCAATCAGGAAATGATAAAATGCCGTTTCCAAATCACATTCCAACAAAAACAGACATTGAAAACACGCACGAGCGGATTAGCCCATTAATACACCGCACACCGGTGCTTACCTCCCGCTCGCTTAATAAAATCAGTGGTGCGGAGCTGTTCTTCAAATGCGAAAATTTTCAGAGAGCCGGGGCGTTTAAATTCCGCGGAGCTACTAATGCCGTGCTTTCTTTAAGCACCGGAGAATTAAAACGTGGAGTGGCAACTCACTCCTCGGGCAATCACGGCGCTGCGCTTGCAATGGCTGCAAGATTGCAAAACATACCGGCTTACATCGTAATGCCACGCACGGCTCCGGCAGTAAAAAAGAATGCGGTAAAGGCTTACGGAGCTGAAATAATTTTTTGCGAACCCACTCTCCAAGCAAGACAGGAAACACTTGATAATGTCGTGGAAAGAACAGGTGCTGTCTTTGTTCACCCTTACGACAATTACACAATAATAGCAGGACAAGCAACTGCGGGGAAAGAGTTGTTGGGAGAAATTCCCAATTTGGATTTTATTGTCCCTCCCGTTGGAGGAGGCGGTTTGGCAAGCGGGACAGCATTAAGCGCAAAGTATTTTTCAAAAGGTGTTAAAGTAATCGGCGCCGAACCTGCCGGGGCGGATGACGCTTTCCGTTCCTTGCGGGACAACAAAATTTACCCCTCGGTTAATCCTCAAACAATAGCCGACGGCTTGTTAACCTCCTTGAGCGAAAAGACATTTGAAATTTTAAAAGAGAACTTGGAAAACATTTTTACTGTTTCGGAAAAGTCAATAATAACGGCAATGAGATTAGTGTGGGAACGGTTAAAGGTAATAATAGAGCCGTCTTCAGCTGTGCCCTTTGCCGCTGTTCTTGAAAATAAAGATTTTTTCGAGGGTAAAAAAGTAGGACTGATTATTTCCGGCGGGAATGTTGATTTGGACAAACCACCTTGGAATAATTAAAAATTAAGAATGAAGAATTAAAAATTGGGGTTTTGGTTTCGAGTGTTTGTTAAAACCTGTGTACTCTTATTTATTTAGGAACTCAAATTTTTTGATTAGGGCACTCTGCACTGCAATATTTTGTTTGACGTCTTTAGAACAAAAAAGCAAAGACTCAAAATATTTACCCGCGTGATTAAATATTGTTAGATGAGCATATTTGTTCTTGTCCTTGAAAAGAGCAAAAGCCGCTTTCTCCTCATTTACTTTCTCCGTAATTGAGTGCTCTTTAACAACTTTAAATTTTTTCCTGTCCAACAAAAAAACTTTTTTCTCGTAATTAAAAATTCTTCTCAATGTTAAATCATTCAAATTCGAGGCAATGTTAATTCTCCTGAACGAAATGCTTGCAGTACCGTCGTCTTTGGCAAACAAAAATGTCAACGAGCCAAGAGTTAACGAGTCGGCGGCAAACCAGCCTGCGGGTACTGGCAACAAATACTTACCTTCTCCGCGAACAACTTTGCCGCTAAATTTTACTGTCTCGGTTTTGGAAATGTTTGAAGTACTACACGAGTAGAGTAATCCCCCTAAAAGTATTAGAAGAATTAGAAACGAAACTTTTGACTTTAAGCTCATTTAATTACTGTCGCCTGCTTTTCTTGCAAAGCGTGGTTCTTCAAGCGTTAATATTATTGAGATTCTGTGAGTGTCGGGCAAGCGTTCGAACTCACTGCCGCTCATCCGGGCAAAAGAATAATCGATGTTTAACTTAGGCAGTTTAATTCCCGCACCAATTGTAAACTGCTTGATGTCGTTGAATCCCCCGCGAATTGCGAAAATGTTTTTGTAGTTAAACTCAAGCCCTGTCTTTAAGTCAAAGCTGACGGGACCAAGATTAAAAGTAGAAGCAAAACGTCTGTTCTCAAATCTTAAGTCAACGTCCATCTCGGGAGTAAAAACTCCTCCGAAGAAATTAACTCTGTAAGCCGCACCAAGTCTCATTGTCGGTGTAATCAATTCGTTTCTACCGGTGCTCCAAGCAACAAACGTAGTGGTAACGTCCATTAAGTTAGCGCCGAGTAAAAGTTTCTCAACCGGCGAGTAAACAGCTCCCACGTCGAAACCGATTCCAAGGGCATTTACTTCCGCAATGTTGCGGTGAATAACTTTAACATTAGCGCCCCATGAAAAATTTTCCGTTCGCCTTTGAGCAAAGGAGAAATAAAATGCGTAGTCAGTGTTGCTGAATTCCGTAACCTTGTCGGGGTCAAGCCGGGCATTGGGATTGTTAATGTCGTAAATAACCTGCCCTGTTGTTTTGTCAATTAAAGCGTTGCGCGTGTCAGGAATTCCGTCCACGCTTAATCTTATTGCCGAAACGGCAAAGCTCATATCCCTGCCGTAAGGAATTACTACTCCCGCATAATTAAAGTTAACAAGCGAGCCGAAGTGTTCTTCGTGCATTAAGGAGAACTGGGGATAATTTACTTTTGCCAAACCGGCGGGGTTCCAATATCCTGCAGTAACGTCGTTAACTGCTGCTACCTGCGCGCTTCCCATTCCAAGCGCCCTCCCTCCGATGCCAAAGGAGAGGAATTCGCCCGCGTATTTCCCTACAACAGTTTGCGCTTGCAATAAACCTGAGGTTAAAAAAGCTAAGACAATTATTAATAATTTGGTTTTCATTCTTTTCAATGCTTTTTCTAAAAAAATTTACGAATTGCTTTTTGAAAATTGTGAAAAATAAAATTAAAATCAAGGTCAAAAACGAGGGGGATCTTTACCACTAAGGACACTAAGGACACAAAGGAAAATTAATAATCAGGTAGGAGTGCAAATCTTTCCGTTACTAATGGGACCAAATCCTTTGTAATATTTGTTGTGTTAAAGTTTATTAGTAAACCTTTAGGTAGATTTAATAATTTCAGGTACGTTAATAATTGAGCTTTGTAGATGTCAATAATTTTCTCAACCGCTTTGTTTTCAACAATAATTAAATCTTCTACAATTATATCAGACCTAAGCTCGGTATTTAGCTTGATTCCTTTGTAATTATTTTCAATTTGTTTTTGAGCTGTTGTTTTGAGTCCTCTTATTTCTAATTCTTTAATTAAACACTTTTCGTAAACAGACTCCAGTAATCCGGGACCGAGATATTTATTAACTTCAATCGCAGCCCCAACGATTTCATAACTTAAATCGTTAACAAACTTTTTTGTTATTATCATTTTTCCCTCCGTGTCCTTAGTGTCCTTAGTGGTTTAAAAAATTTTACTTCCAGTTAACTTGGGATGTTGTTACAATTGTTCTCCACGGTCCGTCGGGGACGTCCTTAAAATCAACGAACTGCCATTCAACTTTGTCCATTCCGCTCAAGCCGAGGAAATCTCTCACCGCCGGTGAAACATCCAAACCTGCGTTGTCGTTTTCCTTGTTTTGTGGTTTAGCCGTACCGAAAACGTATTTGTAATCATCCGTTTCGAACGGGCCAACGTCTTCCCACTGTGCGTAAGCAGTCTTCTGATTAAATGTGATTTTAATCCACTGGTTTTTGCACATTGATTCGTGGTCGCCCCAGTTTTTCTCACTTGCCCAGTAAACATACTTGTAAGCGGAGGCTTTCCTCTCACCGGAAGCATCGAAATCGTTGTAAGGCAAAGCAAAGTAAAACGGATTCTCCCTCGGTGTAAACTCAGCAGGGTAGTAACCGTTTCTGTTTACAGGATCGTCCGTTCCTCCGTAATGTTGCTGCCATTCGTCATCCCAAGCGCTTTGGAGATTGGGGATGTAATTGTTTTCCGGTCCGCTTTCCTCGCCTACCCAAAAAACAGTTGCGGTAATATCCTTGTGCAATGGGTACTTCCCTTTTTCTTCGGGTTCGGTGGGCTTCTTACAACCTGAAAAAAGTAAAACGGAGAAAACCAAAATGGTTAAATATTTAATCATCATTAAACCGATTTTTTGTAAAATTCAAACATCGAAAATTATTGTGAATTTGCAAAGGGGAAAAATAAGGAAGCCGAAGTTTGCGGAATGCCTAAGCTTCCCGCAAACTTCCGGCTAGCGGAGGGTGTCCGTAAATTAGAATCTCGTGTTGTTTTCAGCAGTGTTGTAAATCCACTGGACTTCAATCCAAGCGGGTTCACCCGGAGTACCGCCTCCGTAATTCACAATTTTCAGCTTTGAGTAATTTCCGTCTTCATCGTAGAGAAATACGTAATGAGTTTCCCTGTCGCTCATACTTTCTGCCCAGGAATTGTCCTTAACCGGTGAATCCACACCGTCAGACAGGTTAGTTCCGGTACCGATTTTAAAGTAAGTGTTTCTCGTCATGTTCTGGTGGTAAGCCGCACTGCGTACGAGGAAACCGTCCGACGAATAATAAATGTCCACTTTGTCTTTATCGGAGCTTGAAATTCCGTAAGCATTTCCGCTCGATAAATCCAATCCACTCGGCTGGGAGGCTGTTGTTCCAACTGTTTCGTAAAGTTTAACCGGACCAAACGTTTTGTAAACGGGGGTAAGCACAACTGTCGTTATTGATGTTTGCGCGTTCGGAACAACGGTAACTACGAATGTAGTATCAACGTAATGTGCCAACACAAGTTTAACGGTGTGTTCTCCCGCCGTAAGTCCTTCAAAAGTGTGCGGGGTAATGTAGCCGGTGCTTGTTCCGTCCAGCCAAATTGTAGCTCCTTCCGGGTCGGAAGTAATATTGAGACCGCCCGGGTAAGCGGTTAGTTTCACGTTAATCACTCCCGTTTGTCCTGCCGAAACACTAACTTGAACGGTCGTGTCCCTGTAACCTTCTTTGGATAATTTAATGTTAACAATTCCTGCGTCTGCTTCAACCGTATCAGGTGTTACTTTATTGGTGTTAACATCATTGACAAATATTTGCGCTCCCTGAGGTTCGGATGTAACAAACAATTTCCCTTTGGTTTCAACGGGATTTGTTACCTGCTCGCACGATGAAATAAACATCGCCGCTATTAAAAGCACAGGTAATATTATTATTTTTTTCATTGATGGTTCTCCTTATTTCTTTTTCTTAAATGTAAATTGAAACTTTTTCTTTCCTACGTTCATTGTGAACTTTCCGCTCATCGAGGAATAATCGTCCGAAAACTTGCCCGCGTAAGTACCGGCGTATCTGGAGTGGAGCAAGTCTTTCATTTGGAAGGATTTGTTCTTCGCGTTAAAACTCCCAGCAATTTTTTGGTTGATTTGTTGACGGTAGTTAATTTGAATTTTCCCCTTAAAACTTGTTTTGTTTTGCTCCGTAATTTTCAAAACAGCCGAACGCTTGTCGAATTTTCCAACCCACGTTCCCGTAATATCCTGATATTTTTGTTCGGTAATTTTCGCCTGTTCCTTAGCTCTTTCTTTCTTTAATTTTTGAAGATCAACTTTTTCTTGTTTCTGTTTTTCCTTCGGTTTTTCCTTTTTGCCGCCGCAAGAAATTGCAAACAAAGCCACAAGCAGAATTACAGCAAAAGATTTCAAGAAATATTTCATTTTTTAGTCCTCCTGTTTATTTATTTTTTCGAAAATTCAAGTTTTTCAATCAAAAGCGGAATAGGAATTTTGTACAACAATCATCTGCCCTGTAAAACAACAACCTTTTCTTTTGATTTGTCAACAATTGGATAATCAAATTTAATATATTTATCTTTCTAAAACAAAAAGGACAAAATAAAGGCTAAAAATGAACGAACATGTAATTTCTAAAGCGCTGGAGATTTGGTCTCTGCAAACAATGCTGGATGTTTCAATAATAATCGGGATGCTCGCCTTAGGATTAGCAATTGTTCAAAAATATTATTCCTCACTTGAAAAATACTTAACCTTGCGTGTTTCAATTGAAATTTGGCAATTAATTACAATTTTGTTAACGGATATTTTCTTAGTAATAACGGTGGTTGTCGGCTTTCTCATTTTGAATCCCGACATAATGGCGGACATTAAAGTTGCAGTACCGTTTACTCCTGTTGCAACAGTGCTTTTTGCCGTTGCGCTTATTTTAAGATTGTTCTACGGCGGACACAAATCTGAAAACAAAAATTACAAGACTGCAATTTGGCTTATTTTTGTCGCAAACTTATTGAACGTATTTGGCTTTACGTTCGTCATGGAAGCGCCGGGGGAAGAATATCTTTCCCTTCATCCCAGCGCATTTTGGACTTATCTGCAAACACACTTCCGCTCCAACGCAATACCCCACGGAATCGAACTTGCGCAAATAACTTTTTACATTTGTTTCCCGCTGTTACTTGCCGTTTTCGTTTGGGGATTTGTAAGCTTCTTAAAATCTTCGCCTGAAAAGAATGGCTAAATTTCAATTCGAGTGGAAATTACTAATTGAAAATTGCACCGGTTGCGGAATTTGCAGGGACGTTTGCACTGAAAACGCAATTAAGATGACCCGCGAAATGGCTTACCCCGAACCGGTTGCAGGCAGGTGCGTCGGATGCCTGGAGTGTTTCAAGCAGTGCCCGTTTGATGCAATAAGAGTTAAGAAAGTTCAAAATGATAATTATGTTTTGGAATAAGAAATAAGAAACCAGAAATAAGAAATTCTTTTCGATAGACGCGAGAGGCAAGACGCCCGCCTTCGTCTGCGCTTCGCTTGACTACGGCGCGACAAGTCCGGCTCCGCCCTCGCTATGGTCGGGCTACGCCGCGACAAGCAAGATGCCTTTTTCAGAGAACAGATAACAGAGAACAGTGAACAGTTACTTAAGACTCGTCACGTAAGACCTTCTTAGTGGGAAGTGGAAAATTAGTGTGAAATATTTTTGGCGTCCTCTGTGGAAAGCCTTTGCGTTCTTTGCGTGGTAAAACATTTCAGAGAACAGATAATAGTGAACAGATAACAGAGAAAATTGTCTTGTCCTGAAAAAAGTTGACACAATAATAATAATTTCTTTCTTTTTTTGCTTCTTTTTTTCTTTCTTTGTTAATATGTTGATAACTTTATCAAGCAGCATATTTTTGCTCCGGTGTTAAGTAACCAATGCTCATATGCGGTCTAAAAGTATTGTATAATTTAATAGCTTGTTTTACCGCTTTCTCAGCTTCTTGAAAGTTATTAAATGTCTCAGATAAATAGAACTCCGTTTTTAATATTCCGTTTACTCTCTCGGCTATCGCATTGTCATATGGATTACCAGCTTCTCCCATACTGCTTCTAATACCATTTTCCCTTAACAACTTTACGTATTCATGACTACAATATTGAAAACCTCTATCCGAATGATGTATTAACCCTTCTACACGTTTTCCTCTAATTGCCATCTTCAAGGCTATTAGAGCTCCTGCTGTTGCCAAGCTTTCACTTAAATAATATCCTACTATCTTTCTTGAATAAACATCAGTTATTAAAAACAAGTAAACAAAGCCATCAAGTAATCGTATGTACGTAATATCGGATACAAATACTTGATTTGGTCTCTCTACCTCCATATCCTTTATTAGATTTTCGTATATCTTAAATCGATGAAATGAATTTGTCGTTTTAACATATTGCTTCTTTGGTTTTACTAATAGTCCGTTATTTCTCAATATATCAAAGAACTTATCCCGACCAATAGAAACCGGTAGTTTTCTTAAATCATGTTTTAACAGTAAGTACAGTTTCTTACCTCCTATACGTGGCAATTTCCTTCTTATTCCTAAAACTAAATCCACTACTATTTCTTCTACAAGAAGTTCTTTGCTTTCTTTCTTCTTTGCCTTGTAATATGCTTGTCTCGTTATATTCATTAGTGCACACACCTGTTTTACTTTGTATTTCTTTTCTTTGAACTCTTCTTTTTCGATGACACTGCTAATGACTTTGTGACGCTCTTTTTTTTTAACTTACTTCCCCGGCTTTCTTCCAGTACTTCTACTGTCGCTTCCAATGTTAAGATTTTTAAGTGGGCTTGTGCTAAGGCCGATTCTAACTCTCGCTTCTGCCTTTCCAATTCTTTTAATTTGTTTAATTCGTCTTTCATTTCTATGTGGATAACTTTGTTAATTAAATGTGATTTCCCTAATTGTCTCAACCAGTTCTGTATTGTTGTCGCTCCATTGATATTGTACAATCTTCTGGCTTCCGACTTCGTTAATATACCATTTTCTATCTCTTTTACAACTTTTTGTTTAAATGCTTGGCTATAGCTTACTTTTGGGCGTCTGTCTTTCATTTTTTCTTCTCCTTTTTTTGTTGGTTTTTTGTCAACCTATTTCAGGACAAGACAAATTGATTATTGCTCAATACTTGAAACCATTTATCCAATAATCCATTACTCCCTCAATCCAAAAGTCCTAATAAAAAACACTCTGTTCTCATTGTCAAAGACAAACACAACGTAAAAAGGACAACGTTTCAGTCGGGACAAATAACAAATCCGATTAAATTTTCTAAAACAAAAATTTTGAAATTTCCTTACTCTTTAATAGTTTCAGCTTGCTATTATTAGTAATTCTGAAAAACAGCAGGAGAGAAAATGGATTTTGAATTTACCGAAGAACAGTTAATGATTCAGCAAACAGCAAGGGATTTTGCTCAAAAGGAAATTGCTCCTACGGCAATTGAAAGAGACATTAAAGCCGAATTCCCTTACGAGATTGTAAAAAAATTAGGCGAGCTCGGTTTTATGGGAATGATGGTTTCACCCGAATACGACGGCGCAGGATTTGACACTGTTAGTTACGTACTTGCAATGATTGAGATTTCCAAGGTGGACGCCGCCGTCGGCGTGATTATGTCTGTCAACAACTCGCTTGTTACTTTCGGGCTGGAAAAATGGGGCTCGGATTATATTAAAGAAACTTACCTTAAACCATTGGCACGAGGCGAAAAATTAGGCGCCTTTGCCCTTTCCGAACCTGAAGCCGGTTCCGACGCAACACAGCAAAGAACTTTGGCTGAAAAGGATGGAAAGTACTGGGTTCTTAACGGAATGAAAAACTGGATTACAAACGGAATCAATGCGGACTATTACATCGTAATGGCGCAAACCGACCCAGCCAAACGTCACCACGGCATCACGGCGTTTATGGTAGAAAAAGGAATGCCCGGATTTACGCAGGGCAAGAAAGAAGACAAATTGGGAATCCGCAGCTCCGACACTGCCTCGCTAATGTTTGAGAACGTTCGGGTGCCGGAAGAAAATGTGCTTTGGGAAGTAGGCAAAGGATTTAACTTTGCAATGAACACATTGAACGGCGGGCGCTACGGCATTGCCTCGCAGGCGGTTGGCATTGCGGAGGCGGCTTACGAAGCAGCCTTGAAATACGCAAAGGTTCGTAAGGCTTTCGGCACGGAAATAGCCAACCATCAGGCAATTCAATTCAAACTTGCTGATATGGCAATGAATTTGGAAGCGGCTAAACTGTTAACCCTACAAGCGGCTTCGCTTAAAGATGCAGGTAAACCTTACATTAAAGAAGCTTCGATGGCAAAATTATTTGCCTCGGAAGTTGCCGTTAAAAATGCGCTCGAAGCAATTCAAATTCACGGCGGTTACGGCTACGTGCGCGAATATCAGGTAGAACGCTTTTTGCGCGACGCTAAGATTACGGAGATTTACGAAGGCACCTCCGAAATTCAAAGAATAATAATCGGCAGACAAATTCT
>JALWGH010000045.1 GCA_027013735.1 Melioribacteraceae bacterium
AATTTTATTGATTGCCGAGCGTATTAAAATAAAAGGGATGTCGAAATTTCTACCGTTGAAAGTAACAACTCTGTCAGCTTTTGCCACGAATTCCCAAAACTTCGAGAGCATTTCGGATTCCGCCATTCCTGCATATTTTATCTTCTTTTCCTCGTTTTCCCAATTTTTTTCTTCTTTGCTTTCGAACAGCACCATTGAACTTTCGGTGTCGGTTCTCAGCATCCCAATAGCAATTACGTGAGCCGTAAAAGGATAAAGACTTAAAAATCTCTTTGCTTCGTCAGTCTTTTCCTGCTTAAGTTCTTCGTCCTTTTCTTTTTCGGCGTAGCGTAAAATAAATTCCTGCTGTGATTCCGAAAGTTCTTCAAACTCTACTCCAACCGTTTCAATATCGAATACAATGTCCATAACATTTGCCCCGTTAGTTAAGTAATTTGATATTCAGAAATATTTTACATTAAGTTACAAATTAAATTTAAATAAAAGAAATGTAAAGCTTCGTTAAATAACATTATAAGTTACTGCATTTTTACAAACCCGGAATCAGTGGCAGAAATAAAATAAGAAAGAAGAAACAAGAAATAAGAAATGGAATCCACGCTAGACGCGAGAGGCTAGACGCTAGACGTCCGCTTTCGTCTGCGCTACGCTTGCTTGTCCCGTATTTGCGGGAACTACGGCGCGACAAGTCCCTCTTCGCCCTCGCTGCGCTCGGGCTACGCCGTGACAAGCAAGAAGCAAGACGTAAGACGTGTTAAGTAAAACAAACCTGCAAACAAAGTGGCAGTAAAATAACGTTTTAATAAAACAAAAGGAGAGAATATGAAAAAAACATTAATTTTAATTACAATTATTTTTGTAGCGGCTTTGAGCATTCGTGCCCAAGACAAAAAATCCGAGGAAGGCTGGCAAAATTCAGGCGTTGTCGGAATTAATTTATCCCAAACATCTTTCACCAATTGGTCGCAAGGAGGGGAAAACTCGCTTGCATTTTCATTGTTCGGAAATTTTGAAGCAAACTACTTAACAAGCCAGTGGACTTTCTCGAACAAATTAAAGCTCACTTACGGGAAGACAAAACTTGCAAATCAAGAGTCAAGAATTAATGAGAACGAATTTTATTTGGAAGATGTTTATTCTTACTTAGCCGGCTGGAAGCTTAATCCTTACGTAAGTAATATTGCACAAACCGTACTCGCTGCGGGATACGACTATGGTGTTTCCCCTGCCGTTCAACAATCCGCATTTTTCGACCCGGGTTATTTGTCCCAAAGTGCCGGTTTTGAATATGTAAAGGGAAACACATTCAAATCTCGCGTGGGTATTTCTCTTCAGGAAACTTTTACAAGTCAATTCACAAAATTTTCGGACGACCCTACTACAAGGGAAATCGAGAAATCAAAAGTTGAAACCGGAATAGAGTCCGTTACGGAACTGAAAACCCCGGTTGTTGAAAACGTAACGTACAGGAGTTATTTAAGATTATTCGGCAGATTCGAGGAGCCCGGTGTGTGGGACGTACGTTGGGACAATACCCTCACGATGAAAGTGAATAGTTTTTTAAATGTCAATTTAAATGTGCTGGTCGTTTACAAAAAGGTTGAAACTCCCAAAACACAAGTGCGCGAAGCATTAATGTTAGGCGTCAGCTACACATTATTCTAAAATAAAGGAGTATTAAAATGGAAAAAATTTGGGATACAATT
>JALWGH010000046.1 GCA_027013735.1 Melioribacteraceae bacterium
TAATTGTCGTCGCCATAAGCCCCGACAATCGCGTAATTCCCGTCAATTGCTACGCTTTGTCCGAAGTAATCTAATTCCGATCTGTCGGATGCGACAACTTTATTTTTTTCCTTCCAATTATTTGCGTTTAAATTGTTTGCAAATAATATTAACATCGATGCGATGACGAGCATTCTTATTTTCATTTTTCACTCCGGTTGTTTGTTTTAATTAAATTTATTTTACTAACAGCATTTTAATCGACTTTGTGAAACTGCTGCCTCCGTTGTTGGAATGAGCTTTCAAGCTGACAATGTAAATTCCGCTGCTGAGTTTGCTTGCGTCGAATTGCACGGAATAATTCCCGGGAGATTGTGTTTCGTTTACAAGCGTTGCCACTTCGCGTCCGAGAGCATCGTAAATAATTAATTGTAGAGACAAGGCATGCCTTGTCTCTACGTTTGGTATTGTGTATTTTATTGTCGTTGTTGGATTGAACGGATTCGGATAATTTTGGAACAATTCAAATTTTACTGGTGCGCCGGTTTCAACTTCAACTATTTCCGAATATTCGAAATTTCCGTCGATGTCTATTTGTTTCAATCTGTATTGAATTTTCCCACTCGGCGGATTTCCATCCGTAAAAGAATATTCCTTTGGCGAATTGCTGTTGCCGTGTCCTTCTACAAAGCCAATTCTCTTCCACTCACTTTTGCCTTTTAACTTTTGCCTTTCTACTTGAAAACCGTAGTTGTTTACTTCCGTTGCCGTTTGCCAGTTTAAAATTATTGCATTTCTCGTTTGATTAGCAGTAAAGGAAATAAGCTCCACCGGCAGGACGCCGTAAACATTTTTTAATGTCGGATAACCGTTGTTTTTGTTTTCATCAATAGTCCAATAATTATTACTGCCGTTTGTGGTTTCTCCCTCAAAGTCCCAACCTGAATCGGTAAAGGTTGATTTCTTTTTCATGTCGGCAGTTGTTTTTCCTGTTCCGCCGTCGCTTGAGCTTTGCCCCGAGGTTTCCGTATCCCAAAAGGAGTTACTGACTGTTTTACTGTTCGCTCCGATTAATCCGCCAATATCATCGGTGCCCGAGACACTCCCCGTACTGTATAAATAACTAACAGAGGCGTCATTGCCACCGATTACTCCGCCAATCTCGTATCCTCCCGAAACGTTGCCGGTACTGTAACAATTATTAATATCTACACCCATATTATAGCCGACAAGACCGCCAGCATCATCTCCGGTTGTAGTAACATTGCCCGTTGCATAAGACTGGGAGATTGTCCCACCGTTACTTCCAACTAATCCTCCCACGTAATCGGAGGTTGAGTTTACGGTGCAAGAACTGTAACAATAACTAACGGTAGCGTTATTTGTGCCGGTTAATCCTCCGATTTCCATATCCTTTCCCGAAACACTTCCGGTTGTGTAAGAATGGGTGATTTCCGAAGAGTTTACATTCATCCCAACTAACCCGCCGGAAAAAGCTTGCCCAGTAACATCAACATCGGTTACGCCAAGATTTTTAATGGTAGCTCCGCTCGTATATCCGAAAACTCCTTGATAATCCCGCCCCGGACGGTTAATGTGTAAAGAACCGATTGTATGATCGTTACCGTCGTAAACTCCGGTAAAGTTAGTTGTTTCATTTCCAATTGGTGAAAATCCCTCTTCGAGATTCCAGCTCTGAGTTGCCGAAGCGTCGATGTTTGCGGTCTGAATAAAATTTTTACTCCAAGAAGACGGATGTGCGCTTAACCAAAGCAGATTATCGAGAGTAGCTATCTGGTAAGGATTTCCCGAAGTCCCGTCGCCGGAACTCGGAGCCGTTCCTTCGGCAAACGACTGCCAATCCAAATAAGGATAACCGTAATTTCTGTCCGTGTTGATGTCCCAATAATCGTTGCTGCCGTTTGTGGTTTCCCCAATAAAATCCCATCCGGCGTTTGTAAAAGTAGTCTTTGTTTTCATTTGCGAAGTTGACTTTCCCGTTCCTCCACCGCTCGTGCTTTGCCCCGAGGTTCCTGTATCCCAAAAAGAATTTGTAACCGTTGAACTTGTATTATCTCCTACAAGCCCACCGACATCCGTTGAACTCGATGAGCCGGAAACGTAGCCGGCGCTGTAGGAATTTGTGATTGTGCTATAATAATTTTTTCCAACTAAACCGCCAATGCGGTTGTTACTTCCGTGCACGTCTGAAAGGCTGTAGCAATTTTCCACTTCACAATAATAATAACAATTGCCAACCAATCCGCCGACGTTGTATGTCCCCGACACGATTCCTGATGAATAACAGTTTGATATTTCCAAATTTCCTTTTCCATCGGATGCGCCGTACGCTTTGCCAACTAATCCCCCGACATCGCCGCTGCCTGTGCATGAAACATTGCATTTACTAAAGCAATTTGTAATTGAACTAGTCTCTCCCGAATAATTTCGCATAAATCCGATTAATCCTCCAACATAGTAAGCTCCCGTAACTTTGCCCGAGCTGTAACAATTTGAAACCGTTAATGAATGAATGCTCGAACCAATTAATGCCGCGGCGTTTGAATTGCTTGTAATATTTACGGCAATCAATCCCAGATTTTTGATTGTAGCTCCGTTAACATAACCGAATAAACCTTCTACATCGTCGTCGTCTGAACGGTTGATGTACAAATGACTGATTGTGTGTCCGTCACCGTCGTAAGTTCCCGTAAAAGAGGAAGAGTACCCAATCGGCGAAAAACCGTAATAGCCTCCGCTGCCGTTGGGATTCCACGTCGAAGTTGCAGAGGCATCAATATCTGCGGTTTGAATAAAACATTTATCCCAAACTGAAGAAGTTGTACTGAGCCAGCGTAAATTATCCAGAGTGGCAATTTGGTAAGGATTTCCCGAAGTCCCGTCGCCGGAACTCGGAGCTGTTCCTTCGGCAGATAATTCAACATTTAACGCTAATACAATTTGGAATATTATTAAAAAAGTCATTCTTATTCTCATTTTTTACTCCGGTTTAATATTAAATAATTGAATAAATCCTGAATAAACTTCTCTTTTGCTTAAAAAATCCTTGTAGCGGTAATGAAATTTTTATGAATTCTCAATTACACTATAAGGTGTGTTTCTCTGTAAATCAAACGGTTGTTGTTTGGAATTCGGAATTATGTACAACACGACGAGAAAACCTTCGATTTTAGCTAAAGAACAAACTTTTTAAACAATTAGAGGAGCAGAAAATTTTATTAAAACAAAGCGTGTTTAGTTCATTCTTAATTTCCGGCAATAACATTATCGGGAGATTAGGAGTAAACATAACAACCGGTTTTCGATGTTGTGACGAAAAGGAAAATTTTGTGACGAAAAGGACTAATTCGGTTTATTACTTTGAGATAATTAAGAATTGAAGAAAGGTGAAAATTTGCGGTTCGATTTAGGCAACTTTGGCAAATAGTTCTTTTGCAATTTTTCTTGAAACCGGAACTTGAAAATTAAGCCCTTCAATTTCAAGATATAGCGACCGGGCATTGCCGGAAGAATTGGTAACTTTTTTGAGATTGACAAAATACGATTTGTGGCATCTTACAATATCGGCATTTTCTTTTACACTATTTTCAATTTGCTTCATTGTTGTGCGGATTGTTTCTTTCCTTACCTTATTATTTTCGAGATAGCACAAAGTAACGTAATTACCCATGGATTTAACGCATAAAAAATTTTCGGGCTTGATGTTTATTCCTTCGATTTTAAGAAGCGGAATTTCCGATTCGGCGCTTTTGCCATCGGAAATATTAGTATGCTTCAAGAACGTATTATTTAATTCTTTTGAAAGCCCGATATTTTTTAACCGCAATCGCCTTTCTAAAAAAAGAAAAATGAATATTAATGGGAAAAAACCAACTGCCAGTGTGTCAGCTAAAAACGGTGTAAATGGAATGTGTTTAGAATAAACCACCCAAATTGTAAAAAGCCAGTTAAAAAAAGCTAAAGAAACAATAAGAAGAAAAGCATTCAATAAATGTTTGCCAAGCGTCCATTGTTCGGCATCGTAGAAACCGTGAAAAAATTTCATTAAAACGAAAGTGAAAAGAATTTCCACCAAAAAAGTAACCGCTCCGTAGCCTAAAAAATAGAGGGTTTTGAACTCGCCTAATTCTCTTAATCCAAACGGTTGAAAAACAATTAAGAAAGCAAAAACGAAAGCCCCAATCGTTAATGAGAGGATAAATTTTTCCTTCTTTTCCTCAATCAAGGGGAACGGACGATTTAATAAATTAACTAAGCCTGTTAGCATTGTGAAAATTACATAATAAAAATATTAGGATAAATGCAATATACTATATTTAATTAAAGTAAAACAACTAAAATCACTAAATTAAAGGGTAGCTTGATGCTGTCTGTCTAATTATTACTGAGGCTTTTGTTTCCTTTTCTACGTGCAGTATTTATTGAAAATTTTCTAATTCGGATATTTTCACATCTTTTATTCGATTAAAATGTTTCTTATTCAAGGTTAATAAAGAGATGTTAGCTTTAATGGATGTAGCTGCAATAAAAATATCTCTAAATTCAATCAATTGATTTTCTTTTTTTAAGTTTTTGTAAATCTCAGCAGAAATCCTGGCTGTTTCAAAATCAAAGGGGATTATCTCAAACCATTTAAGCAGTTTTTGCAAGTCGTCTTTGTGAGTATCCGTTATAGCTCCGGCATACAATTCAAATACGGTTATTGTCGAAATCCGAATGATAAAACCAGCCTCTTTAACTTTCCATAGGTAGGTTGCTTGTTTGTTTTGTTTTCGTAAAAAATCAATTATTATTGTTGTATCTATTAGAATGTCTCTATCGTCCATTTGTCAATTTTACCCTCTGAGATGTTTTGTAGATGATCCCACGTGGATATTTCAAGAAAATCTTTTTTCCAATTATCGTCTGTTTTATTCTTTACTTTCTTTTTTATTTCTTTCGATATTTTTTCTTCAAGAGCTGCTAATTCTTCGATGCTTAAATATGGCAATTCCTTTTCCATCTTATCCAACGAAATTAATTTCATATTTATTCTCCTTTTTCACCTTTTATTCGTTTATATTTGTAATATAATATATGATAAAGAAGTTGTCAAATAAAATATCAACATATTTCTTAGTAAAAAGGGCGGCTTGCAAGCCGCCCGTACAATTTGTTGATTAACAATTCTCTGTTTACTTCATCAAAATCATTTTTTTCGTGGCGGTAAAATCACCGGCTCGTAAGGTGTAGAAATAAATTCCGCTCGGCAGATTGTTTGCGTTAAATTGAACCGAGTAGTTGCCGGGTGCTTGTTTTTGGTTTACAAGTGTTGCCACTTCGCGTCCGAGAGCATCGTAAACCGTTAAACGCACGTTTGTAGGGGACGCAAAATTTGCGTCCCCTACGGCGGGAATTGAATATTTTATTGTTGTACTCGGATTGAACGGATTCGGATAATTTTGGGATAATTCAAATTTCGAAGGTTGTGTTTCGTTTTCAACGCTAACCGGTTTTTTCCCTTTCCCATATACTGGAATTTCCCTATGGAAATTCATATTATACCTCAACATTCCCCACGATAAAAACGTAAATGTCGAATCTAACACGTTGCCGTTGATTTCTGTCGGTTCATATTTGATAATTAATCGAAGCGAATCGTTATTGTTGATTGTAAGTGTGTCGTCTTCTATTTCTCCTTCCAACAAAGTAAATACAGGCGGTGAATAATACTGAAGAGAGGAAGAAAGATGTATTTCATGCAACCATGTATTTCTAATAACTAACGTATCAATTTTTGATTGTCCGTATTCAACCTCGCCAAAATTAAATTCTTGTCTGGAGTAAAATAATTTCTGGAAATTCCCGTTTTCGTCAGTTTTGCATAGAAGTCTTTTTTTGTATGTATAATAAAATCCAGAAGGAAATCTTTTATCTAAAGTAACGGTTCCTCCAATTAACAAACCGCCGTCGGATGTTTTGACGATTGACATTCCATTGCTCGGTTCGGAGGCGTCATCGGTTAATATTTTTTGAGAAAGTCGCACTCCGCTCGTATCATATTTTCTGACAAATATGTTATTCGAACTTTCGCCGACAACAATTAAATTTCCGTCGTCTGCAACAACAACGTCTCTTGCTTCCGCGTCGTCAACTTGATAATCGTAAGTATCTCTTAAAACATTTCCTCCGCTATCTAATCTTTTAATCATAACATTCCAATCATCTCTTTGAATACTGACAAATTTTTTCCCGACCATAATAAGCTCGCCGTTCGGAAGTTCAGTAATCGCGTTTGCGCGCTGATTGTTATATTCTTCGCTTGAATTATTGTAACGATAACGATGCGTCCATTTCATCTCGCCGTTTGCGTCGATTTTATAGGCGTAAGTATCGTAAATTTCATTGTCCTCGTCCCAAACATTGCCGCAAACTACAAATCCGCCGTCGGATGTTTGAGTTATTCCTTTTAATGGATCTTTTGCGGAATTAGCGACTATATGATGCCAAACTTCGTGGCCATCGGGCGTAAGTTGAACAATAAAACCGTCGTCGCCTCGAAGTGTGCAGACGTATTTCCCCCACATTTGACCGGCTACGACAAAATTCCCGTTATCAAGCGGAATAATTTTATACGGAATGTCTTTTCCAGTGAAACCATAATGCAACGTCCAAAGCGTGTCTCCATTGCTATCCATTCTGAGAATCCACCAATCGCCGTCGTCATCAAGTTTGTCCGTTCTTGCCGCAACGACTATTCCGCCATCTTTAATTTCCGCTATGGCATAACCTTTATCATAAGCAGGAGAACCGTAAATTTTTTCCCAAATAATATTTCCAATCGAATCGTGTTTTGTGATTATTACATCAGCATTTCCGGTTTCGTCGTAGGTTAAACCTGTTAAAAGGTAATTTCCGTCGCTTGTTTGTGTTGCTCCAAAAGCTTCTTCGTCATAATGGTTTGACCGGCTAAAATTACTGTTTGTAAATGCTTTCTGGAAGGTAATTTGTCCGTACAAACTAAATGTGAGTAATAATGTTGATAGGAAATAAGAAATTAATTTTTTCATTTTGTTTTCTCCTTTTATGAAATAACCAAATTTCGTATTTTTCACTTTTTTTTAAAAGTAGTTGATATGGCAAATTCCGTTTTGCTACATTGTGGAGATTTGCAAAAGGAGAAAGGCTTAATCTTGATTTATTGACTTAAGAAATTCGGTTGGTGTTTTGTGGGTTATTGATTTAAATGCTCTGTTAAAAGTACTGCGGGTGTAAAAGCCGACTTGTAAAAAAATATCTTCAATACTTTCAGATTTTGTGGTTAACATTAATTTCTTTGCTTCCTCAATTCTGTAGTAATTAATAAATTGTGAAAAGTTTTTTCCCTCTAATTTATTAATTATTTCGGAGAGTGAGTTAATTGGAATATGGAGTTTTTTAGCAACAAGCTCAATTTTGAGAGCGGGATTCAGATAAAGTTTTTCTTCTTCCAATAATGATTTGATTTCCGCCAAAATTTTTTTTGCTTCTTCTTCATTAAAAGCTTTTTTAATCTTTTCTTTCGGCTCGGAAATTTTATTTTTAAAAAGATTATCCAGCTGAATTGAAATCACAAATTCATCGTGTTTTATACCTAAAATTCCAATAAAAATAATAAACAGAAGATTAATGAGCTGGGTTATTAAATCAAATTGTAAGTTTACCTCGATGAAAAAAAGAACAAAATAAATAGTTTCATACAAGATGAAAATTGCAATGACAAAAAACAGCCACTTTGGCAAAAATAAATTGCGCGCTCTCGAAAGTGATTTTTCCCTCTTTTTGTTAAGAAGGTAAATTTGAATAAAGATTATGATGAAAATAATTATTTGAATGTAGTATAATGAATAGATAATAATCTGAAAAAAGAAAAACAAGGATGACGAATTACCAAGTTGATTTAAGTTTTGTTGTATGAATTTATATTTGGATTCGTAATCCAAAGGCAAGTAAAATGCCCATGTAATAAGGGTTGCCAATAATGGCATAAATGAAAATATTTTGATTATTATCCGATCGTTTCTATCGTTTGCCACACACACCAAATATCGATATGCAATGGGATACATGGCAAAGACAGCTAAGAAATAGAGTGGGAAAAAGAAAAGTGCAGTGGAATAATTATTTGTTTCGATGAGAAAATCATAGAAGGAAATATAGACGGACGCAAGCATTCCGAGCATGATAAACTTTCCGCAGGTTTTTTCTATCCTGCGGAAAATAAAGAAGAAAAGAAAAAATATTACGGAACTAATAAGCTCGGCAATAATTAAATATTTTTCAATTCCCGCAACCAACGTTTCCCTTTCTGAGGTAAAAATTACTTTATGATGATAAATTTCTTTAACTTATTATTTTTATTTTTATTGTAATTTAAAATATAAAAATAAATTCCTGAACTTAAACGGCTTACGTCAAATTGTACGGAGTAATTCCCTGGCAATTGTTTGTCGTTTACAAGTGTCGCAACCTCGCGACCCAAAATGTCGTAAACCGTTAGACGCAGGGACAGCTCATGAGCTGTCCCTACAACCGGAACGGAATATTTAATTGTGGTTGTCGGGGTGCTTGTCCCGCCACTGACAAAAATCGGGTTGGGGTAGTTCTGGTACAAAATAAATCGGGCCGGTTTATTAAACTCGTTCTTTACCTCCGAGGAATTATCTGTGTATCTGACAATAGTAACAGACAGCGGAACTGCCGTAATGCTAACAACGGAATCTTCAACTCCGTTTTTAATTTCAGCAAAACAATTTTTAATGTTGTTGGAATTTAATTGATAAATCTTGTAGCTGTTCATATCGAGAGGCGTTCTTACTTTTGCGGATAAAGTATCGTCAGAATCTTTGTTAATAAGAACAACGCTAATTCCTCCGTCGTTACGCTTAACTGCAAAGGGTTGGAGCTTGTAAGAATTCACATTCATTCCACTGTGATGCGGAGCGTTTAAATTAGGCACTTCCGATGTGTTGCATCCGAGTATTTTTGCGCCTGCCGATAAGCCGGCTGTTTCAACAATAAACTTCCACGAGTAATACGGAGGTAATTCATTAAAATTCGGATACCAGTCTAATATTCCGAAACCGCCAAGTATTTCCCAATGGAGCGTGATATCGAACCCGCCTTTTGCCGAATGCAGTAATGCCAGAGCTTGGTAAACGGCTCCAAACAGATTGGTGTTGCGTGGGTCTGTCCAATTGTTCCCGTCCTTTTGCCAAACGGCGCTGGCATTGTAGGCGTCCAATAATAAGAACAAACTGTCTTTCCCGTTAATGTCTTTTTTAATTACTTGCGGAACTTCTTCGTACCAGATTGTTCTGTTCATAATTAAGCTGTCGGAATCTGCAGCGTTCCATGAAATAAAAAGATTGGAGGAAATAAAATCCAAATTTTCTTTTCCTTCCGGTTCTTGTAGAACGTAATTTGCCCAATGTGCATTTTCCCAACCGAGTGGTCCCGAAGGACCGCCACAGAGCATTTTAGGTTTTGCTTTCTTAATTTGCTTGGCGGCTTTAATAAATAATTTTGCCGCATCCTCGAATGAACAATAATAATCATCTTCCGGCTTCAGCATATTTAATTCATCAAAAATAATAATCATATTAATTTTGTCTTTGTATCTGTCGGCAAGTTGAAAGGCAGCTTTTTCCCATTCATTAACAGCTTCGGGGTAGTTCCACCACGCAGTATCTTTTGTGCCTACAAACCATTTCTCGCCCCAAAGGCAAGGAATCGGCTGGTAGCCGGCGGAGATTATTTCATTTATTTCATTGTCCAATTCTTCCCACTCCCAAACGTCAGGTAGGGGATGAAACTTACCGACTTCCGCCCATACTCGTACGTATTTCAACTGAAGAGGAGTTATTTTGTTTAAAGCCGTTTGATTATTAAAAGTGTTGGTGTGATATTGAATGCCGTAGAAATTATCGGTTATTGAATTAAAAATTGTGTCCTTAACACTAATAGAAATAGTCTGAGCCGGAATATTAATTGCAAACATTGTAAAAACAATTGCTGCGAGTTGTAATATTCTTTTCAATTTTCCGTCTCAAAAAATAAGTTGTAATTTCATTGACCGAAATTAAACAATAGAAAGACAAGGAAAAATCTTTTAAAAAATTTTCTTGCTGTTTTAATTTTGTAATTTACGCAAAAGAGCCACAAACAAATCTACGAAATTCGGCTAATAATTTTAAAAACCTTTAGGGTTTTGCCAAGGCCGCAGATTGGAATTTGTAATCACCCAGCTGCTGCTCCGCTGGGACTTAGTCCCGTAAGGAGGGCACAACAAACATCGCAGATTGCGAGCAATCTGCGCTACAGTTTTATAATGCTCCCTCCATTCCCTACCTAATGGCGAAAAGAACAAACGTCATTGCGAATCCCGACTTGTCGGGATGAAGCAATCTGTTGTTTATTCAACTTTTGATTTTTGGCAGACAGATTGCTTCGCTTCACTTCGTTCCACTCGCAAAGACTTTTCCTCCGTCATTGCAAAGGAGTGTAACGACAGAAGTAATCTGTTGTTTTAATATTCCTTTCCCAATATTCAGCAGATTGTCACCCCCTGCAAACTGCGGGGTCGCAATGACAATTCCGGTGCTTATTGGACAGCCACAGTAAAACTTGTAAGGGTAAAGTATGGTAAGCAATCCAACAATCCAATTATCCAATCATCCAAGAGTTCCTATTTCACGAACATTTTTCTCTGTTCACTGTTATCTGTTCTCTGAGTAGAACTAGCGTCTTACGTCTCGCTTCTTGCGTTAGACATTTCTCGTTTCTTCTTTCTTATTTTGTCACCGATTTTAAACCTGCACCCAAATTTCACCCCCAATCTTAATTGAAAATAAAAGAATAATTCCATATTTTTCGAGACTATGTCAAAAAATATAATCGTAGCAATAGACGGACCAGCCGCATCGGGTAAAAGCACTGCGGCAAAGAGATTAGCGAAAGCGTTGGGCTTCCTTTACCTCGACACGGGCGCAATGTACCGTGCCATTACTTACACGGTTCTTAAGAAAAATATTTTTGACAATCTCGAAAAAATATTTGAGCTTGTAAAAAACCTTGAACTCAAATTAAAATTCGAGGATGGCGTTACCCGTGTTTTTGTTGATGGCGAGGAAGTTACCAATCAAATCCGCACACCGGAAGTTAGCGGCAAGGTAAGCGAAATAAGCCGCATTCCCGAAGTTCGTGCGGAAATGGTTAAGCTCCAAAGAAAACTTGCCGAACAAGGCGATCTTGTTGCCGAGGGGAGGGACATTACTACAGTTGTTTTCCCCGAAGCGGACGTTAAAATATTTATGACCGCTTCGCTCGACGAGCGCGCAAGAAGAAGATTCAAAGAACATCAGGAGCGCGGCGAACAGGTTACTTACGAAGAAGTAAAAGAGAACCTGGTGAAGCGGGACAAAATTGACAGCAGCAGGGAAGTGAGTCCCCTCAGAAAAGCCGAGGACGCTGTTGAGCTCGACACGACAAACCTCTCGGTTGACGAAGAATTGCAACGAATGATTGAGCTTGTAAACAAAGCGCGAAAATAAATTTTAAGACCGTCGGCGTATGTTAAACTAAACCGGCGTTTTTCGATTTTTAAGACGGTCGGAATCGGGAAACGCAAGAAATATTTTTTAGGAGGATTAATGTCCGAAAACGAAAAAAAGGCTTTTGAAAAAGAGTTTCAGGAAAAGCCGAAATTCATCAATGCAGAAGAATATTCCGAAGACGAACTTCTGGAATTGGCGAAATTGTACGATGAATCCTTCCGCGACATCAAGGAAGGCGAAATCATTAAAGGCAAAATTGTTGGAATTAACGACGATAACGTAATAATCGACGTTGGATTTAAATCCGACGGCTCCGTGCCGAAATCAGAATTTGCTTCTACCGAAGAAATCAGCGTAGGTGCGGAAGTTGATATTGTAATCGAAAGCGTTGAAGATGAAGAAGGCAATTTGGTGCTTAGTAAAAAGCGTGCAGACTTCCTTAAGATTTGGGAGAAGATTGTTCACGCTTACGAAAACGAAGAAGTTCTTACCGGCAAAATCTTGCGCAGAATCAAAGGCGGAATGGTTGTCGATTTAATGGGAATCGAGGCGTTCCTTCCCGGTTCGCAAATTGACATCCGCCCCGTGAGGGATTTTGACGCATTCGTCGGTCAGGTAATGGACTTCAAAATTGTAAAAATTAACATTCCTACCGAGAACGTGGTTGTTTCCCACAAAGTTCTTATTGAGGAAACAATTGCAGACCAGCGCAGAGAGATTCTGGAAAGTCTCGAGCCCGGTCAAATTCTTGAAGGAACGGTTAAGGCTATTACGGACTTCGGTGTGTTTGTTGACCTCGGCGGTGTGGACGGATTGATTCACATTACCGATTTGAGCTGGGGCAGAATTAAACACCCGAGCGAAGTTGTTAAACTTGACGAAAAAATCAAAGTTGTTGTTACGGATTACGACACCGAGAAGAAGAGAATTTCCTTGAGCTTGAAACAGCTTCAAAAACATCCGTGGGAAGACATCGACCAGAAATACCACGTTGGCGACAAAGTCAGCGGGCGTGTTGTTTCTCTTACGGATTACGGCGCATTCATTGAAATCGAAAAGGGAATCGAAGGACTTATTCACATTTCCGAGATGAGCTGGACAAAGCACATTAGCCATCCCTCGCAGTTTGTTTCGATGGGACAAATTGTTGACGCAGTTATTTTGAGCCTTGACAAGGAAGAGAAGAAAATTTCCCTCGGAATGAAACAGCTTACTCCCGACCCGTGGGAAGAGTTGATGAAGAAATTCCCCGTTGGCTCCAAGCACAAAGGAATAGTTCGCAACCTTACGAACTTCGGCGTGTTTGTTGAATTGGGACCCGGAATCGACGGACTTGTTCACATTTCCGATTTGTCTTGGACAAAGAAAGTTCGCCACCCCGGCGAAATAGTAAAGAAAGGCGACGAAATTGAAGTCGTTGTTCTCGGCGTCGATACAGAACAGCGTAAAATTTCCCTCGGACACAAGCAGGTCAAGGATAATCCGTGGGATTCGTTCGAAAACATTTACGCCGTTGGTAAGGCGGTTAAAGGCAAGGTTGTAAGAATTATTGAAAAAGGCTTAATCGTTGAACTTCCCGAAGAAGTTGACGGCTTTGTGCCAATCTCGCAACTATCGCCTGCGAAGATTAAAAACCTTTCTTACTGCTTTCCTGTCGATACGGAACTCGATTTAATCGTTGTGGAATTCGACAAAGAAAACAAGAAAATCGTTTTGAGCTCTCTTGCGGCTTTGAGGGATAAATCGGACGAAGAAATTGCCGATTACATCCGCACTCACAAGCTCGACAAGGTTTCTGTTGACGACATCCGCAATGCCGACTTAGGCAAATTCGATTCTTCGATTTTCAACGAACTGTTCGAAGAAAAGAAAACCGACAGTAATACTAAGGCAAAGAAGGAGAAGAAAGAAAAAGCCGAGGCTAAGGCGGAAGAGAAATCCGAAGGACCCACGGCTGAGGAAAAATCCGAACCTAAAGCGGAAGAAGAGAAAACTTCCGAAGAGGCAAAGACCGAAGAAGCGAAAACCGAGGAAGTAAAAGCAGAGGAAAAAGCTGAACCGGAAAAAGCCGCCGAGGAAGAAAAACCTGCCGAAGCCGAAGAAGCAAAGGCGGAAGCGGAAACCGAAACTGAAGCTAAAACTGAGGTTAAGGCTGAGGCTGAAACCGAAGAGGTTAAAGCTGAATCCAAAACCGAAGAAAAGGCTGAGGTGAAGGAAGAAACTTCCGAAGAGACTGAAACGGAAAAGAAAGAAGAAGAAAAACCGGAAGAAGATTCCGATAAAAAATCAGAATAAACGATTAACTTCAAGGGCTGTTTTCTAATGCTTTTTTAAGCGTTGAACGCAGCCCTTTTTATTTTATGAAAAAGAAAGCAGCTTTCCACACAATAGGATGTAAACTTAATTTTGCCGAAACGAACGCAATCGGCGAGGAGTTTTTACGCCGCGGTTACGAAATTGTTGACTTCAACGATGCCGCAGACGTGTACGTGATTAATACCTGCTCCGTAACTGAAAATGCGGAAAGGGAATGCAGGCAGGTTGTTCGCCGTGCGTTACGGAAAAACAAAAATGCTTTTGTTGCCGTAACAGGCTGTTACGCGCAACTGCGCCCCGACGAGCTTGCATCAATAGAAGGCGTGGATGTTGTTCTCGGCGCCGGGGAAAAGTTTGACCTGTTCAAAAAATTTGAAACGCTCGAAAAGCAAAACCTTTCCTGCGTGTTTGTTTCTCCCATTGACGAAGTAAATAATTTTCACCCTGCGTTTTCCGTCGAGGCAAACCAACGCACAAGGGCTTTCTTCAAAATTCAGGACGGCTGTGATTACACTTGCACCTATTGCACGATTCCATTTGCACGGGGCAGAAGCCGCAGTATGGAACCGGAAGAATTAATCCGTGAATTTAAAAGTTTGGTTAATTCCGGTTACAAAGAAATAATCCTGACCGGCGTGAACGTTGGAGAATACGGCAGGAAAATCGGGACAAACCTTTACGAAGCCTTGAAAAAAATGGCGGACGTGCCGGGGAATTTCAGAATCAGAATCAGCTCGATTGAGCCGAATCTTTTAAGCGACGATATTCTGAAACTAACGGCAGAGAACGAAAAGTTGTGTAACCACTTTCACATTCCCTTGCAAAGCGGAAGCGACAACGTGCTGAAACTAATGCAGAGGCGTTACAACTCTTCTTACTACAAGGATTTGATTTACAGGATTAGGGAAGTTCTGCCGGATGCGGGCATTGGGGTTGATGTTATTGTCGGCACTCCCGGGGAAACGGAAGAAGATTTCCTGACCACTTACGAATTTTTGAAGAAACTGCCTTTTTCTTACCTGCACGTGTTTACTTACTCCGAACGTCCGGGCACAAAGGCGCTTGAAATTCCGGGGAAGGTTTCTCTTCGCGAAAGGAAAAGGAGAAACAAAATTTTGCGCGAGCTTTCGGACAAAAAGAGGAAAGATTTCTACCGCTCAATGTTGGGGAAGGAGCTGACGGTTTTATTCGAGGAGCAGAACAGCGACGGCTTTATTAAAGGGTTTTCCGGAAATTACGTGCGCGTGCAATATCCATTCAATTCTGACCTTGTAAATGAGTTTGTAAATGTTAAAATTACGAATGCGGAAGAAAATATTTGTTCCGCCGAAATAGTTCAAAAAGAAAAATTATCGGTTGTAAGTTTATGAAGACATTAGTAATTGTTCTGTTGTTTGCCGGATTAACCGGCGCACAAAGTTTGCAGAAAGATTTTACTGCAAAATTTAATATTAGCAATCCTACCTTTGAGAATGGCAGGGAAGCCGGAAACCCGATGCCTGAGGTAACGTTCCGCAAAAAGAAGACAGGAATTGCAATTCTCTATTCGCTTTTGCTTCCCGGAATGGGCGAGCTTTACGCAGACTCTTACGAGAGCGGAAAATATTTTACAATTGCAGATGCGGCGCTTTGGGGCACGATTGCAGGGTTTGAAATTTACGGCAAATGGCAGGAGAACAATTACAAGGCTTACGCAAAGGCTTACGGCGGCGTTAATCCCGAGGGTAAGGACGACAAGTACTTTGCTGACATCGGCAATTACATCGACATTTACCAGTACAACCGGGACAAAGAGTTGAACCGCGATTTCAATGCGGTTTACGACGAACAAAATTTTTTCTGGCAGTGGAGAAGTCAGGCGCAGCGCAGGGAATACAGGGGCATCTGGAAGGCTTCGGAAAATGCGTACAACTCAATCCGCTTTGTTGCCGGAGCGCTAATTTTAAACAGGGTTGCCAGCGCAATCAATGCCGTCAGACTTGTGGTAAAGCACAACAAGAAAGTAAAAGAAAAACACGCGTGGAATTTTGGCTTCGGTGTTGAAAACGTCGGCTTTGCCGAACCGGAATTGAAGTTTTATTTTGGGAGGAGTTTTTAGTAAGGATTGGTTTAATGACACTGCTATATGTGATGGGGGTATTTCACTACGCACCACATTTCCACCACGCAATAGAATAAAATTTTTGCAATTTGTTTTCAGCACGCTTTTCCCACTCGCATAACGCATAGCCATTGTTATGCACCGTTTTTTATTTTTTTAATCCCTAACATTTCTCAAAATACGTAATAGGAATATAAGAAAAGCCCATTATTATTTGCTAATCCCAATAAATTTGCGTATTTTAGGTATTACGTAATTACGTAATATTAATAGGAGAAGAATAATGGCAAATAAACATCCGGAATGGGCTATAAAACACAAAAGAAAAGGCTCGGAATTAAGGTTAATAAATGGCAAATATTATCTATACGAAGTAACAAGCAAATGGGATCCCGAGAAAAAACGAGCGCGTAAGATAACAGGGAAATTACTCGGTAAAATCACAAAAGAAGAAGGTTTTGTTGAATCGGAAAAAGAAAGATTAAGAAAGAAAGCATCAATAATATCAAAGATAACAGTAAAAGAATACGGAGTAACAGCCTTCATCACAAAATACTTAAAAGATTATGAGGTTTTATTAAAAAAACATTTTCCTTCTCACTATAAGCAAATAATGATATTAGCCTACGGTCGTCTCGTCCATCAGAGTCCAATGAAAAATATGGAGTTTCATTATC
>JALWGH010000047.1 GCA_027013735.1 Melioribacteraceae bacterium
AGTTTGGACTTAAAGCGTTGGAGCCTGCGTGGATAACGGCTCAGCAGATAGAGGCTGCCAGAGTTGCAATAACCAGGCACGTTAAAAGGGGTGCTAAGGTTTGGATAAGGATATTTCCTGACAAGCCTGTTACTAAAAAGCCAGCCGAAACCCGTATGGGAAAAGGTAAGGGAAGCCCTGAATACTGGGTGGCTGTGGTTAAGCCGGGCAGAATCCTTTTTGAGATAGCCGGTGTTTCCGAGGAGTTGGCAAGAGAGGCTTTGAGGGAATCAATGTCCTTTAATCCGTTGCCGGTAATAAGGAGCAGAATGTTTGCATCTTTTCCCAATTTGTTTTGCTTAACCAGTTTTGAGTAAGCCGCGTAAACCGAAGCGCTTGAGGGTTCGCAAACAATTCCCGTGGCGGCAATAAATTCTTCTTGTGCGTTTAAAATTTCCTCATCCGTTACACTCAAAGCAAAGCCCCGGCTTTCCGTCACGGCTTTTGCGGCAAGAAAAAGATTCCTCGGCGCGCCCGCCGAAATACTGTCGGCAATTGTGTGGGCGGGTTTGAAATCAAATACGCTTTCCTTCAAATATCTGACCAAAGCATTGCTTCCTTCGGCTTGCACGGCAACGAGCCGGGGGAGCTTTTTAATCCAACCGAGTTTAAGCAACTCGTTAAATCCCTTAAACAATCCCGAAATAATTACGCCGTCGCCAACGGGCACAAAAATGTAATCGGGAATTTCCCCTTTGGTGGAAATAAAAATATCGAATGCGGCGGATTTTTTCCCTTCAATAGTAAGCGGATTGTAAGCGGTGTTGCGGTTGTACCAGCGGTTAATATTGGAATCTTCGAGACAGGCATCGAACGCAGCGTCGTAATCGCCGTTAATTATTTCGAGTTTTGCTCCGTAAGATTCTATTTGTACCCGCTTTGCTTCGGGGATGTTTTTCGGCACGTAAATACGGGAAGTCAAACCGAGGCGCGCGCAAATTCCCGCGAGCGACGAACCCGCATTTCCCGTGGAAGCTGCTGCAATTTCTCTAATGCCCAATTCAATTGCTTTTAATGCAACAAGACTTGAAGCCCTGTCTTTGTAGGATAAGGTGGGGTTTCGTGTTTCGTCCTGAATGAAAACTTCCCTGTTCTTTAATGTGTACCGGAATAATTGTAAGCGAGGAAGGGCAAGACGAACAAAAATTTCCCTGTTTGTTTTGGTGAAATCAATGGGCCAAAGTTTTTCGTACAGCCAAAATTGACCGGGAGAAAAGTTGAGGAATTGTTCTTTGTCGTATTCTTTTGCAATTTCGGAATAGTCGTATTCAATTTCCAAAACGCCTACAAGCGGTTTATTCTTTTCCGCTTTGCCGCAGCGGGGACAAAGGTAAACAAAATCGTTCTCAATTTCTGCGGGGCTAAATTCAGCCCCGCAATTACTGCACTTGTAAATGTAATTCTTCAAGATTTCAAGTCCGCATTTTTACTTGTCGAAAAACTTATTTAATTAAAATCATTTTTTTTACTGCGGAAAAATTTCCCGCCTTTAAGCGGTAGAAATAAATTCCGCTCGGTAAAGAAGAAGCATTAAATTTAACCGAATAAACGCCGGGCGTTTGTTTTGCATCTACAAGGGTTGTTACCTCACGACCTAAAATATCGTAAACGATTAATTGTAGGGACAGCTCATGAGCTGTCCCTACGGCAGGGATTGAATACTTTATTGTTGTTATCGGAGTACTTGTTTCGCCACCGGCGCCAAACGGATTGGGGTAATTCTGGTAAAGTTTGTAAGAATTTAAAATCTCGTCTGTCTTTTCAACCTTGCTGAGAACGTAGTGGAAAACGGCAATATCGTCCAAGTACCAACCGTCTTTTTCAACGTATTCGTCGCTGTTAAGTTGGAAACGGATTTTAATTGTTTTGTCTTTGTAAGCGCTCAGGTCAATTTCTTCACGCTGCCAACCTCTTGTTGAGCCGCTGTAAACGGGCTCGCCGTACGGTTGGAACTGTCCCGCCCCTGATTGTGAAAGTTTACCGCCTACGGGCGTCCAGTAAGTTTGTCCTTTTATTCCAACCATTACTTGTCCGTAATCCCAACCTCTTTCTATCCGGAATTTTGTCCAGAAAGAGAGTCTGGGATTTTCAATCCCTGTTAAATCAAAATAATCTGTGCTGGTTAATTTAACTTTCGAATTTGAGCGATAGTCTGTGTTTTTACTGTCCGTGAAACAGGCTGGAGCACTGTGGTAAGTAGCTTCTGTCGTTGTCCATTTCAAAGATGTGTTGCTAACCGATTTCCAATGCGTGGTTAATGTGTCGCATCTGTCAAGGAAAATGTAAAGTGGTTGCCCGATGACGACGGCAACTGTGTCCGCTCCGATTTCAACTCCTTCGAGCGTGGTTTTAAATACAAACTTTTGTTCCTTACCAACCGGTGCGTCGTTAGCGATTGTAATTTTAAAACCTGTTTTCAAAGTGTCAACTGCCCGCGAAGAAAGGGAATCCAAAGTTACTACGGTGTCCTGCACTGAAATGTAGGGCGTAACCGCTTCGAGTTCAAATGACAAATCGTTTGCCGTTCCGAGTCCTTTGTTTTTAACAACGGGTGTGAATGTGAAAGTGTCGCCGGGCAAAAACACGGATTGCGAAAGGGAATAATCTTTCAAGTTTGTAAATCCTCCGGCCACGAGCGAAAGGTACATGAACGGTTTTAAGTTTTCTTCAGCCAGTGGGTAAATCCTGCTCTGCGGCGGCCAAAAGCCATCCGAGCCGCTGCCTATTTCGAACGTCATTGAAATAATTTTGTTTTTTTCGGTTTGTTCGCCGTACATCCAATCGTCGGCGTCGCCGTTAACCAAGTAAATAATGTCTTCCGAAATGCCGTAGGTGTAACCGTTGTAGCGGGACATGTCTTCGCCGTATTCCCTGTAAACAAGTGAGTCGGGCGTTTCCTCGGGAATGTAACCCCACGGGAAAATAATCAAATCGCTGTAAGTGTGAATGTTGCAAGCTGTCTTAAAATTGTGAGCGTTGCAAAATTGACGGACAGCCTGAGTTTCCGGCTCAGAGAAGGGAGCAGTGCCGCGGTAAGTTTGGCTCGTGGTTTCTCCGCTCGATCCGTTATTACTGTAGCCCCACTTGTAACCCCAGTTGCGGTTCAGGTCAACACCGTAAGAGCTGTCGGGATTTACACGTCTGTTTTTGCGCCACATTCCTCCGCCGTCGGGCGCAATTCGATGATTGTATTCGTAACCATCGGCGTTGAAAACAGGCACAAAATAAATTTCACGATTGTCCACAATGTATTTGGCGAGCGGGTCGGTGTTGTAATTTTCCAAAAGGTAATACATGTAATAGAGCATAGCCATCATTCCTTCGGGTTCACGCGCGTGAATCAATGAATTGAAAAAGACTTCCGGTTCGTCTTCGTCAACGTCCGGGTTGTCGGAAATTTTAACCATCCAGATGTCCCGCCCTTCAATTGTTCTGCCGAGCGATTTTTTTGCCGTAATTAAATTGGGGTATTCAATTCTCATTGAGTCCAATTTCCGTACTACCTCGTTGAAAGTAAGAAATCCGCCCATTGAGCCAAAGCTGAAACCTTTGACGCCGAATTTATTTCTGCTTTTGAGAACTTGTTCGTTTAGTAAAGCGCGGTCAACTTTTTTGGCGCGGTTGCGGTAATACTCTGCCCAATCGTTTATTAAAATTTTGTAATTGAAACCTTCGCTTTTGATTTTTGCAAATTGTTTTTCGTCAACAAAAACGGTTACGGAATTGTCCCGTCTGTTGTAGAAGCCCCGTTCAATATCCGGAACCGCTTTGTAAAGCGTTTGTGCTTCTTGTAAATTATTAAAAAATATTTTTACCTGTTTGTAATTTTGAGCGCTAACGCTGATTACAATTGTTAAAAAGAGTAAAATGATTTTTTTCATTTCGACCTCAAAAGTGTTTTGCAAAGCATTTTAATTTTAAAAGCCAAATTAAACAAAGGTATTTAGTTCGCAAAATAAAAGACGTTTTGCAAGTTTAAAAGTTGGAAAAGAAGATAACAGATAACAGAGAACAGTGAGCAGAGAAAAATGATTGTTGCTCAATATTTTTAACAATTCCATCCAGTTGTCCAATCATCCAACTTGTCGCGCCGAATTCCACAGAATGCTGAAGAAGGCGGAGCATCCAAAAGCATTTGAGGCATTCGCCCAAACGGGACTCTTGGATAATTGGAGGAATGCATTGTTGGATACAAGGCTTATTTAATTGAAAGTGGAAAGTTAAAAGAGTAAACAGGTAACAGTGAAAGAGTTGCAACGAAGTGATTTGTCATTTGCCCTCCCTTTCGGAGAGGCAGGTCCGCCTTCGGTCCCGCCGCTGGCGGGACGTCATTCATTGTGGTGGAATAGATTGGGGTTGCAAAAGCAAGATTGACCCGTAGTGCAGATTGCTTGCAATCTGCGGAGGTCTTGGTAAAATGCGCTCCACTGTGCCGTTCCTACGGAACTCGGATTAACTTTTTTGTTGCTTTGCTACAAAGGTGTCGTCCCTACGGGACTAAATCTCAGCGGGATTAATTAGGATACAATTTCTGTTAGGGGCAGTCCAAAAAGCACGAGACTCGTCATTACGACCCCGCAGAATGCGGGGGAAGTAATCTGTCTGTCTAGAAATCAAAAGTTAAATAAACAACAGATTGCTTCGTCAGTCTTCCGACTATCGTCGGAATCCTTCCTCGCAATGACGTTTTTTCCGACTCGTCATTGCGAGCGATCCCGACTTGTCGGGAAAGCGAAGCAATCTATTGTTGCTGTAAGCCGATACTGAATATTTGCACTGGAGTATTAAAACTACAGATTGCTTCACCGCTCCTGCCGTCGCGGTTCGCAATGACGTTTGTTTTTTGTGCCGTTCCCACTTAACTTTCCATTAACTCACGCCTTTGGCGAAGCCGTTTGTTAATGAAATTAAATTTTTGACTTCGATACCTTCGGTATTGGATTCCCGTTCGTCTATTCTCTTTTTGAACTCTATCCCCAAACCTGCTTTTAAATGCACACTTCTCAAGAGGAAGGAAAGGGAGAAGTTTAAAAATTCCGCTAACCTACGGATTTTCGTGGTTTGTTTGCAGTCTGCAAAAACAAAATTTTACTGCAATTCGTCTTGAACAGTTTGCCCGTCCCCTGCTGGTCGCGAGGGACTAAGCAAACCGTGCTACGTAGTGTTTTTAACCTCGCCATGCAATCTACGCCCGGGATTCGTTGCATGAG
>JALWGH010000048.1 GCA_027013735.1 Melioribacteraceae bacterium
TTAGTAGGGCGTTTGCTGGGTTTGGTTTAATTTTTGAAATATTTCGAAAATATGAAGTGAAAAAAGTTTACTTTGTCCGCCATGCCAAGTCGGAATGGGGTTACAGCGAGCTCAGCGATTTTGAAAGGCCCTTAAACAAAAGAGGAAAACACGATGCGCCTTTTATGGCTGAGCTACTTGGTAAAAAAGGCGTCAGCCCCGATTTAATTGTTTCCAGTCCTGCTTTGCGGGCTTACTACACGGCAAGAACTTTTGCCCGCGGATTAAACTACCCTCCCGAAAAACTGCAATGCTCCGAAACTCTTTATGAAGCTTCTGCCGGCGCTTACTTGCAGTTGGTGAATGAACTGGACAACAATCTGAATGTTGTAATGCTCTTCGGTCACAATCCGGATTTAACAACAATTGTAAATTTGCTGGGCGACAAGCAAATTGAAAACGTCCCGACTGCAGGCGTAGTAGAAATTGAATTCCCTTTTGACAGTTGGCAGGAAATTGAAATAAACACGGGCAAAACCGTTTCTTTTGAATTCCCTAAAAAATATTTGCGCTGATTTTTCCCGATAGGTTAAAATCCACTGCCGGTTAGTAACAGCTTCAATTCTTCTGTAAACCTTTCTATCTCCTGTCGAGTGTTGTAAAAATGAGGTGAAACTCGAATCATTCCTTCGCGGATTTCAACAACAATGTTTTTCTTTCCTAATTCTTCTTTAATTTGCGTAGCGTTCTCAACTTTAAATGTGACTATTGCGCTTTGGTTACACTGTGGAAGTCCCGCTGTTAAAGGGCTCAAGCCGATTTCCTGCAATTTTTCCAACAGGAAGTTCGTGTTGTTTTTAACCTGAGAGTAAACGTTTTCAAGCCCGAAGTTTAAAAATATTTCCAGCGATTTATTAAATGCAAAAATGCCGAGTGCGTTAAGAGTTCCGCTTAAGAATTTCCGTGCATCGTCAGGTAAAGTCAAATCGTAATTGAGTAACTCCCACGGATTCGCAACCGACTGCCAGCCGAGTATTGTTGGGTTTAGTTTTTCCAACAGCTCGTTGCCAACGTAAACGTAAGCGAGTCCCTGCAAGCCTAACAGCCACTTTTGAGTTCCGCCTGCGAGGAAATCAACATTTGTTTCGGTCAAATCGATTTTTACATTTCCTGCGGCTTGAATTGCGTCAACGGAAAGAATGATGCCGTGCTTCCTGCAAATCTCCGAAAGGCTTTTCAAATCTATTTGAAACCCCGAGAGGAACTGAACAAGGCTTACGGAGATTAACTTTGTCCTTTCGGTGATCTCCTTTTCAATGTCTTCCAAATTGAGTATTCCGTTTTTTGCTTTTACAAATTTTACTTTAACGCCTTTGCTTTGCAGATTGAGGAACGGATAAACGTTGGAAGGAAACTCAATGTTATTCAGAATAATTTCGTCACCGGTCTGCCAATCAAGTCCTTGAGCAAGCATACTCATTGCCGTTCCGACGTTTGTACTCCACGTAATATTCTGCGGCGGGGTGTTCAGTAGTTGTGCGATTTTCTTCCGCGCACGAGTTTCCACCAACAGAAATTGTTTGTAATTATTAATCGTTCCCTCGCTTCTTTCCACCGAATACCGTTCGATTATTTCTTTTACGTTCAACGGCAGGGGTCCAATTGAAGCGTGGTTGAAATAAATTTTTCCCTGTTTCAAATACGGAAATAATTCTCTAATTTCGTTCAGTTCCATTTGATTCCCGTTATTGTTAAAAATTTTTTAAAAATAAAAAGCCCGACAAACGCCGGGCTTCGAAACTACTGATATTATTCGGCTTCCGGCTTGCCGCGCATCGAATCCCAAATCATATAAGCACACAAAAGGGCAAACATTACCAACCCTAAAATTTCCGCCGAGTTGGATTCAAACCATTCCTTGTTTACCCAGTTAATTTCAAAGTACCTGAGAATAGCGCTTATTACGCCCATCAACGCGCCGCCTGCAATAAATCCCGAAGCTATTAACGTTCCGCGTTCCTTCCTTGCCTTGTTGAGTTTGGCGTCTTTGCTGCGTGTGGAAACGAACCACGCAATCAAACCGCCCACGAGAATCGGAGTGTTAAGTTCCAATGGAATATACATTCCCAAGGCAAAAGCCAAGGCTGGCACGTCAACCATTAGTAGAATCAATGCCATTAGCATTCCTGCGATGTACATCATCCAAGGCGCGGGTTGGTTGGACATCAACGGCTTGATTACAGCAGCCATTGCGTTTGCCTGCGGCGCTACAAGCGCACCTTCGCCAACGAATCCGTAAGTTTGATTAAGAATCAAAATAACCCATGCAACCGTAGCTGCGGAAAACGCCGTTCCGACAAATTTCCACGTCTCCTGTTTGTAAGGCGAAGAGCCCAGCCAGTAACCTATTTTCAAATCGGTAATGAAGGAGCCGGCAACGGAAAGTGCCGTACAAACAACGCCGCCGATAATTAAAGCGGAAATCATCCCCGCTGTGCCGGAAAGTCCTACGCCAACAAGAATAAGCGACGAAAGGATTAAAGTCATTAATGTCATTCCCGAAACGGGGTTTGTTCCCACGATTGCGATTGCATTTGCCGCTACGGTTGTAAAGAGGAAAGCAATAATTAAAACAATTAAAAGTCCCACGATTGCGTAAAGGACATTGTGAACAACTCCGAAAAGGAAGAACACGAAAATCACGATTGCTGTAAGCGCAATGCCTCCGGCAATAATGCCCATCGACAAATCCTTCTGCCAGCGAACTTCGCCGTCACCCTTTTTGCCGTGGAATATTTCGTGAATGCCGAGAACAAATGCGGATTTAATAATTCCCGTCGAGCGGATTATTCCGATTAATCCCGCCATTGCAATTCCGCCGATTCCTATGTGCCGGACGTAATGGCTGAATATTTGTTCGGCGCTCATGTCTTTAATTAACATGTGAACATTGGCGCCAATCGGCTGAGTGATTACAGGTCCTAAGTAAGCAAAAATAGGAATGATTACAAACCAAGCCACAAACGAGCCGGCTGCAATTATTGCCGCGTACTTGAGTCCCACAATGTAGCCCAAGCCCATTACTGCCGCGCCTACGTTAAGCTTGAACACAAGTTTGAACTTGTCCGCCACAGTATTTCCGATGTCGATTACGCGTGTGGAGAAAACCTCGCTCCACCAACCGAATGTGGCAACGATGAAATCGTAAAGTCCGCCGATTGCGCCGGCAACAACCAAAACAGCGGCTTGATTGCCTCCCTTTTCCCCTGCAACAAGAACTTCCGTTGTGGCAGTTGCTTCGGGAAATGGGAACTTGCCGTGCATTTCGGCGACAAAATATTTTCTAAACGGAATAAGAAACAAGATGCCGAGGAAACCGCCCAACAAAGACGCCATAAACACTTGGAAAAATTCGGCTTGTAAATTCAGAATGTAAAGAGCGGGAATCGTAAAAATTGCACCGGCAACAACCGCGCCAGATGTGGCGCCGATTGACTGGATAATCACATTCTCGCCAAGCGCCTGCGTCCTTTTGAATGCCGCGGAAAGTCCTACGGCAATAATGGCAATTGGAATTGCGGCTTCGAACACCTGACCGATTTTCAATCCCAAATAAGCCGCTGCGCCGGAAAATAGGATTGCCATTAAAAGTCCCCACAAAACCGACCAAAGATTTACTTCGGGGTAAACCTTGTCCGGCAGCATTATCGGGACGTATTTTTCTCCGGGCTTTAGTTCTCGATAAGCATTGTCCGGTAACCCGGCGACTTTAATTTGTTCGCTCATAAACTACTCCCTTAAAATGTGAAATAAATCGGAAATTCAAATTCCGTTTTGTCTTTATTATTCTTAAGATAAATCATTCCGTACGGTTTTGCGCCATTAGGCAAAGCGGTTTTAGGCGCTTTGAAATTTAACTTTAACGTTTCAATTATTGACGGGTAGAACGTTGCGCTCGAGGAGCCTCTGTCCGTTACATTTACACGAACAGTCTTTTTAAAACGCGTAGTTTCTTTAATGTGAATCGTCATTGGCTCTGGTGCGTTTGCAAAAGCAGGTCTTAATTCCAATCTTAATTTTGTTGTGTCCGCTTTGAATCTGTTTCTAATCGAGATTGTTTCCGTCTTGTAGCTCAAGCCTGTTTTTTGAATTGCGGTTCCGGTTGTGTCGTAAATTTGCACCGCAAAATCCGTTGTCTTATTAAAGTCTTCCTTGCTGATTGAAATTTCAAAGCTCTTTGAAGCCTCGTTTTTTGTAAGCACGAAAGGCATTTCGTAAACGTCCGTGTCCTTTAATTTAACCGTGTAATTTTTTTCGTAGCCCAAAATTTTACCGCTTAATGAAAGCGATTTAACTTCGTTGAAATTATTAACCACTTCAATTTCGTTGTTAGCTGCCGAGACGGACGAGTGGGTCAAAACGTCTATTCCGCCGAACTGAACTTCCATGTCAAACTTCGACTTTCCTTTTGCACGGAAGTAACCCTGCACATCGAGCTCGTAAACTCCCGGTTTTAAATTGTAGTAGTAATTTTCGCTCTCGTCTTCGTTTACGTTCGATTTCAAATAGCCACGTCCGAACTGCCTTCCGTCCGGTTGGTGCAGAAAGTACCAAGCCACGGCGTAATCTTTTTCCTTTGCGTGAAGTTTAATCCGTAAAGACGTAGCTCCCGCCGGTACGTCGAGAAAGAATCTTTTGTTCTCGCCGGGTGCAAGTGAGTCGAATTTCCAATGTGCGGAGTAATTATTGTCCGCCGAAAATTCGTAAGGGATAACAACCGTTGCCATTAAATCGAATTCGGGAAACTTCGTCCTGTCTGCACGGTAAGCTTTAATTTCTGCATTGTACAAACCGGGTTGCTTCATCTTCGATTTGTCGAACCTAACGTTGACTGTTGCGGTTTGGTCCTTTCTGATGTAAGTGCGTGTGTTTACAAGTTTAAGCCAGTCCGCTTCACTTTTAAGTTTGTAAATTCTGTAAAAGTTTTTCTTACCGATGAAATTATCCCTTGTGATTTTAAAGGAAAAAGTTTCGTAACCGGTAAGGAAATTCCCGTTGCGGATGTAAAGCGCGGGCGCTTGGAAATCCGGCATCGTTTGTGCAAAAGCGGTAGTCGTGTATGTTTCGAATTTCTTTATTTCCCCTTCCTTAATCCACTTCTTCATTAATTTGTAAGCGTTCATTACGTTAATAAGTCCGCCGCCTTGGTCGAGGTGTGTGTAGCCTTTCTGCCAAACGGCGCTTTCGCGCAAAGCTTTGTAAAGAA
>JALWGH010000049.1 GCA_027013735.1 Melioribacteraceae bacterium
CATCATATAGGTCAATCGTCTGTAACCTTCGCCAGGATGTTTTTTAGCATAATCAATTATTGCATCTCTTTCCCATTGAAATATCCAACCCCGCTTAGGTATTTGAGCATTATGAGAGTTGCTCTCCCCATAGCGGTTTTTCCAATCATAATATTTACTCTGGCTAATACCTATCAACGATATTAGTCTTTTGATTTTAATTTCCGTTAATTTGTTCATCTTTTCTGTGTAATCCACTATGTTATCTCTAATATCCGGTTCTATCCATTTGTTTGTTAATACTCCCCAATGTTTTTTTTTAACTTGATATTGTCTTCTACCAAATATGATATAGCTGCTTCTCTTTTTAATAATTTTTCTTTTAGCTTTTTTATTTCTCTGTCTTTTTTAGTCTCATCTTTATTCTGCTTGGGTATGAATATTTCTACTGCTGATTCGAATAATTGTTTTTTCCATCGGTATATCAGGTTTGGGTGTACTCCGTATTGTTCTGCTAAATCACTTATGTTTTTGTTATTTTCTAACAGCTCTCGTAATATTATTACTTTCTCTTCGGCTCTTATTTTTCTTTTTGAATTCTTCATTTTGGAATCTCCTTTATTTTTTTGTTACTAAGTTAATTATTTTTGATTCCATTTCCACTTGAACCGTTACAGTTGATTACAACTCCAAACTTTTTTACCACAATGAATGACGTCCCGCAAGCGAAGCTGCGGGCCTGCCTCTCTGAAGGAGAGGACAAATGACAAATCACTTTTTAAGTCTTAAGTACCAAGTAACAAGTCTTAAGTAATGAGCATTTTTTCTCTGTTATCTGTTCACTATTAACTAATTCTCCACTTTCCATTTTCAACTTTCCATTTTCAACTAATATTGGTGTTGATCCCTCGCGAAAACCTTTCCCGAAAATTGAATAAGAAGTAGAATAGCGGTAAATTTAAAAACGATATTTTTTAAATTAATCAGGAGAGAAAAAATGGCGATAAAAGTAGGTATCAACGGATTCGGTAGAATAGGCAGATTGGTTTTCCGCCGTTCATTACAATTAGGCGGAATTGAGTTTGTAGGAATTAACGATTTAACGGACGCAAAAACACTCGCACACCTTTTGAAATACGATTCCGTTCACGGAAAATTTGACGGCGAAGTTTACGCGGAAGGCGATTCTATTGTTGTTAACGGTCAAAAAATTAAAATATCAGCCGAAAAAGACCCCGCAAATTTGAACTGGGGCGAACTCGGCGCTGATTACGTAATTGAATCTACCGGCGTGTTCAGAACCAAAGACCTTGCAATGAAACACATCGAAGCGGGCGCTAAGAAAGTAATCCTTACTGTTCCGGCTAAAAGCGAAGTTGACGCAACTATTGTGCTCGGCGTTAATGATAACATTCTTACCGGAGAAGAGCAGGTAATTTCCAACGCTTCCTGTACAACCAACTGCTTTGCACCGATGGTTAAAGTACTTAACGATTATTTCGGCGTTGAGAAAGGTTTAATGGTTACGATTCATGCTTACACTAACGACCAAAGATTGTTGGACTTGCCTCACAAAGATTTGAGAAGAGCCCGCGCGGCTGCCGAAAATATTATTCCTACCACAACCGGTGCTGCAATTGCAGTGGGCAAAGTTATTCCCGAACTCGACGGAAAATTGAACGGCTACTCTTTGAGAGTGCCTGTTTCCGACGGCGCAATCACGGACTTCACCGCAACATTGAAAAAAGACGTTACGGTTGAAGAAGTAAACGCAGCGTTTAAGAAAGCGGCTGAAAACGAACTTAAAGGAATTCTCGAATACAGCGACGAACCGTTGGTGTCCAAGGACATCATCGGCAACACCCATTCGAGCATTTTCGACAGCCTTTCCACAATGGTAATGGAAGGCAATATGGTTAAAACCGTTTCTTGGTACGACAACGAGTGGGGCTATTCCTGCCGTGTAGTTGACCTGCTTAAGAAAATTGCTGAATAAGAAATCGTAAAATAAATTCGGGGCGGAATTTTCCGCCCCCTTTTTTAATAAAGAGGTGGTGCTATGAATAAGAAGACAATAGATGACGTTGAATTAAAAGGTAAAAAAGTTTTAATGCGCGCGGACTTTAACGTTCCGCTGGACGAAAACCAAAACATTACCGACGACAGGCGGATTACCGCCGCTTTGCCGACAATCGAAAGAATTATTGAAAAAGGCGGAAAATTAATTTTAATGAGCCATCTCGGCAGACCTAAAGGCAAAGTTGTGCCGGAAATGAGTCTTGCCCCCGTGGCAAAAAGATTAAGCGAATTGCTCGACAAAGAAGTCCGGTTCGCAAACGATTGCATCGGACCCGAAGTTGAGAAAATGGCAAACGAATTGAACGAAGGAGAAATTTTACTCCTTGAAAATCTTCGTTTTCACAAAGAAGAAACGGACAACGACGAAGAGTTTTCCAAGAAACTTGCCTCCTTGGGAGAAATTTACGTTAACGATGCATTCGGCACGGCACACAGGGCGCACGCTTCAACAGTCGGAGTTACTAAGTTTATTGAGACTTGCGTTGCCGGTTACCTGATGCAAAAAGAGCTGGATTACCTCGGCAATGCAATTGCTAATCCTACAAGACCTTTTACCGCCATTTTGGGCGGGGCAAAAATTGCAGGCAAGATTGACGTAATCGAAAATCTTTTTAGTAAAGTTGACACGCTGATTATCGGCGGCGGAATGGCTTTCACCTTTCTGAAAGCAATGGATTACACCGTCGGTAAATCCTTAGTTGACGAGGAAAAATTGGATGTGGCTAAGAAGATTTTGAAGAAAGCCGAAACCGCAAACGTGCAATTTTTGCTTCCGATTGACATTGCCGTTGCTTCCGAATTTTCAAACGATTCTCCAAAGGACATTGTTGACGTGGACAGAATCCCCGACGACAAAATGGGGCTGGACATCGGTCCCAAATCAATCAGGGTTTTCAAGGAAGAAATTCTCAGAAGCAAAACCGTTGTTTGGAACGGTCCGATGGGAGTTTTTGAATTCGACAACTTTGCCGAAGGAACAAATGCAATTGCCCAAGCTCTTGCGGAAGCAACTTTGGAAGGTGCCGTTACGATTGTAGGCGGGGGAGATTCTGCCGCGGCAATTAAAAAAGCAGGATTGGAAGACAGAGTTTCCCACGTTTCCACCGGCGGAGGCGCTTCGCTTGAATTCCTGGAAGGCAAAAAACTCCCGGGAGTGGAAGCTCTAAACGATGCGTAAATTTTTACGATAATGATTTAAATTGTTTTTCGCCGGAATAATAGTACCAATTAGATAATTAATGAAGAAAAAAGTCACCGGAAAATATTTTGTTGATAACTCACCCCCTGTTTTCCCCTCTCTTTCAAAGAGAGGAGGACTCTGTTATTCCCGGATTTTCAAGTTGGTTTGAATAGGGGGAGAATTCAAAAGAAAAAAGTAGAACAATTTTTGAAATAATTAAAGTGTGTATTTTTTGTTGCAGGTTTTAAACTTGTACCAGAACAATTTGTTGTTCAGGCGGAAACTTTTTAAATTAAGTTTAGTCTAATCTGAAAATTGCTTTTCAGTAATTACATGATTCTATTTGGTAGAAAATTAGTGTAATTAGTGGCAGAATAAAATTAACATTATGAGAATTTAATATGGGTTTAAGAGACAGAGATTATTATCGCAGAGGCGGAACATTTGGCAGTTTTCATTTGCTCCCACCGATGATTAAAAATATTTTAGTAATAAATGTTGTCGTTTTTATTATTCAAATTCTTTTCGACAATCTTTATTTCGGGGGAATTCCCGGTGCGTACATTCTTGACAGATATTTTGCGCTCAACCCGATTAGCGGAATAGATATGCTTGGCAATTCTTACAATTTCCAAATTTGGCAGTTGATCACTTACCAATTTATGCACGGCGGATTTTGGCACATCTTTTTCAATATGCTGATGCTTTGGATGTTCGGAATGGAAATTGAAAATTTGTGGGGCAGTAAGAAATTCTTAATTTACTACCTTTCCTGCGGAATAGGCGGCGGCTTGGCGCAGGTTTTAATTGCCCCTCTGCTTGGTCATTATTCGACTTTCACAATCGGCGCTTCGGCAAGTATTTTCGGCGTGATGGTTGCTTTTGGAATGACCTTCCCCGACCGTTACATTTTCCTTCTGTTCCCGCCAATCCCGATGAAAGCAAAATATTTAATCGGATTCTTAATTATTTTCGAATACCTCTCCGTTGGTAATCCGGGTGAACCGATTGCCCACCTTGCACACCTCGGCGGAGCTACTGTCGGTTTCCTTTTCATTATGTACGACAGGAAACACGGGCTCAATTTCAACCGTCTCTTTGCCGTTTTCAGAGACGCATTCAAGCCGAAACCGAAAATTAAAAAGCGTGAAGGAGATTTCAGAAGACCCTTCCACACCAAGGGCGATTCAATTATCGATGCAGATTTTTACGAGATCGACGAAAACAATCCCGATTCTTACGACGAAATAAATCAGGAAGTAATCGACCGCATCCTTGACAAGATCAGCGAGGGCGGTTACCAGAGTTTGACCGATGAGGAAAAGAGGATTCTCTTTGAAGCAAGTAAACGCAAGTAAAATAGCGTTTTTTGCCGTTGTGGTTTTTGTTCTGTTTTCTTGCTCGCAGGAAAAACTTCCTTCCAAAAAGGTTGCCCGCGCTTACGCCGAAATTACTTTTACCGAAGAACTTTACCGCGGTTACCCTGATTCGATTAAAGCTCACAAAAAGTTAATCCTCGAAAAGTACGGCTTACAAGATTCCGACATTGTAAAAACAATGAGGAAAATGCCACCGGACAAAGAAGTGTGGCGTGAGTTTTTCAAGGAAGCGGATTTTGTTTTGGACTCTCTCAGAAAAGCAGTGAGTCGTTAGCTTCGAACTTTGCCTTTACCACTCTTATTTCTGCGTAACCGAATCCGGCGGGGAGTTTGCTTTTCAATTCTTTCAGATCCCCGAAACCGGATTCCAAAAGATTTTTAATTACGGAAATTTTTTCCGGCGGCACGAGGCGGGAAATGTCCAGCTTCTTGTCGTATTTAATTAAAGTTTCTATTTGAATGGCTACCACGGCTTCGGGTAGTCTTTGCAGAGAAGCAATTTCTTTTAACGAGTAGCCTTTTTTTACGAGCGAATTAATTTCCGAAAGATTGGAAGGAATCCCGTCCGATTCTTCCTCCGATTCTTTGCTTTTCTTGAACTCCTTAATAGCCTCGACAAATTCTT
>JALWGH010000050.1 GCA_027013735.1 Melioribacteraceae bacterium
GGTTTATCTTGTTACGCTTGACAAACCTCTCGAAGCCGAACACAAAGAAAAATTGTTGCAGGGAATCTACCTTGAAAAAGTTAAAAGCAGATTTGAAAAAATAGAGTTTCCGAAAAAGAACAATTTCAAATTTGTGAAAGTGACAACAACCGAAGGGAAATACCATTTTGTGAAAAGAATGTTCGACCGGTTTCGGTACAATGTTAAACGGCTTCACCGCGAAAGCATCGGATTTTTGACGGTTAAGGATTTGCCAGTGGGAAAATACCGGAAATTAACCTTGCAGGAAGTTGAAAAGGTTTTAGGGAATAAAAGAAAATAATGGTGCGGGCTTTAAATAGGTTGTAAAATAAGAAAGAAGAAACGAGAAATAAGAAATGATTTTTCGCTAGACGCGAGAGGCAAGACGCTAGTTTTATTCAGAGAACAGTTGACGGAGAACAGATAACAGTGAGCGAGACAATTACTTAAGACTTGTTACTTTGAGACTTAGGACTTGCGATAATTTATCATTTGTCCTCTCCTTCAGAGAGGCAGGCTCGCCGCTCTGCTTGCGGGATGTCATCTCGATAACCACGGGTTTCAATCTGTGGGGGTGTTTTCCTTCTAATGTTTTGTTCTTCAAATTTGAACCATTTCAGGGTTCTAATTTCTTTTTTATTCCTTTTTCTAAAAACATTTAACCGCTTCGCGGTTCACGCTATTTTGTGATGAATTAAAGGTTTTGTTCAATTGCAAATATTTTTTACGGGCGACCCCGAGGGGGTCGAAGGTTAGTAGAAAAAGTAAGGAAGAGAAAAAACGATGCCGAAGGTATCGAAGTAAAGATGAGGTAATAGATCTTACAAAATTAAAAATCAGTAAAATTAACCCTGCCTGTTTTGTCTATTGCCAAATAAGATTTAAATTTGTTAAATAAACTTTAACAATTTGCAATGGAACAGAGAAGACTACTTAAAACAATAGAAAACGTGCTTTCGAAAAAGTTTGAAAGCGAGGAAGAAATTCTCGAACAGGCATTGTACGAGATTGTTACCCGGGAAAACATTCAGATTTCGGGGGGCAGAATTTGGAAACTTAACCCTGCAAAAAAACAATACGAACTGCTTTTTCAGGCAGGAAAAGTGCAAAGAATAAAGAAAGGTTTTGTCCTACCTGTTAAAGATTACCCTATTTTCAAGTTAATTCCCGAGAAAAGAACGGTACTTGCAAACGAGACAAATGAAGTTTTAAAGAAGAAAGGCATTTTCCGTTATTCGGCTTCAGGCGTGGGGGAAAAGGTAAAAATTAAAAACTATTTGTATTACGAATATTTATTAGCCGTAAATTCGGAGCATATTGACGACAAACTCCGTTACACATTGAATATCATTGCAACCGTTTTAACCTCACGAATTAAAGAATTCCGTTCGGAAAAATCGACCGACCATTTAATTAAAGACATTGACAAGGCGAAACAATTACAGCGGAGCATATTGCCTGCTCACGAGTACTCTTTCCACAATTACGAACTTTTCGGTTTGACTATCCCCGCAGAAACGCTTGGAGGCGACTTTTTTGATTACGTAAAAATTGGAAACGACGAGGAGAGACTGGGAATTGTAGTTGGGGATGCCGCTTCGAAAGGAATTAGCGCCGCTGCCGAGGCAATGTACATTTCCGGCGCGGTTAGAATGGCAAGTAAGTTTCAAATTAAAATTTCGCCGTTTATGTACCGCTTGAATAATTTGGTAAATCAAATTTTTTCGGACGACAGGTTTTGCACGCTTTTTTACGGGGAAATTTCGAACGATAAAAAGGGATTGTTTCTTTACGCAAACGCGGGACACAACCCGCCGTTCTTTTTCTCGAAAAAGAGGAAAAAAGCAATTCCGCTTCTCCCAACGGGGCCAATTTTAGGACCTGCTCCCAATTCGAAATACGAAACGGACAGCATTAACTTTGCTCCCGGAGATTTGCTGGTTATTTACTCGGACGGAATAGTTGAAGCCGCGAACGAAAAGTTTAAGTTGTACGAAGACAAAAGATTAATCAAAGCCGTGCTGTCCAATATTGACAAATCGCCTAAAGAATTGGCATATTTGATTATTGAAGACGTTGTAAAGTTTTCCACTGCCGAAAGCAAGTATCAAGATGACAAAACTCTGGTAATAATTAAGCGTAAGGAAGAAAATGACTCTTGACGAAAAAATATTCGAAGCCGGAGTTGTGGGAGCAGGCGGAGCAGGTTTCCCGGCTCACGTAAAAGCCAAATCGAATGTTGAGTTTTTAATTGCAAATGCCGCCGAGTGTGAACCTTTGATGCACAAAGATTTTGAACTAATGTTGAACTTTGCGCCGGACGTTGTTAAAGGAATGGAGCTTTTGTTTGAAAGCGTTGGTGCAAAAAAAGGCTTTTTCGGAATAAAACGGAAGAATATTAAAGCTGCCGAAGAAATTGAAAAGAATTTTTCGAGCGGAAAAATCGAAATGACTTTCCTCGGCGATTACTACCCCGCAGGCGACGAATACGAGTTGGTTTACGACGCAACGGGGCGGTTAATTCCTCCTCACGGCATTCCACTTGACGTAGGCTGTGTGGTTAATAATGTTGAAACAATGTTCAATATTGCAAATGCGGAGCAAGGTATCCCCGTTACTAAAAAAATGCTTTCGGTTAATGGAGCAGTTAAAAACCCTTCGGCTTTCTTTGCTCCGGTTGGCGCTACATTTAAAGAAGTGCTTGAATTTGCCGGTGGAGTAACGGTTGACGACTACGGCATTCTTGTCGGTGGAGTGATGATGGGGCGTTTAACTTTCGACGATTCCGAAGTTGTTACCAAAACAACAGGCGGGTTAATCGTAGTCCCGAGGGAACACTATTTGGTAAAAAGATTGAACCGCTCGCCGAGGGAAATGAACAGAATCGGTAAATCCGCTTGCGACCAGTGTAGTTACTGCACGGAATTGTGCCCGCGTTATTTGCTTGGCTACGATGTTCAACCACACAAAGTAATGCGCTCGCTGGAATTCACTAAATCCGGCAAGGAATATTGGAACCAGTTTGCAGATTTGTGCTCGATGTGCGGTTTGTGTACGCTTTATTCTTGTCCCGAAGGGCTCTTTCCGAGGGAAGCGATTATTCAATCCAAACAAGAAATGCGGAAAAATAATTTCAAATATGAACAGAAACGTCCGGTAAAAGTTCATCCGATGAAGGAAGGACGGCGTGTTCCGATGAAGCAATTAATGAAAAAGTTAAACATCCTTAAATACGACGTCCCGACACCTTTTAAGGGAGAGATGCCCGAACCAGAAACTGTAAAAATTATGTTGAAACAACACGTTGGCGCACCTTCCAAACCGGTTGTTGCAATTGGTGATGTTGTGGAAAAAGGACAGCTAATTGCCGACGTTCCACAGGGAGCATTGGGAGCAAAGATTCATTCGTCGATTTCGGGGAAGGTAACTCACGTTTCGGATGAATTTATTCGAATAAGAAAAATGTAATTTGACAAATAATCTTCGGGAAAATACAAAATGCAAATGAATTCGTTAGGTCTTGCCGAACTTTCAAGTATTGCCGCTGGAATGCAGGCGGCGGACATTATGTTAAAGACTTCTCAGGTGGAATTAATTATTTCAAGGACAATCTGCTCGGGCAAATACATGGTAATGGTTGGCGGGGAAGTGGCTGAAGTTCAGTCTTCAATAGACGCCGTAATTAAAAATCTTGAATATGCCGTAATCGATACATTTGTAATTCCCCACGTTCATCCTGATATTTTCCCCGCTTTGGCGGGACACTCGCAGGTGGAGAATCTCGAGTCGTTGGGAATTCTCGAAGCATTTTCCGTTGCCTCCCTGATTGAAGGAGCGGACGCGGCGGTGAAAGCGGCGAATGTTAAATTGATTGAAATCCGTTTGGCGATGGCTTTGGGCGGTAAAGCGTTTTGTACTTTAACCGGTGAGGTTGCGGCGGTAACGAGCGCCGTGGAAGCGGGCGCTTCAATAATAGCCGAAAAAGGTTTGCTTGTTAACAAAGTTGTAATACCGCAGCCGAGGAACGAACTTTTTAATGAAATGATTTAACCGGTAATTTCCGATTCGGTTAAAAATTTGTGTAAAATCCAAGAGAGTTGTTTCAAATCTTTTTGGGAAAAGTTTGAAAAAATTTCATTTAAGGCTTTTCTTTGTTCTTCTTTGATTTTCCGTATTAAGTTTTTACCCTTCCTTGTGATTTTCAAAGTGAAAAACCGCTTGTCCTCCTTTGCTTGAATTCTGGAAACCAAACCGTTGTTTGTAAGCTCGTTAATTGCCAATGTTACCGTCGGCTTTTTGATTTTTAATAGTTCGGAAAGGAAACTGACCGTACAGTTTTCGGTTGTTGAAATTAGTAATAAATATTCGAATTGCCTTTGTGTTAAACCGTGCTTTTGTAATATTTCCGAATCTTTCCGATTAAGAAATTCATTTAATCTGCCGAATTGTTCGAATATTTTTTCGTAGTTCATTACTTCGTAAAATGAAAATAATTAGTTAGGTAAAACTAACTAAAAATATTAGAAATAAGAAACAAGAAATAAGAAATGGACTCTACGCTAGACGCTAGAAGTGAGACGTAAGACGCCTTATTCAAAGAATGGAGAACAGTTAATAGTGAACAGAGAAAAATGTGCTTGAAGGCTTGCTATTTATTGAAAACTCTTGAAAAGCCTTTATTCTCGTTCAATATTATTGCCGCTGTAATTACAATTAAGCCAAGAGTTAAACGGAGTAAGTTTGCCTGCTCGCCGAAAAATAGGAGCGAAACGGCAATTGCAAGTGGAATCTTAATGTTATTGAAAATACCTAACGTTCCGTCGTTTACCTTCCGGGCGCCGTAATTCCAAAGGAAGAACCCAATTCCCGAAGCGACTATCCCCAAATAAACAATGGACAAAATCTGATTAGTGTTTAACTGCAAATAACTTTTTTCAAATCCGGGCAAAACAAAAAGCAGGGCGGTGACAAATCCGCCCAAATAGAGAAAGGAAAAAACTTCGGCGTCTTTTAAACCTTTTAACCCGGACATTATTTTTTTGTAGTAAATCTGCCCGAATGCAAAAGAAAGATTGGAGACTTGCATTAAAAGAAAACCAAGCAAGAGATTTTCCGGCGAAAGTTCTTTGTAAAGAACAATTCCCGCACCGATTACCGAGATGGAAGCCGTAATGAAA
>JALWGH010000051.1 GCA_027013735.1 Melioribacteraceae bacterium
TCCGTCAACTTCTAATGCCGATTGGTTTTACAATTCCGAAACACACAATTTGGAACTTCGTCTCGATTGGCATTTGATTAACGTTTCTGACCCGTCGCATCGATATGTATTAGACGATAAAGCAGACACAAAAAAAATCGAATATAGCCAAACGGAAGGTTTCTACCTTTATTTGTTTATTACAGACAAAAAAGATAAACTTCTTAAACAATATCCAGAAAATAAGCCGCTTTTTTTTACTTGGGAAATGTGGGAAAACCCTGTTTATACCGAACGTAAAAAAACTTTGTACGACACGTTTCAATCTTATTTTTCGGAAAAATTAAGTCTTTCCCGTAATCCATTGCCATCAAAAACTGAAAAATTTGAAGTAACAGACTTCTATATGGGCAAACAAGGGGCAGTAAGTATAAGTTTTGACGAACAAAGCTATTCCCAATATTTGTATGCGTATCCGATTTTAAAAAAATACGATTTGAAGGCAACATTTAGTATTATACCTGAATGGAATAAAAAAAGACATTTTACTGCGGAATATCAAGGGTTGTCTATCAGTAGAATGGGAAAGAACGAATGGCAAATTCTTAAAAACAGCGGCGATGAGATAGCCGCCCTGTGCGGCGTAAATCCGGATTGCATAAAATTATTAGAAAATTATCCGCAAATCAAAACTTTACATTTCAGTAACAAACTAAAAACAAAAATTTTCGAAAGATTTTTGTTTGTCAGAAAAAACGCTTCAGGAACATATCGAGGAACTTCGTATCGGTTTATTGTTCCTTCAATGATTTCTGAAAAGGAATTATACAAAACCTTGCTACAAAATAAAGGCAAGTGGTCAATTATTAATTACAAACATATTTTTAAAGACAGTTTGTCCATACACAAATTAGACAGTTTGAAACTTGCGCAAGATTTTGTACAGTTGGAAAAATTTAAACGTCAAATCAGACTAATTAGAAACACGAATTACTGGATTGATACCGAACAAAATATTTTTAAATATCTTTTTGAAAAACAGAAATCAAGAATTGTAACTAAAAAGTTCGGCGATATCATTTTTTTACAAATAGTTTCCGAATTAAATCCGGCTGTTTACAACATGCCTCTGAGCGTACGTTATACCTCCAATGTTAAAATTATTAGAGTCAGCGGCTCAGAAGCAGATGGCATATACAATAATCGAACAGGCAGTATTATTATTAATGTTATTCCAGGCAAAGAAGTAAGAATAGAAAAGATAAAATAAGATGAAAAGAAAAATTACAACCTTAGTAGCACTCGCGATAATTTTAGGATTATTTTGTTCGGCATGCCGGCAAGAAAAGTCCTTTAAGAAAATATCAATTCCTCAACATGCCAAACCGCTTCCCAAAGCGTTATTTATTACCACAGGAATAAATTTCAAGCTTCAAGACCCTGCTTTGCCGTCGGCAATTGTTATCGCAATCCAAGAATTGTCCAAGAACGGTATTCCCGTTAAACTATCTGACAGAGATATTTTGTATGAAAAAGAAAAATTAATGAAGTATCAAATATTAATACTCTTGACCTCCCAAGATATTCACGATGCGGATAGGGAATTTTCGTTAACTTATATGACGGACGCCGAATTAAATAACATCAAAGAATTTGTTCGTAAAGGCGGTTTTTTAATTAGCGGCGACAATGTCGGCAGAAATACTT
>JALWGH010000052.1 GCA_027013735.1 Melioribacteraceae bacterium
GTCAAGCATCAATTGAAACGAAGCCGTTGGCACAAACTGGTAATTTGTGTCCGCTTTGGAAAAAGAGAAACCGAGCTTTGCTTTGAACGACCTAAACGGCGAGAGCAACAGGAAAACTTTTCCGTACATAAAATCGCTTCTTTTCAACTTTGCCGAACTTGTGCCAAATTCGTTTACAAGATATTTGTAATCTAAACGCAAGCCCGCATTTGCAAAACGGTATTGGAAATAACCGTCGGAAAACAAGTTGTAATTTTTAATTCCTTTTTCCGTAAGCCCAAACAATTTAGCAGCAAAATTAATTTTGTAATTAAAATACCTTTTAATACCGTACTGCAGGGACACAATTGCGCTTCCGCTATTTGTTTCTCTTTTAAGCGAAGGCGTTCGCGTTCCGTACCAATAAAAGCTGTTTCTCATTCCCCGCACAAAAGTCCCAATTTTCATTCCGGGCATAAACGGAGACTTTTTGCTTAGGTAAAATGTAAGCCCCGCTTCGCCACCGGACTCGTTGTAATTAGAGTACTTCACATAATCGTTAATATTGAACCCCCAAAGTGCTCCGTGTAAAAGCACGTGCTTGACGTTCTTGTCGATTGTAAAAATACCTTCGGGGAAAGTGTGCAGTCCGCCGCCAAGCTGCAAAACGCCGCCGAAATATTTCGATTTCTTCTTTTCGGGTTCAATTTCAATTAACGAATAATTAAACTTCCTTAAAGTCAAATTATCCGGTGCGTAAGCAGGCAAAAAGAACTCCTGGTCGAGTACGGGTATTACCGGCGGTCTTCTCTTTTTCATTACCGGAAGACTAACCTGCTGTGAACCCGTTATTACAAACTCGGGTAATTCCACTCCCCCGCTTTGTTGCTCCTGCGCAAAAAACAAAGCCGGAAAAATTAAAGACAATATTAAAATTTTTACTTTCATAATTTTCTTAATTTTTTCTTCGCTTCTTTACCGTAGTCGTCGCGCAGGTGGTGTTTTAAAACCGCACGGAACATATCCCTTGCGTTCCGTTTGTCACCCAGAGCAATGTAACAATCCCCAAGCTTTAGCAATGATTTGGTGTACCACTCATCGTAGCGGGAGAACACCGACCGAACTCTCACAAATGCGGAAATTGCGTCGATTATTTTTCCTTCTTGGAAAAGCGTTTCGCCGTAGTAAAATTGAGCTCGTGCGCCAATGTCGTCTTCTCGTTTGCCTCCTACTTCCTTAAACAAATTCTCCGCATTTTGGTAAGCCTTGCGTTGAAGTTCAAGAATTCCAATTTCAACTTTTGCTTTGTCGGAGAAAATTGTTTTGTCATAGTAAACAATCAACTTGTTAAATGTTTCGTAAGCTTTTTGCACTTGCCCCAAAGCAAGCAAGGTTTTTCCTTTGTCGAAAATTATTTCCTCAATTCCTTTCGCCTCGGGAATTTTTTCAATTGCCTTGTTGTAAATTTCCAGCGCTTTCTCAGGACGGTTTGTATCGTTGTAAATTTTACCCATTTCAATTACGGCAGGAACCGAGACGTCCGACTTCAAATAATTATTAAACACCAAACCGAAATTGTAAAGTGCGTCCTCGTACTGCCCCAATATTTGCGAACATTTGCCAATCCAGTAATACGCCTTTGGCACTAAGGAACTGTGCGGATAAGTGGCAATAAATTCTTTGTACCCGACTTTCGCTTTTTCGTACTCCCCGATGCTAAAATAAATATCCCCTTTCTTGAAAAGAATTTCGGGACTGAATTTCAAAGTCGGGTTCTCTTCAACAAATGTGCTAATTAAAGCAATTGCTTCTTCCGGCAGTCCTTTGGCAATGTAGCAATATTGGATTCCGTCCACAGCGTCGAAAACGTATTTGCTCTTCGGGTAATCTTCCAAAACGCTTTTGTAAAAGGAAATTGCCTCGTCGTACTGCCCGAGATTGTAATAAGAATCCCCGATTGAATAATAGGCAACCGGCACGAGGGAAGAATTCCCGTACTTACTCGGAATTTCCAAATATTCTTTAATTGCTCTTTGGAAATCCCCTTCCTGAAAATAAATCCAGCCCACAAGGTACTGGGCATTAGGAGCATATTTCGATTTTGGGAAAAGTATTTGTAAATTTTTAAACTCCTTCACACCCCTGTTTTTATTGCCCGAGCGGTAAAGCGACAGCGCAAATTGGTAATATTCAAAAGGTGTAAACGAGTGGTAACCGTAACTTCTTAAAATTCTCAAGTAAGTTTGCGCCGAAAGTTTGAACTCTTTCATTCCGAAGTAACTGTCCGCAAGGCGGAACATTGCGTCGGTTTTGAACTTCGGTTGTGCAAAGCGCGAAACGTATTCCTTAAAGTAATACGCGGCATTCGGGTAATCTTTCAAATTAAAGTAAGCGTAAGCCCTGCCGTAAACCGCTTGTCTCCCTACCTCGTCGGCAACCGGAGCAATTTTGTTGTAATGCTCTTTTGCTTTCTTAAAATTCCCAAGTGCAAAGTAAGATTCGGCAAGGTAAAACTCGGTTTTGTCCCTTTCGAATTTGTCGTTAATTTTTTGCAGTTCTTCAAGCGAGGCAATCGATTTGTTGAAATCGTTCAAATAATAAAACGCAACGCCCAAGCCAAGAATTGCACGCAGTCTCAAATCACGCGGAATTGCCTCCGAGGAAGAAGCGTTAAGGAAATAATCCCTTGCGGCTGAATATTTTTTTAATCTCAAATTGATTTCACCCAATAACGACAGTGCTCTCGAGCGTGTGTAAGCGTCCGGGGACTTCAATGCCTGCTGCAAATAATCTTGCGCCCGGTTGTATTTTTTATTGTTGTAATAAATAACTCCAAGATTAAATTTAATGGAATAAGCGTTAACATCATCGGGGTAAAGGTTCAAAAACTGCTTGTAAATTTTAACCGCCTCTTTAATTTTGCCTTGGTATCTTTTACATTCGGCGCTCCAATAGAGAGACTTTATTCTAACCGAATCCTGAAGCGAAGCAATTAACGAGTGAAAAATTTTGTAAGCTTCTTCGTACTTTTCGGTTCTGAAATTCACCCACGCCAATCCGTAACGAATTTCGTCTTCGGTTGTACCACTGCTAACTTTTAAGATTGAGCGAAACTCCTCCTCGGCTTTGTCGTACTGCCCCAATCCGAAATAAGCGTTAGCAAGAAAATTTTCGGCTTCGATTTGCAAATCCAAAGGCAGGCGTTTAATCAACGGGTCGGTCAGCTCAAGCACAGCGCTGTCGTAATCGTTCAATCGGAAATAACTAATCCCGATTTTCAGTTGTGCGTATGGCGCAAGCGGACTATCGGAATAATTTGTCAACAGCTCGTCGTAATAAACAACGGCTTTATTGAAATCGCCCTTTAAATCGTAAAGATTTCCAAGCGCGTAAATTGTTTGATCAACAAGAGAATTTTTCTGACGCTCCACAAGCGACTGGAGTAAAAACTCTTCCGCCTCGGCAAGGCGCTTTTCCTTTAAGAAAGATTTTCCAATCCAGTAATAAGCCTGAGACGAAAGTTTACCACTCGAGTATTGCTTGGTGATTACAAAAAATTTTTCGCGCGCTTTTTCAAACTCACCGGAATTAAAATAAAGAAGTCCGAGGTCGTAAAGAGCCTGCTCGCGGAAAATCGACATCGGAAAGCTGTAAATAAATTCTTCGAACTCCGTTGCCGCCCCGTCCGTTTGACCTGCTTTCAGCAGCGCCTCTGCAGAATAAAAAAATGCGGAAGAGTTTATTTCATTCTTAACGTCGGAACTCGAATAAATACTTTGGAAGATTGAATGCGCCACAAGATATTCCTTATTCTTGTAAGCAATCATCCCCTTGTTAAACTTTTCGGGCAAACTTTGCGCAAAAAGGTTTGCGCCAAACAATATTAAAATCAGTAAAATTCTCATCCGCAAAAATTAAAATGAATAAACAGTAATAATAATAAAAATACCGAACAATCCCGCTGCGAGATTAACCAAATCGTTGTTTAACCATTTGAGCCCGCGATGGTACTCGGTTACAGCACCGCAATGACTTTCCCGCTCGGTAATTTTTCCGCAAACAACGCACTTATTTTGCATTTGAACGGTTGCACCCAAAATACTGTCGAACACGCTGCCGAACAACCCTGCCAAAGTAATGAAAAGGAAATAACTCAACGATGCGTTCGTCCAAAACATTCCCGAAAGGGCAATCACAAAAGCGCCTGCCGTTGCACCCATAGTTCCTCTAACCGAAATCCCCCCTGAAATTCCTTGCTCGATTTCCTTAAACGTAATAATGCTAATTGTTTTGGCAGGAAACATTGTGCCGATTTCCGTTGCCCAAGTATCCGCACACACGGCAGCGAGAGAAGCCAAGTAGGCGTAGTAGTAAACAGGTGTGGGATTCATTTGATTCAGTAAAATCAGCACTCCGCCCAAACCTCCGTTTGCAATTACCTGCCAATGGTCGCGCACGCCTGTTTTTTCAAAGTAAAAATCCACGTCCGTGTTTTTCTTTTTCCTAACTTTGGAAAGAATGCTGGAAAGAATGAAAAACGCAAGTATCGGTACGCTCCACTTCCACCCGCCAAGCCCGAAGATGAATCCTGCTAACAAGAAAGTAGCTGCCGCACCGGAGAGAGTTAAAAATTCAACTTTGTAAGAAAGGTAAGCAACCACAAAAGCTAAAAACAACCCGATTGAAAAATTAAAGAGTAAACTGTAATCCTGTTTCCCCATTAAAATAAAAATCAAAACAGACAAAGCAAGAGGGACGGTAAGAAAATCCGAACCTTTCGACGACATTGCGTAAAACACAGTAACCAAAAACGCCGTAAGAATTGAAGCCAACAAAATGTAAACAAAATTAAGTGAGCCGGTAAAATCGAACCACCTTGCTGCTCCGGTTTGCCAGAACAGAATCAAAGCTAAGAATATTACTGAAAAAACAACTCCTAAACTTGCGTAACTTTTTTTGTCGGATGTAATTTGTAAATATTTCCCCGAGGCGGGCTTTGTTAATTCCGACACAAGAAGCAGAATGGAAAAAACAACAAACGAAATAACCGCAGGGTACGTCTGCGTGTTAAAAAGCAAAACTTCGAACAGATACGTTAGTGTGAAAAACAAAAACTCATTTGCGTTCTTTTTGATTACCGAAAAGAAAGTTACGTTTTCCTTCAGGAAAAAGAGCGCGAAAATAATTAAGATGCAAGCTAAAAGC
>JALWGH010000053.1 GCA_027013735.1 Melioribacteraceae bacterium
TTTCCAATCTCCGGTGAGATTTTTTAATGTTCCTTTCCGCCTGTCGTAAATAATCAAGTCGCTCTTGTCGGCTTCGAAGCCGGCGTGTTTCATTGAGCGGAAGGCAATGTACTTTCCGTCCGGCGAGTAAACAGGCTCGTTGTCGTTGCCCTTGCTGACCGAAATTTTCTTCCAGCGCGGAACTTCAGTCTTTTTAATATTCTTAATTTTAATTGTGTAAACCTCGTTGTTCGTGCTTGTTGCCACAACCCTGTCGGGATTGTACGTCAAAGCAATTTCCTTGCCGTCGGGCGAAAAAGTAAAATCGTGCGCGCTGCCCAAATCAATCGGCGGGGTGTCGTTGAGTTTGTGCAAAGTAACATCGAGCGTTTTTTTGCTCTTGATGTCGAAGAGGAAAAGGTGGCTTCTTTTGTAAAGATGCCAGCGGTTCCAATGCCTGTACATTAAGCCCGTAATCAGAACTCCGCTGCTCTTTTTGTTTTTTAAATATTTGTCTCTCCTCTTGTTACACTTCTGCGTTGCGCACTGGGGGTAAACTTCAGAAGTAAAAAGAATTTTGGAATTGTCTTTGGAGAGCACAAAATCGTCAACGCCGGAATAAAAGTTTGTAATTTGCTTTTCGTCCTTCCCTTCCAGATTGCAGGAGTAAATTTGTCCTTTCTTAATGAAAAAAACTCTCTTGCCGTCGGCGGAAAACTTCGGCGCAATTTCCGATGCGGGAGAATTTTTTATTGCCTTCAAGCCTGTGCCGTCGGAGTTAATCAAATAAATGTCGGCGTCTCCCTTGTTTTTTTCGAGGCTGTATTTGGAAGCCGAGAAAACAATCTTTTGCCCGTCGGGGGAAACGTCGAAAGTACTTATTCTTTTCATTGCCCACAAATCTTCAATTGTCATTGCCCTTTTATTTTGGGCAAAAACGCCTGCTGAAAAAACAATCAGAAAAGCAATCAGAAAACTTTTTGCGAATTTCATTTTAAACCTCAAGTTTATTCAACTACTAATTTTTCTTCGTATAAAAGATGTTCGAATGTTTCCCGCGGTCGTATTATTTTGAACTTGTTCCCTTCCACGAGCACTTCCGCCGGACGCCGGCGACCGTTGTAATTGGAAGCCATTACCATTCCGTAAGCTCCGACGCTCATTATCGCGAGCAAGTCTCCGTCTTCGACGACGGGAATTTCCCTTCCTTTGGCAACATAATCCCCGCTTTCGCAAACCGGACCAACCACATCGGTAACAAAGGTTTCCGGAGTTTTTTCCGTGACCGGCTGAACGTGGTGATAAGCCTTGTAGAGCGAGGGTCTGAGCAGGTCGTTCATCGCTGCGTCAATAATAGTAAAGTTTTTGGCGCCGTTCGATTTTTTGTAAAGAACGCGCGTAACGAGCGCTCCGCCGTTTGCAGTTAAAAATCTTCCCGGCTCAAACATTATTTGACAGCCGAGTTTTTTAAGCGTCGGGGCTAACGCATCGGCAAGTTCTTGCGGAGTAAATGGCGTTTCGTCCTTGTAACGAATTCCCATTCCGCCGCCAATGTCGAAATGCTCGAGGGTTATTCCCGCTTCCTTTAATTTAAAGAAATCCTCCGCCAGCTTGTTTACGGCTTCCACGTAAGGCGAAACGCTTGTAATCTGCGAGCCGATGTGCATATCGATTCCGGTAAGTTTAACGTTCTTCATTTTGC
>JALWGH010000054.1 GCA_027013735.1 Melioribacteraceae bacterium
CGCCGCCGCGGTCGGAATAACCGACTTTGTGAACGTAATCCTCTTCCTTTACAAGAAAACCTTTTTCCTTTAATTCCGCAACAATTTTCTTCTGCGCTTCGTCCCTGTCCAAGCCGCGGTATTCTTTGGGAGCGTTTTCGTTTAACGACGCATCGGGATTAAAAATATTAATAAACTCAAGGTTGTGTCTGTTTCCAATTTCGTAATCGTTCGGGTCGTGAGCCGGCGTAATTTTCACAACACCCGTTCCGAACTCGCGGTCAACGTATTCGTCTGCAATAACAGGGAGTTCCCTTCCTACAATCGGGAGTAAAACTTTTTTGCCGATTAAGTGTTTGTACCGCTCATCATCGGGATGAACTGCAACAGCCGTGTCTCCCAGCATAGTTTCCGGGCGCGTGGTTGCAACGGTTACGAATTCTTCACTGCCTACAACCGGGTATTTAATGTACCACAACTTCCCTTTAACTTCTTTGTAATTTACTTCCTCATCGGAAATTGCGGACTTCGTTGCCGGATCCCAGTTGACCATTCTGTAACCGCGGTAAATCAAACCTTTTTTGTACAACTTAACAAACGCTTCAATTACTTTGCGGTAGTAATGGTCGTCCATCGTAAAGCGCAGGCGTTCCCAATCGCAACTTACGCCTAACTTTTTCAATTGATTTATTATTATTCCGCCGTACTTATCTTTCCACTCAACGCAATACTGAAGAAACTTTTCCCTGCCGATGTCCTGCTTTTCAATTCCCTGCTCTTTCAAATATTTAATAACTTTCGATTCCGTAGCAATGGAAGCGTGATCCGTACCGGGCACCCACAAAGCGTTAAATCCTTTCATCCTTTTGTAACGAATGTAAACATCCTGAATCGTGTTGTTCAACACGTGCCCCATGTGCAAAATACCTGTAATATTCGGCGGAGGGATTACAATTGTGTAAGGAACTTTACTTTCGTCCGGTTCGGAATGATAAAGTTTTTTGTCGTACCAATACTTGTACCACTTATTTTCAGCCGTCTTGGGATTGTATGCTTTCGGAATTTCTTTCATTACTTTTTCGTCTAATTGTGAAAAATACAAAATGCAAATATACGTAATTTGATTGATTATTTAGGAAGGAACAATTTTAGTTTGGCTACCGAGTTACATTGTTCAATTTTTGAACTATTTTGTGAAATTGAACGGGAGGTGAAAAATTCCCTTGTCCGTAATTACTCCTTTAATCAGTTCAGCCGGAGTTACGTCGAATGCCGGTGAGTAAACCCCGTAATCGTCGCGGGTAACGGGGACACCCTTTATTCTTGTAATTTCCTCCTTTGCCCTGAATTCAATTTTAATTTCGTCGCCATTCTTACAATCAAAATCGACTGTGCTCATCGGTGCGGCAATGTAGAAAGGAATGTTGTGAAATTTACACAAAGCCGCCACGCCGTAAGTACCGATTTTATTAGCCGAATCGCCGTTTATGGCAATCCTGTCCGCTCCGGTTATTGCCAAATCAATCTTGCCGTCTTTCATTAACATTCCGGCGGTGGAATCGGTAATAATTGCAAAAGGGATTCCTGCTTTGCCGAGCTCAAAAGCAGTTAACCGCGAGCCTTGAAGCAGGGGGCGGGTTTCATCCACATAAACAAATTCCACTTTCCCTTCTTCAAATCCTTTTTTAATCACATTAAAAGCGGTCCCGTTTCCACCCGTTGCAAGTTGACCGGTATTGCAATGAGTAAGAACCGTGGATTTCTTTTTAAAAATCGAAAGTCCGTTTTCCGCAATCGCTTCGCACATTTTAATATCTTCTTCGTGAAGCTCCTTTGCTCTTTCGAGCAGAGCCGAATACAAGTCCTGTGAATTTTGACTTTCAAGAAAAGTTTTCTTTAACTCATCCAACGCCATGAACAAGTTAACCGCCGTGGGTCTTGTAGATGCAAGGCGTTTGTAACATCTCTCAAATCTTTCTTGGGTATTTCCGTTAAAATTTTTGAAGCAGAGAGCCAAGGCATAAGCAGCCGCAATGCCAATTGCAGGCGCACCGCGCACTTCAAGTTTTTCAATTGCTTGCGCAATTCTTTCGGGATTGTCCGTTGCAATGTATTCTTCTTCGAGGGGAAGCTTTGTCTGGTTAATTAAAACCAGTTTGTCATTCTTGAACTCAATCGATTTAAAACTTTCCGGCATCGTCGAATCTTGAGAGTTCACGAAATTCAATAAACCTATCGTGAATTTGCAGTCTCGTCAAATCTTCAATCCCCTTTGTGCTGAATTTCTCGACGGCAAAGGAAGCCATTGCGCTTCCGTAAACAACGGCTCTTTTCATATTTTCAAAATTCAAATCACGAACGTGGTCGAGGTAACCGATGAATCCTCCGGCAAAGGTGTCGCCTGCGCCGGTCGGGTCAAAAATATCTTCAAGCGGGTAAGCGGGAGCAGAGAAAATATTGTCTTCGCCAAAGAGTAAAGCGCCGTGTTCCCCTTTCTTGATAATCAAATACTCGGGCCCCATTCCCATTATTGCTTTGGCAGCTTTAATTAAATTGGATTCGTTTGTCAGCAAGCGGGCTTCGGAATCGTTTATTATTAAAACGTTTGTGCGCTTCAAAACTTTCAGCAAATCTTCCAGTGCAGTTTCAATCCACAAATTCATTGTATCGGTTACAACAAACTGAGGCTCCTCCAATTGGTCGAGCACGTGCAATTGCAAATTAGGCTGGATATTTCCCAACATTACAAATTTTGATTTTCTGGATTTTTCGGGAATAACGGGATTGAAATTCTCAAACACATTTAACTCGGTAAATATTGTGTCGCGGATATTCAAATCGTAATGGTATTTACCTCCCCAGCGGAAAGTTTTTCCCCCGGGCACAATTTGCAAGCCGTCCAAATCAATGCCGTGGTCTTCGAGCATTTGAATGTACTTTTCGTCAAAGTCCTCCCCTACAATACCAACCAAATGAACGGGGGAAGTAAAATAGCTAGCAGCAAGCGAAATGTAAACGGAAGAACCGCCGAGTGCGTTTTCTATTTTATCAAAAGGGGTTTCGACGGTATCGAGTGCAATAGAGCCTACAACCAAAAGTCCCAAGTTAACCTCAAATTTTTTTGTGAATTGAATTTGTAAAAATCCGAATTTTCAAAATTAAATGCTAAGAAATTTTTAACTTCTGTTAAGTTCCGGCAAAAACTCTTTTGATTTCGTCAAGTCGAACTATTTTCAAAACAAAAATAAGCACAACAAAGAGAATAAAAATAATTGACTCGTTAACAAGATTGAGCAAACCGTTTTCAGCCAACCAATAATACGCTCCAATCGTTAAAAGAATTAATATGAAATTGTACAGAATTTTTTTGTACTCATATTTTACCGGATAAAACTTTTGTGCCGTGTAGAAAAGGCTTCCCGCCATCACGACGTAACTTGCAAGCGTTGCAATCGCCGCCCCCCAATAGCTGTAATAAGGAATCAACCAAAAGTTGACACCAAGGTTTACAAGCGCTCCCCCTCCGGTAATGTAAGGCATGAATTTGGTTTTCTCCTCAATGTAAATTCCGGCAGTAAAATTCACGTACATTCCGTAAAACAAATACGCCAACAAGACAACAGGCACAATGTAAATCCCGCCTAAGAATTCCCTCCCTATTATTGTCCTTCCGTGGTAAATTTCAATTGACGCAAGGTCTTTAATGAACAAAGAAACAAATGCCCAAATAACCGAGCCCACCACTACAAACACAGTCAGCACTTTGGCAAACAACTCCTTGGCGTTTTTCTCTTTCGCATTATTCAGAAAAAAGGGCTGCCACGCATACTGAAACATCGAAACAAAGAGCATCATAAAAATTCCCAGTTTGTAATTTGCCCTGTAAATTCCAACCGTTGCGTCGTTTGTTAATTCACGCAAAATGGGAACGTCAATCATTTGCACCATCATTGCCGCAATGCTTGCCGGCAAGTAAGGAATGCCGAATTTCAACATTCTGTTAAATACTTGCTTGTCGATCCGCAGGACAAACATCTTTGCAATGTCGGGCAGTAATGCAAGGAAGGAAAAAGCCGAAGCGGCAAGATTGCTAATGAATACGGCTTCAATTCCGTAATGGTATTTTAAAATCAAAATTAAGTTTAACAGTAAATTAATTGTGATGTTTAAAATTTTAATCGTTGCGAATTTACCCGCCTTTCTTTGCAAACGTAAATTGGCAAAGGGAATAAGCGAAAGCGTATCCAGCAAAAGGATTAAAATCAAATAAACAATCAACGAATGGTATTGAGCCGGCACGTCGAGTGCGGAGTTTAGCCAGCTCCGGTAAGAGTAAAAAACAAGCGTGGCTAAAATCGATGTTGTGGCAACAACAATGTAAGGAGTCGAAAAAGTGTCCTTCCTCCGCTTTTCGTCCGCCAGCGAAGCATACTTGAGAAATGCGACATCCATTCCGTAAATGTAAACAATATTCATAAACGCAAGTATTGTGTAGAGGTAGGTGAACACTCCGTAATCGGCGGTGGTAAAAACATTAGTGTAGAGCGGGACGAGTAAAAAGCTGAGGAAACGCCCGAGGATTGTGCTGATTCCGTAAATAGCAGTGTCCTTGGAAAGCTCTTTTAATTTGTCGAACATCAATCGTTCTCAAAAAACTTTTTTAAGGCATTCAAATAAAACGCGGGCGGGCGAACGGGCTTTAACGAACCGCTTTTAATAAACACATGATCGGTGTGTCCCGTTGCAATTATTTCGTCTTTCCCTTGCCTGCGTACTACATAGTCGATGTGAATTTTGGGAGAGTAAAGTTCCTTTACGGTAGCTTCAACTTCCAGAACGTCGTCGTAAAGTGCCGGGGTTTTGTAACGAACGTAAGCTTCCAAGAGGGGAAGTTGGTATCCTGCTTTTTCCACTTCCGAATACGGGAGTCCGTGTGCTCTTAAAAGTTCGGTTCTTCCCACCTCGAAATATTCAAGATATCTGCCGTTGTAAACAATTCCCATTGCATCCGTATCAGCATATTTAACGCGAATTGAAACCGTGTGTTTTAACATCAAGAACGTCCGTAAATATTAAGGGAATTCATTTTTGTAATTGTAATGCTATTCGACGAAGACTCCCATTTTGCCAAACTTTTCCCGC
>JALWGH010000055.1 GCA_027013735.1 Melioribacteraceae bacterium
ACACTCCCCAAGCCGAAGATATCCGAAGTTGTTAACTGCTCCGAGCTATTTTACCACAATGAATGACGTCCCGCCTGTCCCGCCAGCGGCGGAGACAGAATGCGGGACAAATGACAAATCTCCTCGTTACAGATTCTCAATCTCAATTTTCTCTGTTCACTGTTATCTATTTACTGAATAAGGCGTCTTGCTTGTCGCGCCGAAGTTAAGCGAAGCGAAAACGAAAGCGGATGTCTAGCGTCTCGCTTCTAGCGTTTAACCATTTCTTCTTTCTCGTTTCTTCTTTCTTATTTTGCTGCCGAAGTTAAACTCGTAACTAAACATTGTAGTACATCGTAAATTCGTGTGGGTGCGGTTTTATTGCCAGAGGAAGAATCTCATTATTGAATTTGTACTCAATCCAAGATTCAATTACCGCTTCCGTAAACACACCGCCTTTCATTAAAAATTTGTTGTCTCTCTTTAATGCGTTTAGTGCGTCGCCAAGTGTGGCAGGCGTACTTCCTATTTTTGCAGCTTTCTTTTTCGGAAGAGCAAAAATGTCTTCGTCCACAGGGTCGCCCGGATTTATTTTATTTTCAATTCCGTCCAAGCCTGCCATTAGTATTGCCGAGAAGGCAAGGTAGGGGTTAGCTGCAGGATCGGGGCAGCGGAACTCAAGTCTTTTTGCTTTTGGATTGTCCGAATACATCGGTATTCTCAAAGCAGCGCTTCTGTTCCGTTGTGAATAGGCTAAATAAACAGGTGCTTCAAAACCGGGCACTAAACGCTTGTAAGAATTTGTAATCGGATTTGTAAAAGCCATGATGGAGTAAGCGTGTTTGATTATTCCTCCGATAAAATGCAATGCCGTTTCGCTTAGTCCCGCATAGCTTTTGCCTGCGAAAAGAGGCTTGCCCTTTTTCCAAAGACTCATATTTACGTGCATTCCGCTTCCGTTTTCATTTTCGAAAGGCTTTGGCATAAACGTTGCGGTCTTTCCGAATTTAACTGCAGTGTTTTTAACGGCGTATTTGTACATCATTAAATAGTCAGCCATTTTTAACATTGGTTGAAACCGCATGTCAATTTCGCATTGTCCGGAACTTGCAACCTCGTGGTGATGTGCTTCGATGTCGATGCCCCACTCCAACATGGTTTTTACCATTTCGCCTCTGAGGTTTGTCAGCGTGTCCGTCGGCATCGCTGGGAAATAGCCGCCGTTCCTGCCGGCAATGTATCCTCTGTTCGCTTCGAAATCCTCACCGGTATTGTGGTGTGCTTCGATTGAGTTGATGTAGTAAAATGCCTGCTCGGGAGAATGGGAATCGAAACGGACGGTGTCGAAAATAAAAAATTCCGCTTCGGGACCAAAGTAGGCAATGTCTCCAATCTTACTTGATTTTAAGTATTCTTCCGCTTTTCGTGCAATGCTTCTCGGACATTTTTCGTACTTGTCCTTAGTAATGGGATCGTAAATATCGCAAATAAAACTTACCGTCGGCGTGTCGAAAAAATGATCTTCAAACATTGTTGCCGGATCAGGAATAAGAAGCATATCGCTTTCGTGAATGTTTTTCCACAAACGAATGGAAGAGCCGTCGAAGCCAACTCCGTAAGAAAATGTTCCTTCGTTTACTTCCTTTGCCGGCATGGTGTAGTGCTGCCAAGTTCCGAGCAGGTCGATGAACTTAAAATCGACAAAGACAAACTTTTTTGATTTAATGTAGTTTAATGCTTTTTGAACTGATGCTTTGTCAGCTTTCATAATAGCACTCCTAAATATTAATTTTTGTTGATTCTTTTACGGAAGAAAGAACGTAACTTGTAATGGTTCGAGTTACCCCCAGCCAAGATTGAATTTTGCTCAATAACTTTTCCAACTCGGCTGTGTTTTTAACTATTGCTTTTAACAAATGCGAGCCTTCTCCCAGCACGGTATAGCATTCCACTATCTCGGGTGTCCGGGAAACATTGCTCCTGAAATTTTTGTAGTTCTTTGAGGAATCCATTATCACGCTAATGAAAACCACAATGTCGAACCCGAAGGCTTTGGGATTAAGCTTTGTGTAGTAACCTTTAATAACTCCTGCTTTTTCAAGTTTGGTGATTCTTTCACTTAAGGAGGGGACTGATAACCCCACTTTCTCCGCAATGTCTTTTCGCTTTATTCTTGCGTTCTCTTGTAATAAATTCAAAATCTTAATATCTAAGGCATCAACCATTATTAACCTAAATTTATTAGTTAAAAATAATTTAATACCTCAAATAAAAAGGTTTTAAATTTAAAATGCAATAATAAAATAAGAAAGAAGAAACGAGAAATAAGAAATGGTCTTTAAGCGAGAAGCAAGACGTAAGACGTAATTAGTTGAAAATGGAAAGTGGAAAGTTAAATGTCTCCTCTCCACTAATTCTATCCAATTATCCAAAAATCCATTCATCCAATAGCATTAATTAAAAACGCTAAAAATATTTTACCATACGATACTAACTTGTCCCGAAGACTTAGTATTTAATCCCATAGGGTGTGTAGGGTTTTTTCTCTCTTTTGATTTTTTCGAACAGGAAAATGTTTTTCTTTGGGCGGGGTTGGGGTTTGTGATAAAGGTGGTATTGAATTGCAATATTATTCAAAGATTTAATTTTGACGTTCTGAAGTTCCAGCCGGTATTGAACATCACTGTCTTCCCCAACCGATGGGGCTTCGTATCTTTCGTCGAAACCGTTAATAGCAATCAGGTCTTCCTTGTGAAGTGAGAAGTTACATCCTAAGAGTCCTCGCTTTTTTTTGTTTACGAATTTTCGCAAGAAATCCGATTTGAAATAAAATCCTTTTTCTACGTCAACCGACTTGCCAAAAAGCCCGTCAATAATGAGTTTGAGCGTGCTGTGTTCCAGATAGCCCTGTGAAATAAGCTCGGGAGTGAGTTGCTTTGTTATTTTTTCCGAAAGGTTAACTCGTCTTCCCGTCAACGCCGTTTTGGACTCTGCGTATTTTAAATGTTCCTCAACAAATTTGGAGTGTGGAACGCAATCGCTGTCAATAAAAATAAGGTAATCGGTTCTTGCGGTTTTAACTGCGGCGTTGAGTATTTTGTTTTTCCTGAAACCTTTGTCTTCGTGCCAAACGTGGGAAATGTTTAATTCGGTTCGATTAAGAATCTCGGTTAATTCCGGGAATAACTCGACCGGCGTTCCGTCGTCGGCGAGAACGATTTCAAAGTCTTTAAACGTTTGTCTTTCAAAGCCGGCGAGTACCAGCTTTAAGTAATCAAGATTTTTGTAAAACGCTATTATTACGGTGGCTTTAATCATATTGTTTAAAAAAGAATCGGCTCAAGAAAAACTCCCGAGCCGATTCGATTTCACGACTGAAAATATTTTAGTTGGCAATAACTGCCGTAACCTTTTCGGCGGCTTCTTTCAATGTGGAAGCAACTTCAAAGTTCAAGCCGGATTTCTCCAACAGCTTGCGCCCTTCCTCGGCGTTTGTGCCGTCAAGGCGGACAACAATTGGGACTTGAACTTTTACTTCTTTCACTGCGTCAATCACACCTTGAGCAACGCGGTCGCAGCGGACTATTCCGCCGAAAATGTTTATTAGAATTGCTTTTACGTTCGGGTCGGAAAGAATGATTTTGAAACCGTTGGCAACAGTGTCTTTGTTTGCCGAACCGCCAACGTCAAGGAAGTTGGCAGGGTCGCCGCCTGCAAGTTTAATAATGTCCATTGTTGCCATTGCAAGTCCTGCGCCATTAACCATACAGCCAACGTTACCGTCAAGCTTAATGTAATTTAAGTTGTACTTGGACGCCTCAATTTCCAACGGCTCTTCTTCCGTTAAGTCGCGGTACTTAACAATCTCAGGGTGACGGTAAAGAGCGTTGTCGTCGAAATTCATCTTTGCGTCGAGAGCAATTACGTCGCCTTCTTTAGTAACAACGAGCGGATTAATTTCCGCTAACGAAGCATCGGTAGATTCGTAAGCGTTGTAAAGAGCGGTTAAAAACTTAACTGCGTTTTTAAATTGAACGCCGGAAAGTCCGAGACCGAAAGCAAGTTTGCGTGCCTGATAAGCCTGAAGTCCGACTGCCGGATCAACAGTCTCTTTCAAAATTTTCTCGGGAGTTTCGGCAGCAACTTTTTCAATTTCAACTCCGCCTTCGGTTGAAACCATTACAACGTTTTTCGATTGCGCTCTGTCAAGAGTGATTCCAACGTAAAGCTCGCGGTCGATGTTAACGCCTTGCTCAATTAAAAGTCTTCTTACTTTCTTGCCTTCGGGACCTGTTTGGTGTGTAACCAAAGTCATTCCCAACATTTGCTTTGCAAGATTTTCAACTTGCTTTTTGGATTTTGCAATTTTAACGCCGCCGCCCTTGCCGCGTCCGCCGGCGTGAATTTGTGCTTTAACAACCCAAACTTTGCCGCCGATTTTTTCGGCTGCTTTCACAGCTTGCTTAACGTTTCTTGCGGGGAATCCCACCGGAACAGCAACATTGTACTTACGTAAAATTTCCTTTGCCTGATATTCGTGAATTTTCATTTTCCTACCTTTAAATTTAATTTCAATACGTTTTGTAAATTTATTAAGAATTTGGATTTTTTCGAAATTTTTTATTCCGTAAAATATTAAAAATTATTCAAGTACTTAACTTAATTCTTTAACTGCTTCCGAAATTTTATTAATTCCTTCTTCTAATGTTTCTGTCGAAGCGGCGTAAGAAATTCTAATGTGGCCTTCGGCACCGAAGGCAGAGCCCGGTACGACCGCAACCTTTTTATTCTCAAGCAGGTAAAGGGAGAAGTCGAGAGAATTGTTTATTTGAAAGTCTTTTGCACTCTTTCCAAAAAGTTTTTTCACATTAACAAAAAGGTAGAAAGCACCGCCCGGCTTTGTAGCGGAAAGTCCTTCTATTTTGTTAATGCCTTCAAAGACCAAATTCCTACGGCGTTCAAATTCCTTCCGCATTTTTTCAATTGTTTCAGTATCCGAAGTCAATGCTTCCAGCGCAGCCATTTGCGAAATGCTTGATGCGTTGGATGTGCTGTGACTTTGAATTTTTGCCATTGCCGAAATTATTTCCTTCGGTCCGGCTGCGTAACCCAGCCTCCAGCCGGTCATCGAGAAAGCCT
>JALWGH010000056.1 GCA_027013735.1 Melioribacteraceae bacterium
AAAATTCAGGTGCTACAAAATATATTTTATACTACATTTCAAAAATGCAAATAAAAGTAATAACAAGTTTTGGTTAATAATTCGTAAAGTCTTGTTTAGCAAGAAATTAAATGCTTGTTGTTAATAAAATATTTTTTCGGTCAAAATTTTGCCACAAATTTTAAGTCAGTAACACTCTCAAGAACCGAACATTAACTAAGCCTTAAAGCCATTCCGCAGGCTGCGGTAAAAGAGTTGTATTTTTCCGTAACGAAAGCAGAGTCCTTCAAACGGTCGGCAACCTTAATGCCCGAGAATGGATTAATCTTTTTAAGCGTAATGTCGTTATCTTCTTTAAGCTGCATCAGCAAGGTATCCGAGACAGTTTCTCCGCTAATAAAGCCGTCTGAAAATTCGTATTTGTTTAATCCCAAAGATTCCGTTATTTCAATAACCGATTTGAACCTTTCGGGAATTTCGGCAACATTGTTGAACTCAATTGTTTTTACGCTCACGGGCACACACTTATGCGCAAAAATAATGGACAAGGACTTGCTCCCGAGGTAAACGTTCAAAGTTGAATCGTTGTTCAAAAATCTTTCGGCTCTCAAAACGTTAAGCGCAGCAAGGTGGGCGTGGTCGGCATATTTCAATGTCATTTTATTGAGAGCAAAAAATTTGTTTAACGCTCGCAACAAATTTCCCTTTACGGCAAAAGCACAAATTTCTTCGGAGTTCTTTTCGGAATCTTCATTAGCGGTAAAATATTTAATCACAAAGTTATCTGCCGAAGCGTAAGGGAAAAGACGCGCGAATTCCCATTTCAAATATTTTTCTTTATCCTGACGCGAAAGCCTTTTCTCAAGCGGGATTTGAAAAACTTTGAACTCAATGGGAGGGAGCGCAAGGGAAACGGTATTGCTTTTGAATTCGTTTCGTAGAAGGATTTCGTTAAAAGAGGATTGGAGAATATCGATGATTTTCCCTTCCTTGTCGTCAAAGTTTAACAGTTCCGGAAAGTACTCCTCGTCGATATTCTCCACTCTAAATTCATCGCCGTTATTGTTTAGCTCGACGACTTGAATTTTTGTCTCATTAATATTTATGCCGACATTATTGAATGACAGCGACATAATTTAAATTATTCCCACGAAGCGGTATTTTTAAGAGCATCGTTGTAAAGGTCGCCAACTTTGCCGTAGCCGTCGGGATCCTTAAGCAAATAGCGATTACCCATTGAAATCGTAGTGTCAATGCTAATGATTTTACCCCAGCGGTTTACCACAGTATCCACGGACGTGTTCGTGTCCACCTGTAAAATGTAAGGTCTGTGGGACTTTGGAGCAAAGTAAAGCGAATCCGGCGTGAACTTTCCGTTGGAAAGAGCAATAAAAGGATTTTTCGATTTCTTTGTAATGGAATCGATTTCGGTCATCATTTTAATTACGCTCGAATCGGTTTTAATGAACGTAATTAAGCTGTCAAGATTATCCGTGTACTTGCCGAATTTTTTTTGCCACAGAATTTCCGCCTGCTTAATATTGGTCATACGGAGGCGAGATTCTTTCTTGAAATATCTTTCTTTTTTCATTATCTCGCCGGGTTGAACAATAGCAACTTCAATTAAAAGATAAGTAAGAATTAAAATAACAATGTAGAGAGGTACGTGAATGTACCAAGGTTCTTTCTTTGTAAGCATTTTTCCTCCGCTATTTGAAACTCCTAATTATTTAATTTAATAAAACTTTTTAGTTTTTCTAATTTCTTTTTTCCGATTCCTTTAACTTTCAAAAGTCCTTCGTAAGTTTTAAAAGAACCGCTTTTGTTTCTGTAGTCAATAATCCTTTGAGCTGTCTTTTTCCCTATTCCGGGAAGCTCCGAAAGCTCCTTTATTCCCGCAATGTTGATGTTAACCTTCCCCTTGAGGGCAGTCGGTTTATTATTGACTATTCTATTTTTATTATCCGTACTAAAATCTGAAACTTCTTGCTTAGATTCAACTTTTTTTTCATTAAAAATAGTCGTATCATTTAAAAAGTTTTCCGTTTTGTCGGAAAACTCTCCGTAATCCTTTAATTTGCCGGGGCTAAAGGAAAAAATGTATTTTAACAATAGCCCTGCAACAAAAACAGTAAAAACAAAAGCGAGCGTTTTCGCCTCTGTTTTGGTAAGCCTTAATTTTAAAGCTATTTTTTCAAACCGTTTTATTTTTTCCTCCGCTTCAAGAAGGAACTTTAATATTCGGCATCTTCTGTAGTTTTTTCAGTAATTCTTTTTCCTCGGAATTCAGTTTCTTCGGAACGTAAATGTTAATTCTTACGAGCTGGTCTCCGGCGCCGTGTCTTTGAAGATGCTGGATCCCCTTGTCCCGCATTTTCAAAAGTTTGCCGGGTTGAATTCCGGGAGCAATTTTTAATTTTGCTTTGCCTTTCAGAGTGGGAACTTCTACTTCCGTTCCCAAAGCCGCTTCGGGAAAGCTCAAGTACAAATCGTAAATTACGTCGTCGCCGTCGCGTAAAAAATATTCGTGGGGCAATTCGTGAAACACAACTATTACGTCTCCGGCTTCGCCGCCGTTCTTACCGGCATTGCCTTCGCCGCGAATGGTCATGTAACTACCTTCGGTTACTCCGGCAGGAACTTGAATCTTGATTGTTGCTTCTCCGTAAACTCTGCCGTCACCGTTGCAAGCCGGGCAAGGGTCGGAAATTACTTTGCCCGTGCCGTTGCAATTGGAGCAAGTGCTGATGTTAACGAACTGCCCGAAAATGGAGCGGGAGACCTGACGCACTTCCCCCGAGCCGCCGCAAACGGAACAAGTCTTAAAAGCGTTGGGACTTTTAGCCCCCGTGCCGTTACAAACCGAACACTTGTTGTACCTTTTGATTTTTACTTTCTTAGTTGTGCCGGAAGCAATTTCTTCGAGCGTAAGCTTCAAATCGATTTTTAAATCCGAGCCGGGTGTGCCTGTCCTTGCAGAGTGCCGGCTGCGCGTACGTCCGCCGCTGCTTTGCCCGAAGAATTCGTCAAAAATCGAACCGCCTCCTCCTCCGAACGCTCCGCCGAAGATGTCGGAAAAGTGACTGAAAATATCGTTGATGTCCGAAAAACCTTGAAAACCTTGTGCGTGCAATCCGTCGTGGCCAAAGCGGTCGTACTTAGCGCGTTTGTTGTCGTCGCTAAGCACTTCGTAGGCTTCAGCGGCTTCCTTGAATTTTTCTTCGGCTTCCTTGTCCCCGGGATTTCTGTCGGGGTGGTATTGCATTGCTAACTTTCTGTAAGCCTTCCTGATTTCTTCCTTCGTTGCAGTCCTGCTTACGCCGAGAACTTCGTAATAATCCCGTTTATTCATTAATCATTTCCTTTGTCGTCGTTGTCATTCACATCTTCGTTATTGGTTTCGGCAACCTCTTGGCTGACGATTACTTTCGAATGACGGATTACTTTGTCTTTGTATTTGTAACCCGGTTCGATTTCTTCCAAAACCGTGTGAGGAGCAACGCCCTCGGCAGGCTGCTGCATTAAAGCTTCGTGAAGGTTAAAATCGAACGGTTCGCCTTTTGCTTTTATTTTTTCCACTCCTTGCTCTTCGAGAATTTTAGTAAACTTGTTGAACACAAGTTTAAGTCCTTCTCTCAAAGAGTTGATGTCGTCCGATTCTTCGGCGTGTTTAATTGAGCGTTCCAAATCGTCGTAAACCTGAAGGACGCTAACAATAAAAGGCTCGGCGGCGTATTTGATTAAATTCACTTGGTCGTTTTCCGTCCGCCTCTTGTAGTTCTCAAATTCCGCAACCTTACGCAGTAAAGATTCTTTAAGCTCGTCCCTTTCGGCTTCGAGTTCTTTTATTTTTTCTTTTAATTTCTTAATCTCTTTACTTTCAGTCTTTTTTGAAGAATGTTTATTCTCGTGTTTTTCCGCCTTTTCCTTTTCTTTTACTTCGTTCTCTTTTTTTGTCATCTTTCCATCTCCTTTCTATTTTTCCTTTTTCAATTCTTTCGACAGTTGTTGGGCAATGTAAATTACAGCCGCAACGGCTTTGGGATACTGCATTCTTTTGGGCCCGATTATTCCAACGGCGCCCTTTGCATCCCCGATTAAATATTCCTTTGCGACCAAACTGTAATCGGTAAGTTTTTCATCGCCCGTTTCTTTTCCTATTGTAACGGTTATTCCGTCTTTGTCCTCCGAAAGTTTTTCGTCCATTATGTGAATAATTACTTCCCTGTCTTCAATAAGTTCAATGATGCTTTTGAACGAATCGTGACTCACAAACTCCGGCTGCTTTAAAATATTTTTTGCGCCGGCAATAACCGATTTTTCCGCCGATTTGAAATCGGTGAAAATTTTGTCCGCCGAATCGATTAATAAACGAATAATCGGCTTTAAATCCTTTTTGTAATAATCCTTGATTCTCTCTTTAAAACTTGCTCTGATTTCCCTGAAGGTTAAACCGGCAAGTCTTTCGTTAAGCAGCCGTTGAACCGCATCGAGATTGGAAGATTTAATTTTGTGGTCAATCTCGAAGGTAATGGTTCTTATTAAGCCGGATTTAATCGTAAGAACAACCAATATCCGCGTTGAAGAAATTCTGACAATTTGAATTTTTTGCAACACGGAATTTTCAAACTTGGGATAAGTGACGCAAGCAAGTAAGTCGGTAATTTCACTTAAAATTCCGGAAGTTACTTTTAACGTTTCGTCCGTATCGCCGGAAATATTTTCCAGCTTGGAATCAATAAGCTCTTTTTCTCTTTTGCTCAGCATCGGAGGCTCCATTAGCGAATCCACGTAAAAGCGGTAGCCCTTGTCCGTAGGCACGCGTCCGGCGGAAGTGTGCGGGTGAGTTAAAAATCCGCTCTCCTCCAAATCCGCCATAATATTGCGAATTGTTGCCGGCGAAAGTCCTACGTTGTACCGCTTGGAAATAAAGCGGGAGCCAACCGGACTTGCGGTCAAAATAAACTGGTGAATTACGTATCGCAATATCGCCTTTTCTCTTTCGCTGAGCTGGTATTCTTGCATTTTTAGTTTTTTAAAAAATTAGAACATTAAAGTTAGCTAAATTTTTCTATTTTTTCACTTACGGGATTTCAAAGCTAAAATTAAAGCGCACACTTTTACAACAAAT
>JALWGH010000057.1 GCA_027013735.1 Melioribacteraceae bacterium
TTTTACCTGCTATTTTTCTTTGAAAAGGTTGGAGTAAATCTTTTGAAGTTCTCCGCTTCTGATTGCTTTTTTCAACTCGGTAGTTGATTTCTGCGAGAACCATTGGTGCATCGGGTCGTTCTTCAAAAGATTGTCGATGTAAGCGTTAACGTCTTTGTCGTTAAACTTCCTTGCTTCAGGTAAAAATTTGAAATAGAAATTGTGAATCACATCGTAAATCCCATGCCACCAAGCGTAGTCCGGCCCCATCATTGCAGCGCCGTGGCGCGCTCTTCTTCCTTCGTGATGCCAGAGCTCCCAGTAATACCAGTCGATATCGTTGGCAAAGTTTGCTTTGTGCTTTTTCAAACCTTTTTTATTAATCATTTTCATGATTGCAGTAGCAGGTTTTGCAAACTTCTCGTTGTAAAGGCGTACGGTTGCATCGAACTGGATGAAATGCCCGTCAACAAAGCGCGGACTGTGGCAGGTAAGACAAACGTCTTTCATATTTTTGCGTTTCTGTTTTGCGTTGGGTTTGAATTTGGAAATCGGCGGACGAAGTGTCCACATTATTCTTTGTCCGACGTCGTGGGTTACTTTTTGTGTCCTTGTGGCGGACATGTGGCAGGTTGCACAGGTAGGAGCTGCCGCGTAATCAACGCCCACAACCCAGCGGTCGGACTTGAGGTTCATCTCATCCTTGTGAGTGTAATAAGCGTTGCCGTGTTTGCTTTCGGCGTAAATTTCTTTTTGCGGGTGATCGGGACCCAAATGGCATTTGGAGCAGGCTTCGGGCTGTCGGGCTTGCGCTGCGGAAAACTCGTGGCGTGTGTGGCAAGCGGTACAGCTTCCCAAAGAGCCGTCCGGATTAATTCTTCCAATTCCGCCGTTGGGCCAAGTCCGCCGCGAAAGTTTGTTCGGGGCATTTTCGTCAATCAAAATTTTTGTGCCGTGGCAGCTTTCGCAGCCGGTCATTACAACAGGTGTTCCGCCTCCGACGTACCCAAGGTAGGCATCTTTGGATTCAAGTATTTTTCCGGCTGTAGCGTGGTAGGAATTGTTAACTTCCTTCATTTCTTTTTCGTGGCAAACACCGCAGTCTTTCGGCGTAACTATTGTGGCGATGTAAGCTCCTTCGTGAAAGAAAGCGTCCTTGTCGCTTTTGTTTGCGCTGTGGCAACTCAAACATGTGACATTGTTTAACGCATGTTTGGATTTACTCCATTGCTCGTAAATACCCGGAGTTTTTTCCTTGTGGCAGGTCATGCACTTGCCGGCAACTTTGGAATCTTGAGAGTAGGAATAACCGGTGAGTCCTGCAACGAATAAGAACAGAAAAATAATGGTGAGTTTCTTCATAAACGCTCCCTGATGTTTATTAAATGAAAGTTAATTATGTCTTTGTATTTATTTAATTTAATCTTTCACTTAGGAATAACACTCAAACGGAGCATTTTCATCGGAAGTCGTTGATTACAACAAGCCTGTCTTTACAATTCCGCCGGTTTTCGGTCTATTTCTTATTTGCAATATAATATTTTTGAAACATAAAAAAAAGACAAATAATAATATTTTACGATTAAAAATTGTCGTGGCAACCACAAGTTGGAACCTGTGATTAACGAAATGCCGCTCCGCTGGAGCTCTTTCCTGCTCTATGCTTTGTCTCCTAC
>JALWGH010000058.1 GCA_027013735.1 Melioribacteraceae bacterium
GCGGGGAAACAACAACAAACTTAATGGGCTTTAGCCCCATTATTTGAACTCTCAATTAAAATTGAATGAGGCTAAAGCCATGTTTATTTTTGTTCTCTTGCCCCCGTTTGCTAAAGCAAACGGCAATGCATTGCACAGTTTGTTGATAATCGTATTTTGCCGTTCGGGCAAACTCTGGATGCAGATTGTTCCGAATGAACTCCTTACGTAGCAAGCAATCCGCGCTACGATTTAATCTTGCTTTTACAACTCTAATCAATTCTACCACAATGAATGACGTCCCGCAAGCGGAGCTGCGGGCCTGCCTTTCTGAAAGAGAGGACAAATGACAAATCACTTTAGAGCAATTTCTCAATCTTCATTTTCTCTGTTCACTGTTAACTGTTCTCTGATTAGGACGTCTCGCTTGTCGCGCCGTAGTCAAGCAAAGCGCAGACGAAGGCGGACGTCTTGCTTCTCGCGTCTAGCGAAAAGAAATTTCTTATTTCTCGTTTCTTCTTTCTTCTATTTTTTCCCCCTGTTAAAAAAAGAAAGAATACCAAATTTTTATTATTTTTGAACTTAATTTTAATCAAACTTTTCAAACGCTTTGTTAATAATCTCTGTGTGGTAAATTGATTAGATCTATTACCGAAAAATATTTCACCTCAAAATTAAAAGCGGATTACAACACAAATAATAATTCCTCTTCACAAAACATCCCGATGTTTTTATGAAACCAACTCTCCTCTTAACTCCGGATTTACTAAGCGAACAACAAATCACAATCATAGGAGGTTTTTAAATTGACTAACAAAGGTTTTAAGCCGTACGTACCGCCAGAAACGGAAATGAAGGAACTCTCCTTCAAAGCAGTTTCTTTGGGCGTTATTCTTGCAATGATTCTCGGCTCTGCAAATGCTTACTTGGGACTAAAAGCCGGAATGACCGTTGCAGCCACCTTCCCTGCCGCGGTAATTGCAATGGCAGTGCTTCGTGTTTTTAAAGGTAACGTCCTCGAAGAAAACATTGCACGAACAACCGCCTCCGTAGGCGAAGCCCTTGCAGCAGGGGCAATCTTTACCATCCCTGCTTTTGTTCTGAGCGGCGTTTGGTCTGATTTTAATTATTGGGAAAGCACTATTCTAATGCTTGTAGGCGGCGTGCTTGGTGTTTTGCTTATTACAATTTTAAGGAAAACGCTTGTAGAAGATCAATCACTCCCCTTCCCCGAAAGTCAGGCGTGTACGGAAATAGTGAAAGCAGGGCAAGGCGGGAAAACCGGCGCCAAATACGTTCTCTGGACATTGCTACTCGGTTCGGTAATTGAAGTTTTCAAAAATCCGAACGGAATTACACTTATTAAAGACACCGTAAAAGGCTTTTGGAAAATGGGCGCTTCCAAAATTAGTTTGCTTTCCGGCAAAGGAACCGCTATTACAACAATCAAACAGCAGAGCGGTTTTTACGTACAAAGCCCTGCCGCCTCCCCTGCATTTCTCGGTGTCGGTTACATCATCGGTTTCAGATTATCTGCAATAACATTTTCCGGCGGAGTTTTCGGTTGGATATTTTTAATGCCGATAGTTTTATTTTTAATGTACAACAACGTTGTTGATTTCACTGCCGGCGGACAGCATTGGATTCAAATTTCCAAAGCCGCTTACGA
>JALWGH010000059.1 GCA_027013735.1 Melioribacteraceae bacterium
GCGCGATTTTTGGCCGGCTCGTTTGTGTTGTCCACCGCCGTTGGCGGGGCAGCAAAAATCGTGACAAAACGTTTAATTAAATTGAAAACCATTAGGAATCTTTTGCCACCAGTTTTAAACTTGTACCGTAATCAGTTGAAAATTGAAAGTTAGAATGCAAATTTTGCTGTGTCCTCTGCGCAAAACCTCTGCGTCCTTTGCGTGGAAAACTGAGAAATGGTGAAACGCAAGAAGTTAGACGAGGACAATCAATTCCGAACATTCAGACTTCGGCAGTTGAAATTTTACTCTCTTCAAGTTTCTTTTTCATTATGTGCATTAGCCGGGCGTAACCGGCAGAGCCGGCAATAATGTTGGAAAGCACCAGCGCGCTAAATATTCCAACCAAACCGAAGAAATGATTTCCAAGAAATGCCAAAGGAATAAGAAGAATAATTGACTGGAAAACATTAAGCAACGCCGAGTCAAAAGGTTTATTAATAATGTTTAACATTGTTGTTGAAATACGCAGTGCCCCTCTGAATCCAAACGACCAAGCTACCGTTGTAAAATAGAGAGCAACAATGGAAATTACTTTCGGATTGTTGTTAAAAAGTGCGGCAAGCGGTTTGGCAAGGAAGAGCATTATTAACCAGACAAATAGTCCCCAAGCAACAACAAAACGGAGTGAAAACTTTGCAGCCATTATTGTGCGGTCGTACCGCTTAGCGCCCCAATTCTGTCCGGTTACAGGTCCAAGGGAAATTCCAAGGGACATTACCACAACAAGCAAAAATCCCTGAAGGCGCGCCGCAACGCCGTAAGCCGCTACAGCTTCCGCCCCCTGCAATGCAATTAAAGCGGTAATTACACCCATTGAAATGGGAAACACAAGATTTGTTGCCGAGGCGGGTAAACCTATTCTCAAAAGACTTTTCCAGTTCTGCCACACTTCCGCTAAGGAAGGTAGCTTGAAAGTAATCATATCCAACTTTTTGTAAAGCAGCCAAAGTGCAAAAACAAGCGTGAATGATCTTGCAATTACCGTTGCAATTGCCGCACCCTTTAGTTCCAAACGCGGCAGCCCGAACATCCCGAAAATTAGAATCGGATCGAGAATAATATTTATTACGATTGAGACCAACATTATTAAACTCGGTAATTTTGTGTCACCCGTTGAGCGGATTGCACTGTTGCCAATCATAGGAATTATTACAACAGGTGCGCCGATGTACCAGATGGTCATGTAATCTTTCGTCATTTTCAGTAGTTCGCCTTTTGCCCCGATTAGCTTAAAAACGGGATCGATTGTTAAAATTCCCGCAAGCGCAAGAATAATTACAATCAGAAAAGACAAAAGCAAACTTTGTGAGGTGTAGTTCTTAACCTTGTCGTGCCGTTTTTCCCCGATTGCATTTGAAATCAAGGATGTTGCTCCCGTTCCCAATCCGATTGAAATGCTCATTACAATCATTACAACGGGGAAAGTAAAGCTGATTGCAGCAAGTTGCTTTGTGCCCAACTGCCCAATAAAGAAAGTATCCACAAGGTTAAAGATCATTGTGCCCAACGAACCGAAAATCATCGGTATGGTCATCATTATTATTTGTTTGCCCAAAGGTCCTTTCGTGAGGTCTTTGGAAGCGGATTTCATTAACTTGGGCATTAACCGACCGTAAAAGTATTTTTTAATTGTGGAAAATTACTAAAAACGGGAAACAGATTACAGGGAATAATTCTTTTCTTAGAAAAAGGGGAAGAATATTTTAATGCAAGAAGTGGTAAAATAAGAAAGAAGAAACGAGGAATAAGAAATAGACTCTGCGCTAGACGTCCGCCTTCGTCTGCGCTTTGCTTGACTTCGGCGCGACAAGCAAGACGCCTTATTCAGAGAACAGAGAACAGTTAACAGAGAAAAATGATTATTGCTCAATAATCTCATTCATTCCATCCATTCATCCAACCTGTCGTGCCGAATTCCGCAGAATGCGGAAGAAGGCGGAGCATCCAAAAGCACTCGCACACTCGCCCATACGGGACTCTTGGATAATTGGATGTTTGGATTATTGGATAGCTTGTTTTGCATAGCGCAGATTGCTCGCAATCTGCGGAGGGCATAGTTTCCGGAAGAACTCCGAAGTGATTCAAGTTACAACAGCTTCAATCTGTGGAATTGATTTTATTTCAACAAAATCATTTTTCTTGTTTTAACAAAACTGCCTGCTTGCAATGTGTAGAAATAAATCCCGCTCGGAAGATTTTCTGCGTTGAATTGCACTGAGTAATTTCCCGGAGCTTGGGTTTTGTTTACGAGGGTTGCAACTTTCCGACCAAGAATGTCGTAAACAATTAGCCGTGTTTGTAGGGACAGCTCATGAGCTGTCCCTACGGCAGGGATTGAATATTTGATTGTTGTTGTTGGGGTACTTGACCTTGCATCAACAGGAAACGGATTCGGGTAATTTGGAAACAGCTCAAATTTAATTGGTTGATTATTTGTTCCTTTGACTTTTGTGGTTGTTTCGTACTTGTAAATGTATGCGCCGTCACCGCCGTCTGCTACAAAAATATAAAGGGCGGAATCGGAATATGTTTTTGCTGTTCTCTTTGTGTTGCTCCACGGAGGGGAAGGTTCAATAGAACTTACATAAACGCATTTTGCCTCGCCGCCTGTAGGATGATTTTCTGTTTTTTTAATATTGGTTGGGTCCGAAAGGTCGAACAAAGAAATTCCGTTTTCTCCTTCCGCCACACAACATTCTTCGGGAGAGTCAAGAAATTCAACATCTTTGCCACCCCCTTCAAAAGAGCGCTCGCTGATAAATTGTGGCTCTGCGGGATTTGAAACATCAATTATGCCTACATATTCTTTGTTCGCCTGAATTGGGTCGCTTCCGACAAAAACAATAAGCGGAAAGGAAAAATCCATTGCTTCCAAGTAAGAGTTTGCCGATAAGTTAACAGAGGAAACCTTTGTTAAATTATTAATATCCGTTGCGTTAAATACTTCCAAAAGTGCTCCCCCAAAGGGTATCTGCTCCAAAACATAAATATTATTATTCTCATCAAAGCAAACATCAGCAGGCTTCTTTTCAATATCTATTGTTCCCTCATTGGGATTAGTATTTGTCGGATCGGTATTATCTTGGACGTGAAGTTTATCATCAGAACAAATCGCGATTTTTTGATTATCAACCTCCATACATTTCAACGTTTCTTCTAAATCTGTCGCTTTACGAATTAACTTTACAACTATCCCCTGATCATTTTCTGTTGTCTGATATAAAAAATAACCCTTAGTTGTTATTATATGGAGATAGGTATAATATTCATAAGTATCCTTATCTTTCTCGATTGTCACATTAACTGTTTTAATATTTAATAAAGTACCTTCTAACTTAAGTTCATCCATTATTTCATATTCCTCGTTGTCAGAATAATCAAATGTAAAAAGGATTTTATTTTTTGAGGCATAAATGCCATAGTCTTGCTCTGAATAACTAACAAATTGCAAGTCCCCTAATCCTGAAATTTCCTTGAATATTTTCAAACTTTCATCAAGCTTTCTTAAAGTATTATTGCTCACGGGAATATTCTTTTTTAATGCTGAAGAAGTACGAGAAAGAACTTCTACCATTCCTCCATCGGCAATAAAAATTAAACTGTCCTTGGCAAAAACGGAATAGGGATAACCTTCCGTAATATATTCTCCGGCATCCGTTATGTTGTAAGGGTCACTTACATTCAACACTGTCAAACCAACTGTGGTATCAGATGCTCCATAAGCCGGTGCTTGAGTTATGTAAGCATAGTCTCCTTCAGCAAAAACGGAAATCGTAATATCCCCGGGACTATACGAATCTGTTTCAACGGGATTTGTGGGATCGCTAATATTTACTACCGTCAAGCCCCTCCAGTCCGAGGATAAATAGGCAATTGTGTCAACTACACAAATGTCGTTTATCGAGGGATAAACCCCGCTATTTTCAAAAGCTCCGACTTGCTTCATCGAATCGGGATTGCTAACGTCAATAACGTTCATACCGTAACCGCCGTTGGCAACGTAAGCATAATTACCAACGACGTCCACAGCGTAAGCGTAAGTTAAATTTTTGTTGTCATTTAAAATAACTCCCACATCCGTAGGATTTGAAGGAACGCTTACGTCAATAACTCTTAATCCTTCCTCTCCGTAAGCGATGTAAGCATAATCGCCTTTTGCAAAAACGTCTTCCGCCAAGCCGTTTAGGTGTGAAGAATTGTAGTATTTGTAAGAGCCGACCAACTCTGGCTCAGCCGGATTTGTTACATCGGCAATGAATATTCCGTGTTTCATCTCTGCAATAAATGCCAATTTATCTTTAACAAATATCTTCTTGACAACAGCGGGAGTTACCAATCTGCCCAATTTGTGAGGATTTGCCGGGTCTGATATGCCGTAAATATCCACCGCAGCACCGTTTCCCATATACATAAATGTGTCAACAACAAAAACCGTTTTGCATATTCCGTCAGGAATCCTGCGGTACAAGGTCAACGCCGGATCGTCTAATGATTTCTTTAATGAATTTTGAGCGGGAATACTTGAGGTAAAAAAGGAAAGAATAATAAAATAAATCATCGAGCGTTTCATAAAAAACCTCCATAATGAATTTTAAGATTCTGCCAATATTCTTTTTAAGGAGGTATTAATTGACAGTTAAACGACTATTAGTCTGTCAACTTCCCTAAAGAATGGTAATGAGAAGATTGGGAGGAGCATAATATTTAAAGAATAATTTAAGGAAAAATTCTGAAAACAGCAAACGGGAAAAAGCACAAGCAGAGCTTTATTAAACTTTAATTATGAAATAACAAAGGCGGCTCGAAAGCCGCCTCTGCTATTCTTAGGAAGAATTATTTATTTCAACAAAATCATTTTTCTTGTTTTAACAAAATTGCCTGCTTGCAATGTGTAGAAATAAATCCCGCTCGGAAGATTTTCTGCGTTGAATTGCACTGAGTAATTTCCGGGAGCTTGGGTTTTGTTTACGAGGGTGGCAACTTTTCGACCAAGAATGTCGTAAACAATTAACCGTGTTTGTAGGGACAGCTCATGAGCTGTCCCTACGGCAGGAATGGAATATTTAATTGTAGTTGTCGGGGTGCTTGTTCCCCCGCCAGCAGAAAAAGGATTAGGATAGTTCTGTGAAAGCGTAAAACGTGAAGGCATTTCATTTTTTGTTTCCTCAACTGCGTTTGGCGTTGTCGGGTGAACGTAAAGCCCTGTTCCCGTTCCAACGAGCAAATCGTCGTAGTAAATGAAATTGATTTCCGTTCCTAATGGATACGTAGCGTAAACCGACCATGTTGCCGTGGCAAGCGTGTATTCGAAAATTTTATTGTTGACGGCAACGTAAATATTCCCTGCCGGATCGGCTGTAATCGAACGTGCAATATCCCATGGGCCGCCTAATGTGGAGGAAAGAGTAGTCCAATAAGTATCCCCAATTGCTTTTTTGTAAATGGTCGGGTTTGACGTAGAAGCATCCGTTCCGCAAACGTAAATAGTGTCGTTGGGAGATTTGGCAATGTCAAGAATCGAAGCGGCAAGAGGATAGCTCGCACTTAAATAAAGGTCTTGCGTCACAGTCCAATTCCCCGGGGAAGTTTCTTCCATTCTGTAAACGCCGTTAACCGTGGGAGTGTAGCTGGTATTGCGTTCCACGGCAACGTAAAGAACTTTGTGCCCGCCCTCGACGACGTTAATAATATCGTTAACGTCAATGCCGTCGGGAATTACGGAAGAGCTTGTAATTTCGTACCAATTCCAGCCGGAAGAAGTATTTTCGCCAACAAAGACACCACCGTAATGTTCCGTGGTTTCGTCCCAATCTTCGTCGTCGTAAAGCCCGATGAATATTCTCTCCGTTGCTGACGAATGATCTATTGAAATAGCCGAAACGCGAGTTCCGTAAGTCCACGTCCAGCTTGGGAGGGAAATTGTTTCGGCATCAAAAATCTTTTCCCAATTTGCGGGGTCGTCCGGTGTCCCGCTGGAAGCCTCGTAGCGGTAAAGTTTTCCGCCAATGTTTCCAACGTAAACCGTGTCGCCGGAGGGTGTGCAAACTGCAGAAGAATAGGGGTAGCTGTCGCCTTGAGGCCAAATGGGAGCGCCCGACCAAGTAGGCGAAGGCGAACCGTAATGCGTAACGTGCCAAATTCCCGATTTGGTGGCAACCCAAGCTTGATCTTTGCCCACATTCATTCCAAGAGCTTTAACTTCCACGGCTTGAATGCCGTCGTTTATTTCCGTTCGTCCCGATGACAAACCGAACAAATCCATGCCCCAGTCGCTGCGGCCGTAAGAATAAGTGGGATTGTTCGGATCGCCTGCAACGGCGCCGTCAGCGTGAATAAACTCGTATTTCCAAGTAGCCCCTTTGTCGTCGCTTGCAGCGCGGCTGTAATAAACATAGTAGTTCGACGATGTACCTACGATGGAGAATTTCCCTCTGCCGATGTCGGTCGTTACGACGTTAATTGTCCAAGGGTCACCGTCATAATCTGTGTAAGCCATCCACGCATTGAACGAGTGGCTGTCCCCCGTGTAAGCCGCAGCAAACAATCTTCCGTCCGGTGCAATGCCCATTGAAACGTAATCATGCCCGGAGGTAATCAAGTCGTTAATCGGGACAAGACTAAATGTGGTTGTTGAACTGAAAGAGTTGTAAGCATCGGAGGATTCGTAAATAACCGGCGGAGAACCCGGGATGAAAACGTAAACGTGATTGTTTGACGGATTTACAATTATTCTAATCTTAAAACGGGGCGACCATGTGTAACCTGCTTGAACCAGAACACTGTTTGCCGTTCCTACAACACCGCTTGAGCTGATTGGCGCATAGTAAAGCATTGCATCGGGCCCGACTAATTTTAAGTAGAAAAGATAACCGTAATACGCCTCAACAGCTTCAACGGGTTCACGCTCAATAGTGTACAGTGAACCTGGAGTTAAGTTTGCTCCGACTAATCCTCTGAATTCGAAGGCAGCAAAAACCTCGTGTGAATTTTCGTCGGCAGCAAGACACTTAATGTAGGATGAAGGATGAGTAACGTCGAAATCCGGGACAACGGTGAAAGAGGTAAACGCAGGCGCACCGCCCGAATTATCAATATCCGTGTAAAACATTCCGTTTGCACTGCGGGTCGCAATAAACACCCGCGTTGAATCAGCGGTTATCGGTATTGCGTCAATGTCCTCAATGTAACCACCGTAAACCGGCTCTGCAATAGGAGCATGCTGTGCAAAAGCATTTACTCCTAATAAAAGCATCAGTAAAACGGTTAACTTTTTCATTTCTATTTCTCCCTGATTGTTGTTTTTTGGAAGGCAATTTGAAAAAAACAAATTTTTTTTGTCGTGATAATTGTCACAAGGGTGATTTGAATCACCGGATTTACCAATCCCGCATGGTGCAACCTGTGGCTAACGAGAATCTCCACAAACGAAATGTTTGTCATTTCGCATCTATTATTTATATTTAGCTATTGTTTAATAAAATCAAAGAGAAAGAATGAACACCGTTGAAATAATAAAAAAGAAGAGAGACGGCGGAGAACTGACGCAAGAGGAAATTGATTTTCTAATTCAAAACTACGCAAAGGGGAAAATTCCCGATTACCAATTTTCGGCATTTTTAATGGCGGGATTCTTAAAGGGATTTACAAAAGCGGAAACTTCGCACATTACACGCTCAATGCTTTACAGCGGAAAAGTATTAGACCTTTCAAACATCGACGGCGTAAAAATCGACAAGCATTCCACAGGCGGAGTGGGAGACAAAACCTCTTTAATCCTTGCGCCGATTGTTGCCGCAGCAGGCGTTAAAGTCCCGATGATTTCAGGGCGCGGCTTGGGACACACCGGAGGCACGCTCGACAAATTGGAATCAATCCCCGGATTCAGAACGGACTTGAACATTGCAGCCTACAAACGCACGTTGAAGAAACACGGACTTGTTTTAATCGGACAGACTAAGGACATCGCTCCTGCAGACAAAAAAATCTACGCGCTCCGTGACGTTACCGCAACGGTTGAATCCATTCCTTTGATTACCGGCAGTATTATGAGCAAGAAGTTGGCGGAAGGAATTGACGGACTTGTGCTTGACGTTAAAACCGGAAACGGTGCGTTTATGAAAAACTTCAGGGATGCAAAAAAACTTGCCAGCTCTTTAATGGAAACGGCAAAGGCTTTTAATAAAAAAGTAATTGCTTTCATTACGGATATGAATCAACCGTTAGGTAATTACGTTGGTAACTGGCTTGAAGTTTACGAATCCGTTCTTGCATTGAAAGGAGAAATTCAAAACGACCTGACCGAGCTCTCGATTACGCTTGCGGGGGCAATGATTTACTTGGGTAAAAAAGCAAGAACGCTTGAGCAAGGGAACTCAATTGCAAGGGAAATGATTAACTCCGGTGCGGCGTTTGAAAAATTCAAGGAGCTTGTGAAAGCACAAAGCGGCGACGTTTCCTACATCGAGAATCCCGAAAAATATCCGCCTGCCAAGTACAAAAAAATCCTTCGCTCGGAAACTGACGGAGTGATTTCGAAAATGAATGCTTACGAAATCGGGATGGCTGCTCTTGAATTGGGCGCAGGGCGCAAAACCAAGGAGGATGTAATCGATCCGAAAGCGGGAATTATTATCCGTAAGAAAATCGGCGACGCCGTGCAAAAAGGCGAAACGTTTGCCGAGCTTTTTTCCGACAGCAAAAAGGGATTGTCCCTCGGAGGGGAAAAATATTTCAACGCTCTGACAATTGAAAACAAACGTGTTAGAAAACCTAAGTTAATTAAAGAAATAATTAAATAGAAAGGGAGAAAAATGGAATTCATTTTACTTGTAGTAATTGCACTCATCGTCTTTTTTGCCGGCAGGAATCTTAAACGCACCGGCAAAAAGCAGGAATCGTTGTGGGCTAATATTATTGGGGTTGTGATAATTGCCGTTGCCGCGGTTCAATTATTTACGGTTATTCCTGCCGGCACGGTAGGAGTGGTGGATTTCCTCGGCAACGTTAGCGACAATACTCTGAAAGCCGGCGTTAACATCGTTAACCCAATGGCAAAAGTGGTTAAGTTTTCGATTAAGACACAGGAAATCAAAGAGACAATGAAAGTTCCTTCCAAGGAAGGCTTGACGGTGGATTTGGAAATCAGCTTGCTTTACAGAATCAATCCTGACAAGGCGAATATTATTTACAAGTCAATCGGGCCGAATTACAGGGACATTGTTTTGATCCCACAGTTCCGCTCCGTTGTGAGAGGAGTGACGGCGCGCTACGAGGCTAAAGCGCTTTACACGGCTTCGCGCGAAAAGCTCGCATCGGAAATTGTAAGCGAGTTGCAGAACATCGTTGGCAAGCGTGGAATTTTAGTTGAAGCCGCTCCGCTTCGTCAAATAGTGCTGCCTAACAGGTTAACACAGGCAATCGAAGAAAAATTGAAAGCCGAGCAGGAAAGCCAACGAATGGTTTTTGTTTTGAAGAAGGAAAAACAGGAAGCCGAGCGTAAGAGAATAGAGGCAAAAGGAATTGCGGATTTTCAGCACATTGTTTCGGAAGGAATAAACGAGCAGCTGCTTAAATGGAAAGGCATTGAGGCTACCGAAAAACTTGCCAATTCACCGAACACTAAAATCATTGTAATCGGCAGCGGTAAAGACGGGCTCCCGATAATTCTTAACGGCGACAAATAAATTTTGTTTGTTAATAAACACGCAGGTGGTGGAATGAGAAAAACAATATTAACGGTTTTAGTTTTTTCGTTAGCGTTTCTTTTTAGCTCCTGCCTAAAGGAAAACAAGCCCGCAAGAGTTGAAAAGAAACAGATTGATTTCGGCTTGGTTATTCACGGCGGAGCAGGAAACATTACTCCTGAAAATTTGCCGGAAGACATGCAAAAGCAATACAAGGAAAAATTGAAAGAAGCTTTAATGACCGGTTACAATGTGCTAAAAAACAACGGCAGCGCTCTTGACGCCGTTGAAAAAGTAATTAACGTTTTGGAAAATTCACCTTTGTTCAATGCAGGCAAGGGTGCAGTAATGACTGACATCGGCACTTGCGAGTTAGACGCTTCAATAATGGACGGGAAAACACTCAACGCAGGCGCGGTGGCAGGAGTAAAACACGTTAAGAATCCCATTACTGCAGCACGAAAGGTAATGGAGTTTTCGCCTCACGTACTTTTGGGCGGCGAAGGAGCGGACAAGTTTGCCGAGGAGGTGGGCTTGAAACCTGTTCCAAATAACTATTTTTACACCAAGCGAAGATTGGAGCAATACAAAAAATATCTTGAGCGGAAACGGAAAAAGTCTGCTTCGGTAAGCAAGAGTAAATTTAAGAAATTCGGCACGGTAGGCTGCGCCGCGCTCGACAAGTCCGGCAACCTTGCAGCGGGGACTTCCACGGGAGGCATTTCGTTTAAGAAATTCGGGCGCATCGGGGATTCGCCGATAATAGGCGCAGGCACTTACGCCAATAATAACACGTGCGCAATTTCCTGCACCGGACAGGGTGAGTATTTCATCCGCAATGTTGTGGCTTACGACATTTCCGCCTTAATGGCGTACAAAAAACTTTCCTTAAAACAAGCGGCGCAAAAAGTAATAATGAAAAAATTAGTTGAACAAAAAGCCGAAGGCGGAATGATTGGAATCGACAAATATGGCAATATTGTTAGCGTATTTAATACGCCGGGAATGTTCAGAGCTTACGTGACGGACAAAGGCAAACCTGTTGTGAAGATGTTTAAGGAATAGCGAAGGGAAACAGACGGCAGAAGAAAATAAAAATTTAACGGATTCGGAAAGCGATAGGTCTTCTTCCGTAATTCTTTTAAGAGCAAAGTCTCTCTGGGCTTTTTCCGAAGCGGCGCTGGGAGGAGTTTTACATCTTTTCAAAATTCCATTTAAAGGATTGTTTCTCAGCGGCATTGCGGTTTCTCTGATTAATTTAATCCACACATTCGGCAAAAGCAAAAAAGAAATTTTTAAAGCAACCCTCGAAGTGCTAATAATAAAGGGGACAATCAGTCCCCACACTCCCTTGAACGCTTATTTTGCAGTGTTTGTCGAGGGTTCTTTGGGGCAAATATTTTTCAACGCTTTCCGCTCGGGAAAAGTTGCGTCCGTTTTGCTTTCGGTAAGCGCGGGCATTTATTCGGCTTTTCAAAGAATTTTTGTCCTGACAATCTTATTCGGCTTTACGTTGTGGGAGTCAATTGACTCTTTTACCAATTACGTGCTGGCAACAGTTTTCAAATTCACGAACGCTTCGTTTAGTTTGAGCCGGCTTTTAATCGGGGTTTACGTTTTGATTCACCTTGCCGGAGCTTTTTATTTCGGAATTACCGCGAACAAGCTAAAGCTGTGGATTAAAGACCAGGCGGAATTTTTAAGTGAAGATTTGGGAAAGCTTGACCTCGTTGAAAGAACTTCAAAGAAAAAGAAATTAAAATTACGCTTGGCAACAAAATCAATCTTATTATTTATTTTGGTTTTAGTTCTCCTTTCTTATTTTAATCCCGCTTGGAAGGCAAACGCATTGACAGACGTTTTAATAATGAGCGTAAGGGCAATAGGAATTACACTGCTGTGGTATTTATTGATTTCGCCCGTAACAAAGAAATTGTTAATGAAATTTACGGACAAAGGTAAATCAAAGTACTGGCAAGACATTGACGAGATGATTAAACTTTTTCCGCAGTTTAACGGCGCATTGAGTTACGCAAAGGAATCGACCAAAGAATTCAAGGGAATTGAACGGGTGAAAGAATTTCTGAAATTACTGTTGTTAATTTCTCTTGTGTCGGAGCAAAAGGGATGAAGGCATTTATTTTAACGGGAGAAGTCGGAGAAGGCAAGACAAGCGTACTGCTTGATTTTACAAGGCAAAACAAGTGCAGTGGCATTTTGACATTGAAAATAAAGGGGAAAAGGCACTTCCTGAATATCGGCAACGGTCAAACAAAAATCCTTGAAGTTAAGACTGACAACACAAAGGAAGTTTTGCAAGTCGGGAAATATTTTTTTGACAAGGGAGCATTCGATTGGGCAAGAAATTTACTGCTTAACGAAGCCCAAGGTGATTCAAGCACTGTTATTATTGACGAATACGGACATCTTGAATTAAAAGGTTCGGGATTTGAACCTTTGCTTGAGAATCTCGTCAAAAGTATTCGTAATAGTAATAAAAACTTAATTGTGGTTGTTAGGAACAATCTTTTGGAAAAATTTCAAAAAAAATTTAATCTTACCGAGTGGGAAGTTTTGGAATTAAACGACTTAAGTAAAATCAAATTTTAATGAAAAGCCAAGCTCTAAATAAAATAAAAGGAGATGAAGGAAAATTTGTCCCTGTGTTAATTTTACTTGCCCTTGCTCTTATTTGGGGAGGTTCGTTCATTTTAATTAAACGCGGGCTCGATGCGTTCACCCCTTTGCAAGTCGGGGCGTTGAGACTGACATTTGCATTTTTCGCTCTACTACCGATTGCGTTAAAAAATTTCAAAAAGATTTTTTTGAAGGATTGGAAAAAATACCTCGCTTTGGGAGTTGTTGCCAATTTAATTCCGTCTTCTTTCTTCCCGCTTGCGGAACAGGGCTTGGCAAGTTCTTTAACGGGAATATTGAATTCGATTACTCCGATTACAACAATGATTGTCGGGGTTTTGTTTTTCCGTGAAAAGGCAAGGGGACTTCAAGTTGTCGGGCTTGTAATAAGTTTAGCGGGCGCCGTGATGCTGGGATTGGTAAACAGCAGAGGCGGTCTTGGTACTTTTAATTATTACGTAATCTTTGTTCTGCTTGCTACTGTCTGTTACGGCTTTAGTTCCAATATGGTTAAAAGACTTTTCCGGAATGTAAACGCCACGGTGTTAACTTCTCTGCAAATGTTTTCAATCGGTGGATTTGCAATTTTGTATTTGCTCATTTCCGATTTTCCGACACGCATTGTTTCCCAGCCCGAGGCTTTGGCTTCTTTAGGTTACATACTGATTTTGGGATTATTAAACACCGCGTTTGCATTGGTTCTGCTTAACAGGTTAATTCAATTAACGTCGGCGGTCTTTGCTTCCACCGTTACTTATTTGATTCCGATTACGGCTTTGGTTTGGGGAATGCTTGACGGGGAAGACATTTTTCTCCTTCACATAGTAAGCCTTATTTTAATTCTTGCAGGGGTTTTTCTGGTAAATTCGCGTGCAAAAGAAACGGCGGAAGGATAGAGGCGAATGAATCTGCTCCCCTACAAAAACGAAAAGGACAAAAAACTTAACAAGCAAATTTACGCCCTTGCCATTCCGAATATTTTAACCAATCTTTCCGTACCCCTTTTGAGTTCGGTGGACACGGCTGTAGTCGGACATTTGAAAGAGGTTTACTACCTTGGCGCAATTGCAATCGGCTCGATGATTTTTAATTTTATTTATTGGGGATTCGGGTTCCTCAGAATGGGAACAACGGGGTTAACAGCACAAAGCTTTGGAGAGAAAAACGAATACGAAACTTCCGCCATTGCAATGCGGGCTTTGACCTTGGCAATAGCAGGCGGATTGTTATTGATTGCCCTTGCAATTCCGATTCACGACATTGCCTTCAAACTGATTCACGCCTCCGAAGATGTTGTTAAATATGCCTCCTCTTACTATTATATTCGCATTTACGCCGCTCCGGCAACGTTAGCGATTTACGTGTTTCACGGTTGGTTCCTCGGAATGCAAAATGCAAAATACCCAATGGTGCTGTTAATTTCAGTGAACATCTTAAACATTATTCTCGATTTACTTTTCGTTTTCCAATTCGGAATGAAATCCGACGGTGTTGCCTTGGGAACTGTTTTAGCGCAATACTTCGGCTTGGGGTTGGCATTATTTCTTTTCTTAAAAAAATATCCCGAGTATTTGAAAAGGATGAAATTTAAAATGCTGACCGACGTCGAGAGATTAAAAAACTTTTTCAAAGTACACTCGGATATTTTTCTCAGAACGTTGGCTTTAATTTTTACCCTTAGCTTTTTTACGGCGGAGTCTGCTGTTTACGGAGACAATATTCTTGCCGCCAACACAATTTTAATGCAGCTTTGGGTAATCCTTTCCTACGCAATAGACGGCTTTGCCTTTGCAGGGGAAAGTCTTGTCGGCAAATACAAGGGGAAACAAGACACGGCAACTTTGCGCAGAGTTGTGTTTTACCTGTTCTATTGGGGATTTGTTTTTGCAGCGATTTTCACTTTCGCCTACACGTTTTTCGGCAATGAAATTTTAAGCTTATTTACAAACAACAAAACTGTCATTGCTTTGGGATTGTCCTATCTTTATTGGACGAGCTTCACTCCGGTTTTAAATTCCGTTTCGTTTATTTGGGACGGCATTTACATCGGAGCAACGGCAACAAGCACAATGCGCAACACAATGTTGATTGCAACGCTTGTGTTTTACCTGCCCGTTTATTATTTGTTGAAGCCTGCTCTCGGAAATAACGCACTGTGGCTTGCGCTTGTGATGTTTATGGTTGCACGTGCGGTCTCTTTAACTCTTTACGCAAACAGGGATATTTTTACTGTTAAGAAAAATTAAAATTTAATCGTCCATCCAGGGCCACATTCGTGCTTCCTGACTTTCCGGGTAATTTTCAATTATTTCCAACATTGTTTTTTGGAAAGAAGGTTTGTCCCAGCCATGCAAATATTCAGCCTTCCCGCGCAAGAATAATAACGACGGGGCTTTCGGATTGTTTGGGAATAGTTCAACAGCTTCGTTTACAATGTCAATTGCCTCTTGGTATTTGCCGCGTGGAAGGAGGAAATGAATGTAAGCTATTCTCAGAAGAACTCTGAAATCCTCAACATTTAAATATCCGTCGTGAGAAAAATAAAGCTTTTCGCGCCAATCCAATACGTAGAAAGAGGGTGTCCAAATTGCCGAAAGTTGCGAACGGAGTTTCCTATTTTGTAAAATGTCCAATTGCAAAGGGACAAACCACTCACCCAGTTCCGCTTGCACGGTATTGTCGGGGTAAGTCAATGCGTAAAGTTTTTTACAGCCCGAACATTTTTCTCTTTCAAATTGAAGCAGTATCGGCTTGCGTGTTTTCACAGCCTCTTCTTTCGCCTGCTCAAAATCATTTAACCAATTCATTTTTTGAATATTTTATTAGTGTAAAAAGATCTCAAATAAACAATGCGAAAAATAAAACTTTTTGTTTGGAATAGAAACTTTTGGATGCTGGGTTAAAGTTGGTGGTAAAAGAAGAAATAAGAAACCAGAAATAAGAAATGATTTTTCGCTAGACGCAAGAAGCCCGCCTTCGTCTGCGCTTTGCTTGACTGTCCCGTATTTGCGGGAACTACGGCACGACAGGTCCGTCTTCGCCCTCGCTATGCTCGGACTACGCCGCGACAGGCAAGAAGCCCGCCTTCGTTTTCGCTTCGCTTAACTCCGGCGCGACAAGCGAGACGTGAGACGTCCCCGTTCAGAGAACAGATAACAGTGAACAGCGAAAATGATTGTTGTCCAGTAGTTGCGATAATTCTATCCAGTTATCCACGCATCCATTCATCCAAACGGGAACCTTGGATAATTGGAGGAGTGTATTATTGGATGCAAAACTTAATTTAGTTGAAAGTTGAAAATGGAAAGTGGAAAATTAGAAAATAAGTGAACAGATACCAATGAACAGATTTGCAACGGAATGGTTTGTCATTTGGGGTTGTCCAAAAAGCACCTGAGCTGTCATTGCGAGCCACTCCGACTTGTCGGAGGAGCGTGGCAATCTGTGACACTCCACTGTCATTGCGGTCCCACAGAATGCGGGGGAAGTAATCTGTCTGTCCAAAAAGCAAAAGCTAAATGAACAACAGATTGCTTCACCGCTCCTGATGTCGCGGTTCGCAATGACGAGGGTGAAGTCATTGCGAGCGGAACGAAGTGAAACGACGCAATCTGTATTTTGAAAAAGCAAATGTTGAATAAACGACAGATTGCTTCGTCAGTCTTCCGACTATCGTCGGAATCCTTCCTCGCAATGACA
>JALWGH010000060.1 GCA_027013735.1 Melioribacteraceae bacterium
CTAACAATTATTAATTAAATAAAATCACTAACAAACTTTAGCAAAAAGATGAAAAGAAAATTAATAATCCTATCCGTGTTTGTTATTTTTATTTACACTTTTTCCTTTGCTCAAAGCAATGGCAGTAAGTCAAATTACACCAATTACGTAAACCCGTTCATCGGTACGGGTTCAATCGACAGCTTAAGTTTGTCCGGCAGTACGTTCCCCGGGGCGGTTGTTCCTTTCGGGTTGGTGCAGTTAAGTCCCGACACAGACGACAACCCCGAGGATCCCTGCAGCGGATATGATTACGCGGACAAAACAATTGTCGGATTCAGCCACACACACTTAAGCGGAACAGGCGTTGCCGATTTGTTTGATTTTTTGTTTATGCCTTTCCGCGGTAATGCAAAATGGGAAGCTTTTGGTAAAAACGGACGAAAAGGTTACAGCTCTTCTTTCCAACACAAAAATGAAAGTGCATCCCCCGGATATTACAGCGTCTTTCTCGACGACCCGAAAATCAAAGTTGAGTTAACAGCAACCGAACATTGCGGAATGCACAGATACTCAATTAATAACGGCGAACCGTTTTCTCTGATGATTGACCTTAACCATTCCCTTGACAAGAAAAGACCGTACTGGACTTGCAGAATTATTGACGCACAGGTGAGAATTGTTAACGACAGTATTGTTGAAGGCTACCGCGCCATTACCGGTTGGGCAAGTTTCCGTAAGGTTTATTTCAGAGCTGAGTTCTCCCGTCCCTTTACGAGCTCTTTAATAAAAGCAGGACGGCGGATTTATTCAAACGTTAAAATAGCCGACCATCAAAACCTGAAATTAATATTGAACTTCAACAAAAACAATAATGAGCCTTTAATAATAAGAGTCGGGCTTTCCTCGGTAAGTTACCAAGGAGCAAGGAATAATTTAAAAGCGGAAATTAAAGATTTCAATTTCGACAAAGTTAAAGCCGAAGCCGAAAACTTGTGGAATAAGGAATTGTCCCTTATTGACGTTCAAGGCACCGAAAAGCAAAAAGTAATTTTTTACACTTCGTTGTACCATGCTTTTATTCATCCGAGCAATATTGCCGATGTGAACGGGGATTATATTGACGCCAACAACCAATTGAAAAACGCTCCCGACAAAAAGCATTACAGCACATTTTCTCTTTGGGATACTTTTAGAGCTGAGCACCCATTGTTAAACATAATCCAACAGCAACGTTCCGCCGGATTTATTAACTCAATGATTAGACAATATGTGGACTACGGCTATCTTCCAATCTGGCAGCTATGGAGCAAAGAGACTTACTGCATGATTGGCAACCACGCAATACCGGTCATCCTTGACGCTTACAATAAAAACATTCCCGGGATCGATTACCAATTGGCTTACCGGGCAATGAAAGCTTCGTCAACTACTCCGCACAGGAACTCGGCTTTTAATGTTCTTGAAAAATACAAATATTTCCCCGAGGATATTGAGACACAATCGGTTTCCCTCACTTTGGAAATTGCTTACGACGACTGGTGCATTGCCCAAATGGCGAAGGATTTGGGATTCACCTCGGATTACGAGCATTTCATTAAAAGAAGTAAATATTACAAAAATTTGTTCGACCCGCGCATTGGCTTCTTCAGAGCAAAGAATAGCAAGGGAAATTGGATTGAACCGTTTTCACCCTTAAAATACGGGGGCAACGGCGGCTATCCTTTTACGGAAGGAAACGCTTGGCAATATTTGTGGTACGTGCCTCACGACATCGGGACTTTTGAAAAAATGTTCGGCGGAGTAAAACAATTCACTACCAAACTGGACACATTTTTCACGCTAAACGCAAAGCCCGAGGATGTAAACGGCAATGCTTCCGGCTTTATTGGCCAGTACGCACATGGCAACGAACCAAGCCACCATATCGCTTATTTGTACGATTACACCGACGAGCCTTGGAAAACACAATACTACACAAACAAAATTCTTAACGAACTTTATTCCGACGCACCTTCGGGATATTCGGGCAACGAGGACTGCGGACAAATGTCGGCTTGGTACATTTTCTCATCCATTGGATTTTATCCCGTTAACCCCGCTAACAATACTTATTGCTTCGGCTCGCCCCAATTGAAAGATGTTAAAATTCATTTACCGAACGGCAAAATTTTCGAAGTCGTTACACACAACCGGAAGAAAGAAAATATTTACATTCAAAAAATTCTTTTGAACGGAAAGAATTACCGCAAGAATTTTATTACTTACAAAGACATAATCTCAGGCGGGAAAATTGAATTTTTCATGGGAGCCAAACCGAATAAAGAGATGTCCGATTACGAAAAACCGCCGATGAGCTGAATTGCATTTTCATTTTCTTAAAAAAGTTAATTACAATTGGACTTTGAAATATTTGAATTTCCTTTTAACAAAAAGAGAAAATGGAATGAAACAATTATTGGTGTTTTCCGTTGTCCTTACAGCGCTGATTTTATTCGGCTGCAAAAGCAACCAAAACGAAGTTGTGGTTTACACAAGTGTTGACCAAGTTTTTTCCGAGCCCATTCTGAAAGATTTTGAAAAAGAAACCGGAATAAAAGTAAAAGCCCTTTACGACACCGAAGAAACCAAATCTACCGGAGTACTCAACAGGTTGATTGCCGAAAAAGCAAACCCTCGCTGCGATGTCTTCTGGAGCGGCGACCCCGTTAGAACGATTGTGTTGAAAAACAAAAACATTCTCACCCCTTACAAATCGAAAAACGCTGCAGGAATAAACGACGTATTCAAAGACCCCGAATATTATTGGACAGGTTTTTCCGCAAGGGCAAGGGTTTTGCTTTACAATAAAAATTTATTGAAGCCTGCCGACGTTCCCGAATCCATTTTCGACTTAACTACAAAGAAATACAAGGGAAAAGTCGTAATTGCCAATCCGTTATTCGGCACAACCACTTTTCACATTGCGGCTTTGTTTTCGTTACTTGGAGACGAAAAAGCAAAAGAGTTTCTCGATGCCTTAAAAAAGAACGACCTAATAATTGCTACAAGCAACGGAGACGTCAAGAACCGAGTGGTCAAAGGCGAAGCCGCCTGCGGATTAACGGACACCGACGACGCATTCGAGGCGGTTAAAGAGAATACAAACGTGGGATATTTGTTCTTGGACCAAAAAGGAATAGGCGATTTAATAATGCCAAACACCGTTTGCCTTATTAAAAATTCTCCAAATCCCGAAAACGGAAAAAAGTTAATTGATTACCTTTTGAGCAAACAAACCGAAGCAAAATTGGCAAAGTCTTGCGCTCAAATGCCTTTGCACAAAGGGGTTGAAACACCCCGCGATGTTCCCTCTTTAGACAACATAGTTCCGATGAAAATCAACTACGCCAAAACCGCCGAAAAGCTTGAGCAAATTCAGAACTACTTGAAAAAATGGGTAAATGATTAGCAATTTTATTTCAATATTTTAAGTAAAATTCCTTATATTCGTATTACCGTTTATGTAATAATAAACCCTAATTATTAAGTTTTTAAATGACATAAAAGGTAATGGCAATAAGTGGCTACAAGTCTGCTCATTTAACAAAAGAACAATTGAAACTTGTTCAATTGCTCGACGAATATGAAATAGAATATTTTCGCCTTGACGAAATAGAGAAATTAGTAAACAGAAAATTTAAAAACATCGGCGAAGTTGTTGAAAACCTCGTAGATAAAAAAATCCTTTTCCGGTTGGAAAGGGCAAAATACGCAAAAACCAATTTTAACAACCAATACGTAATCGGAACTTTCATTGCTAAAGAAAGCGCTATTGGGTATTGGTCTGCACTTTGTATTCACGAACTTGCTTCCCGTTTCCCCAACAAAGTATTTATTCAAACAACAAAGCGTAAAAAGGATAAGATTATTAAAGGAGTTGAATACAAATTTGTTACAATCTCCGAAAGGAAAAAAGCAGGAATAATAACTATTGGCTACGGCAACAATAGTTTCCCTGTAACGGATGTTGAAAAAACATTAGTTGACTGTTTTGACCTCCCGAAATATTCAGGAGGTTTCGATTTATTAGTTACCGCATTTTCACAGGCAAAACTAAGCAGCAAAAAATTAATCGCCTATTCGGAGGCAGTAAACAATATTGCTTCAATTAAAAGAATGGGATTTATTGCCGAGCTTTTAAACAAAAACGGGATGAAATCATTTATTAAATATGCTAAGAGTAAAGTTAATGCCAAATACAATTTGATTGACCCCGCAGGAGAAGATAAAGGAGAATTTGTTTCAAGCTGGAAACTTAGACTGAATGTCAGCAGGAAAGATATTTTAAAACTAAGCAAAGAAATTTATTAAAATGATTTTCAGAAAAAAGTTGGCAAGCAAAGGCTTGGAATTTGAAAGCATTGAGCAATTAGTTAACCAAAACTCAATAAAGAAAATCGCTAAAGCTTGGGAGCAAAGTCTGGCACACCAAATTCCGCAGGAACATTTACCCGACGTGAAAATTGTTGCAGCTGAATTAATTAACATTTTAACAAAACATTTTCAATGAAAGCCAGAATCTTTAGAAAAACAAGAAACGACAAAACAAGCAACAAATTTTATTTTTTTGTTTTCACTCTATTTGTTGCATTGATTATTATTCCGCTTCTCTACGTTGTAGGGCTTACATTTTTCCCGGTCGATTCTTTTTACGAAAATTTAAAATTGCTTAATTCGGAAGAATTTTTGCTTTTGGTAAAAAGTTGCGGCATTGCTTCTTTGATTGGAATTTTCTCAACCTTAGTCGGAACAGCTCTGGGCTTTTTGCTTTACAAAACGGATGTTAAATTCAAAACATTTTTCAAAATCACTTTTTTAATTCCGCTGTTTATTTCGCCTTACATTCTCGCCGTTGCTTGGAAGGATTTTTTCTTCGTGGTTTTTAGCAACACAAAAGTCATTTCGTCCTACTTCGGATTAGTTTGGGTTTTAACCACTGTTTACACACCGCTTTCAATGTTGATTGTCGGCAGCGCCCTTTCGAACATAAATTCGCAATTGGAAGATGCGGCGTGTATTATTACAAAT
>JALWGH010000061.1 GCA_027013735.1 Melioribacteraceae bacterium
ATTTACGCAATGCGTTCAATGGGAGTGCCGGTTGCAAGCGATTTCACGCCGTACTGGGCAAAAACCGGCAACAACCACGCGTGGAACACAGTAATCGACAAAAACGGCAAGCCGATTATTTTCATGGGCGGAGGTGCAAATCCACGAGATTACAAATTGGGACAAGCTCTCGCCAAGGTTTACCGCACAACTTTTGCCAAGCAGAAAAACTCCCTTGCGGAAATCAAACCTAAGTGGGAAAAAGCTCCGCCGTACATCAACAGAAACAACATCATTGACGTAACAAAAGATTACGTCCCTGTAACAAATGTCCCGTTGCAGTTGGAAAAGCAAAAACCGGATAGCGTGAACTTTGCTTACATCTGCGTTTTCAACACGGGTGAGTGGAAAGCAATCAACTGGAGTAAAATCAACGGGAAAAATGTTTTGTTTAAGGATATGGGTTTAGACATTGCTTACTTACCAGCTTATTACAAAAAGGGAAAGATCATTCCGGCAGGCAAACCGTTTATTCTTAGTAAGGAAGGGAAAATAATCCCTCTAACTCCCGACTTAAACAAAAAAAGAAGGATTAAATTATTTTCGACAACAAGGAAAGTTACACGTAACCAGACCGACAACATTGAAAAAGCTTTCTTTGAAAAAGGCAAAAAATACGAGCTCTTTTATTGGCACGGCGGCTGGAAATCCCTCGGCTCCAAAACGGCGGGAGAAGGACCGCTCGTATTTGAAAACGTTCCTTCAAATGCTTTGTACTGGCTGAAGGTTGAACATTCACGGCTCGACGAAAGGATTTTTACAATCGACAAAAACGGAAAACAAATTTGGTGGTAACAAAAAGCTCTAACTCGGCAACGAAAATATTTGTTTAATATCAAAGGATACTACTTGAACCCTTTCAGGGTTCTTTCGATAGGTTAATTCGATTTTCTAATGACATTGAACCGCTTCGCGGTTCTCTCAGATAATACGAACCAGTAGTTATTTTGGGGAAACAATGTTGATTAAGACATGGTAAAGTCCAGAAAGTTTTGAGATGTTTATGGTAAAAATAATGGAAAGTTTTTGCTCTAACCGACCCCGAAACCTGTTTACAGGTTTTAGAGGTTGCAATTTTTTCTGATTTGGAAAACCGCTGAGCCAGTTACTGGATGTAAATGGTTCGTTGTCTTGCCCCCACGGCTGTCCCAACGGGATGGCTTCGCCAAAGCCGTGGGTTTGCGACCCGGCTGTCCTGAAGGAATGGAGTTGCCCAAAAATTGAGTTAGCTAAATGTTTTTTTCTTTAAACTCCTCCCTTTCCCTCCTCTGTTATGTTAAAAGTCAAGGGGACAAAGGAATTTTTTATTAATAGACATCCTTTGTGCAATATGTTATTTGATTTTTACATATTAACTTTCCTTATTTATGTTCTTTCTAAATAATATTATATCACTCTGTCATAAACAGTCTTCCTACTTATTTAGGCGCTGCAAGTTTTCTATTATATATTATGTGTCGCCGCAATCTTAACAAAACAATGCATTTATATTAATGCTTGCAGGGAGGGAAAAAACGGTCAACACCAAAAATAACATTATTTGAAAGAACTGTTATTTGTTTTACTTTTTATTTTATCACTGCTATTACA
>JALWGH010000062.1:0-939 GCA_027013735.1 Melioribacteraceae bacterium
CTTGTTTTGCAGAAAATTTTCTATTTCGTTTTTGTGATTGAAAGCTTTTTCACTTGTGAACGTGATTCTCACGTGAGGGTCAAAGTTGATTAGAATTGATTGCACTAACGAGCCGAAGCCGTTAAAAACCGAGAGCACGATTACGAGTGCCGCTACGCCGATGGTTATTCCCAAAACGGAAAACCAACTGATTATCGAGATGAAATTCAGCTTGTGTTTGCTGCGTAAATATCTTTTGGCAATGAATAATTCCGTCATTCGAACCTCAGCGCTTTAACCGGCTCCAGCCTTGCGGCAATGTTTGCGGGAATCAACGAGGCAAGCAAAGCCACAATTAAAGTTACGATTGAAACGATCGCGTAAATTTTCCAATCGATAAAAATCGGCACGGTCGAAACAAAGTAAATTGACGAGGGCAGGGAAATAATTTGAAATTTTAACTGTGCCCAGCTAATAGTAAATGCAAAAATATTTCCGGTAATAATTCCTGTAAGCGAGTAGGTTAGTCCCTGCGCGAGGAAAATTTTTCTGATTGTTTTTCCGCTTGCGCCTAACGTTCTCAGCGTTCCGATTGTTTCGACTTTCTGCAAAATGTTCATTAACAGTGTACCAATAATGTTAAACGTGGCAACCAACACAATCAACCCCAAAATCAGAGGTACGGGCTTTTTCTGCAAATCCAGCCAAGTGAAAATGTTTTGGTGTGTTTTGTAAAGACTCCTTACATAGTAAGGGTAGCCTAACCAATTCTGGAGCGTGTCCCTCACAAAAGGGATGTCCTTAATATTGTTTAATTTCAAATAGAAGCCGGAAATCAAATTTTTCAATCCGGTCATTTCTTGAAGGGCACTTAAAGTTGTGTAGGCTTTTTGGTCGTCGTATTCAGCCATTCCGCTGCGGTAAATTCCGCAAACGGTAAAGTTCTCGATTGCGGGGGGA
>JALWGH010000062.1:949-1628 GCA_027013735.1 Melioribacteraceae bacterium
TTTGGTAACTGTTTTTTTTTGAAAAATATTTCCCTGCGATTAAAAGTTGTTTGATGTTGGAGTTGTCCCTTTCGGGCGAAATGCCTTCAATCTGCAAACCCTCGCTAAATTTTTTGTGTTTTATTATTGCGTTTTTGAGCAGGAACGGGGAAACGCTTTTAACTTTGTGATTAGTGATTTTTTTAATCGAATCAATTTCGGAGGGAATGAACGGTAAGTTCCTTTGCCCGAAGCCACTGATTGTAATGTGGGCGGTAAAATCAACGATTTTATTTTCGATTGTGTTTTCAAAGCCGTAAAGAATTGAAAGGGCAAGAACAAGGACGGTAACACCAAGCGCAATTCCTCCCGTTGAAATAATTGAAATGAACGAAAAAAAACGGGAGTCTTTCTTCGACTTAATGAATTTATTTAATATGAAAAGAATAAGTTGCATTTTGCTTAATTTTAGTTGAACAAAAATAGAAATTAAAATGTTAAATAAAAAAATAATTGACATTGCAAATCTAATGCAATAATTTAGTAAGCCTTATTTGAAATTTATTTGCAAAAGAATAAAGTTCATTAAAATTTTGTTAATCGGAGCGGGCCTCCGAAGAAATGACGGGGCGTAGCGTAGTCCGGTTAGCGCGCCTGCTTTGGGAGCAGGAGGTCGCAGGTTCAAATCCTGCCGCCCCGA
>JALWGH010000063.1 GCA_027013735.1 Melioribacteraceae bacterium
GTATTCCAACATTTCGTTTAATTGATTCCGTGTTAATTTAATAGGAGGCAGGTTTAAATCTTTTGCTACAACGTGAATAAAATAATCAGCCAATTCGGGAATGTCTTCCTTGCGCTCTTTTAACGGGGGAACGTTTACCCTCAGCACGTCAAGCCGGTAAAACAAATCCTCACGGAATTTTCCAAGCTTTACCAACTCGCCGAGATTTTTATTTGTAGCAGCTAAAATTCTGCACTTTACTTTCAGACTGCGGTTGCCTCCCACACGTTCGTACTCTTTTTCTTGAAGCACTCGTAGCAGTTTTACTTGCAAATCCAAATCAAGCTCGGAAATTTCGTCGAGGAAGATTGTGCCGTCTTCCGCAATTTCAAATTTGCCGGGCTTCATTTTTTCAGCTCCGGTAAAAGCGCCCCTCTCGTGCCCGAACAGTTCGCTCTCAATTAGATTTTTTGACAGAGCCGAACAATTAATGGCAATGAACGGTTTGTCTTTTTTACCGCTTAGTTCGTGCAGTTTGCGGGCTACCAGTTCTTTTCCCACACCACTTTCGCCTGTGATTAAAATCGTGTGGTCGTTCTTTGCGAGCATTGAAATTTCCTGTTTTAATTTCAGTGTTGCGTCGCTGGAGCCGATAATATCTTTAAAATTATTCCTGATTTTTTCGTCGTAAAAATCAATTCTGAATTTTAAGATTCTGTCTTTCAGAATTTTATTTATTTTGATTTTCAGTTCTTTTAAGTTCAATGATTTTGAAATGTAATCAACTGCGCCGAGTTTAATTGCATCTATTGCAGTCTCTACCGAGCTGTAATCGGTAATCATTATTACGGGAATGTCCGGGTCGATTTTCTTAATTTTTTTTAATATTTCAATTCCGTTTTCTTGTCCCGGGAACATTAAGTCAAGCAGAATAATGTCCGGCCGTTTTGTTTCGATTAGGAATAATCCAGCATTGCCCTTTGGTGCCGAAATGCAACGGAAATCTTTTTCCAAAAGAAGCGTAAAATCGTCAACAAATTCCTTGTCGTCGTCTATGATTAAAATTAATGGTTTCATTCTTGTCCTAAATTTAATTCGATGATAAACGTGCTGCCTTCATTTTGTGAATTGGGGTCAACAAAAATTCTTCCGCCGTATTTTTCAACTCTCTTCTTAACAAAATACAGTCCCTCGCCGGTGCTGTTGTTAGTTGAAAATCCCCTTTCAAAAAGTTTGTCGAAAATTGCCCTGTCAATCCCGGGTCCGTTGTCGTGAAATTCAATAAGGATTTTAGGAGCCATGTATTTTATTGTAATTGTTATTAGTTTCTCTTTTTGATTACTCAAAGCACGAACGGAATTCACAACCAAATTGTCCAAAGCTTCAATTAATTCTTCGGGCTTAATTAAAGCAATAAGTTTGTTTGTCTCTACATTAACCTTAAAGTGGATGTTCTCTTCGGCAAATCTGTTTTCGTAAATTTCCGCGAGGTTAAGAATAATTGTGTGTACATTACAGGAAAATTTTGCGTACAAGTTGTTTCGTAATTCTGCCATTAAAAGTTTAATCGTGTTAATTTCGTTTGCGCAATCGCGAAAGTCTTTTTCATTAAATTGTTGAAAGTCCTCGGTAGATTTTAATTTATTGAGAAAGTTCAACGTGTTGTTCAATGCGAGCTTTGTTGTTTCAATTTTGCCCGGTAAAAAATTTATTTCCTCGCCAAGAGAAATAATTCTCAGAAGATTTTCTTTTGTAAGGTTTTGAAAAGTGTCGATTCGCATCTGAAATTGTGAGTTGAATTTTTCCGACTCCAAATCCGAGTGGGAAAAGTTACCTAAGAAAAGCTGTAAGCTGTTTAAATTACGCAACGCCCATTCGCCGTGGGAAAAAGACATTAATAATTGCAACAGCTCTTCTTTCATTTGTTCTTTGTTGGGCGATTTAAATCTGTCCAGCGAAAATTGAAAAACCGCAAGAGGGACGAGGACCCCGGCAAATGCAGTAATGACTGGCAGAAAGTATTTCATTATTAGGCTTTCACTGCCGTAGTTTAATATTATCATCAGCCAAGCGAGGGAAAGGTTTACGGAGTAAAGTAAAGCTGTGAGTTTCATTCCCCAGTTGTATTTCTTTTGCCCGAATCTAATTCCGGCAAAGACGATGATTGTAAAGAGAAAAACAACAACGGCGTACGTCTGATTTGTAGTGTTAGCCACAATGTTGAACAATAACGGCAGAGCCAAAGCGAAATATTTTTTTATGCCGGCGGCGTCCTCAATAGTTACAAAATCTCCCGCTTTCAAATTTTCACGGATTATTTTCTCCCCGCCGTAAAATTGCACGACCGCCTTGTAAGTGTTTCCATTAGCCGCTCCAAAACGGACAGCGGAAGAGGACTGAACATTAGCAAAAATATTGTCTGTCCCTATTTGCTTGAAAGCAATCAAGGAATCTTTCCTGAAAAGCCACACTTTAGCACCCAAACCGTTGGGGTTGGTAACAATTCCTTTAACAAATATTTGAATGTAGTTTTTATTTGCACTGTTGTTTTCCCAGAATTTATTCTTTCCTTGTCCCATTTCCAAAATATCCAAATCTCCGTCACGGTTTAAGTCTTCCACTAAATAACCGTAACCGGCGCTACCGCTTAGTTTGTAGCTTTTGGTTTGGTCAACAAACTTTTTACCCGCATTGTTTTCGAATAGGACAGCCGGTTTGTTGTTGTAATAGGGAGAGAGAAGCACGTCTTGAAACCCGTCGTTGTTAAAGTCGCCGATATTAATGAACGTCTTTTCACCAGTTGTGTGGGCAAAGTTAAAATTACGAGGCAGGAGTTGCTCCGTAGCATCCGTAAAGAAACCCTTGCCGTTGTTCAGAAAAATCTGCAGCCGGTTTTGGTCGCGGCTAAAGATTACGTCGATATCGCCGTCGTTGTCAATATCCCCCGAAGCGACACAGTGGTCTTCAAAAAGTTCTTGTTTGCCGAATCTCTTTTCGCTCTCTTCAATAAAACCGGTTTCGTAGCCCATAAACAATCTTGATTTTCGCCATTTGTTTGCAACCAAGAGATCGTTAAATCCGTTGCTGTCAAAGTCTTTCCAGATGGTCTTGGTATTCCAGCCTCTCGCTTGATTGGTGAGAGAAGTGTCCAGCTCCCATTTCCTTCCGTACCAACTGTTAACAAACGAGAAAACTGCGCCGGGTTTGTCTTTAATTCCGTAATAAGATGTGGCAAACAAATCCAAATCGCCGTCTGCGTCGATGTCAATGGGTGAGAGTACCAGATTGCTGTAGTAAGAAAGTTTTTCCGGAACAGGAATTTGTTTAACTAATCTGAAAGTTAAATTATCATTCCGGTAAAAATTAATGAACACCCTTTCGTGAAATCGTGTGAGGATAACAATATCGTTTCGGAAGTCATGGTTAAAATCAAAAGAAAGAATTTGCACGACGTAGGTTTTCTTCTCCGGTTTAATTACATCGGAGTGCAAAATAAAAGGGCGGTCGATGCCGTTAAGCAATAAGTCTATTTGAAGTCGTTTCCTCCTGGAGACGAGAAGAACGTCAGGGTAATTGTCGTTGTTAAAATCTTGGATTACGCTTTTAAGATTAACGGAAAACGGAGTTCCCTCAAGTCCGTATTCTTTTGCTTTTTCGGTAAAAAAGTTTTTGTCCGTTCGCACGGCGAGAATTATTTGTCCGTCGTTTGTGCAAAAGATTATTTTCTGATTTCCGAGCATTCTGAAATCGTTCAGCCTGTATTTATTGGGGAAATCAACTTTTTGAATCCCGCCATTCGGCTGGGGCAGCAAACCAGTGTACTGCCCGAATTCGTCGCGGTGGAAAGAAGCCCTGAAAGTATTCTTTTTTACTTCGGAAATTTTGTTGTCTTTTACTTTGTAGATTTTTCCCAATCCCGTCCTAATAAAAATTTCGTTGTTTACTTTGTACAACCGTGAGTCTTTGTTCCAAGAAATATTTGCCTCGATCTTTTCTACGCTTTTGCCGGTAAACCGGAACAAACCCTCGACTTCCGCAAGGAAGTAAATTTCCAGAGGGGAGTACATCTCGGCGTGATTAATGTGGTTTTTAATCGGGACTTCAATTTGCTGCCATTTGCCGTTGTGATATTTTAACAAAGTTCCGAAGTTACCGACAACGTAAATGAGTGATTTGTTTACTGCAAGTATTTTCCTGACAGGAAATTTCCAAACAAAATTTCCCTTTCGCCAATGCTTGCTTTCGTAAAAGTAGAAATGAGTTTTCCAATTTTCGTCCATTGCCACAATTATTGCGGTTTCGTTGTCAATTCTTTTAAAAATAATATTGGAAAAATTTTTCGGAACGGGCGAAGGAATTTTTTTGATCTTCCCGTTGCGGTAAAAAGACAAAGCTCCTTTTAAATCTACAACGGAAAAAACTTTTTCGGATTCAATGTTGAAAAATTTAATAGAGCCGTTTGTGATTTTTACAAGAGGGTGCCACTCATATTTCGTATGATGAATTGGGAAGACAGACCTGCTTAAAAGTAATATTAAAATAAAGAGCTTTTTCACTTCTTGCAATATAGTGAAATAAACTTACCTTTCCCATTTTTGTTGCCTGCGAGGGCAACAGTGTAATCCGTCAGGGTAATACTTTTTAGTTAGGAAATGTTTTAAAACTGTAAAGAAGGGCAAAAAAGGCACTTTTATTTTTTGGAACGCTTGTTGCCTGCACTTTATTATGAAAAATAATTTTAACTACAAAATTTGCCCCGAGTGCGATTATTTCTGCCGTGTTGAAGAGGCTGATATTTTTTGTCCTTACTGCGGGGTTAAGTTAATTGACAAGTGTCCGAATTGCGGACGGGAAATCCCAAATCCTTACGGAATTTATTGCAAATATTGCGGGGCACTTTATCCGGGGAAATCAAAGAAACTAAATAAAAATAATACTTAGGAGAAATCATGAAAAAGTTAATAACGTTTTCATTTGCAGCATTTTTCACAATTATTTTGTTATTCGGATGTGACAAAGACAATCCTTCCGAACCTCAGGCGGATGGTGTCAAATCCATGACGATGGTTCATTTCGGCGTTGACTTTTCCGAAGGGAAAGCGGCTACTTCCGACGGGTCGGTTGTAATTGACACTCCCGACGGTGAAACAATAGGTTGGTGCCCCACAGGCAACGGTGGCGGCTGGGGAACCGGAGTTTGGTACCGTCCCATTAGTGGAAAACAGTACAAAACCACAGCAAGAGAGTTGGGCGACGTAACCAAAGCAGACACGACGCTTTGGGACAACGACCTTCTCGACAGTCCTTTACGTAACGGAGACATTTGGGTTTCCCAATGCCAAGACGGTTTCGTAGCATTCAAGGTGATTGACGCACCGATGGATTCAGCCGCTGTGGCAAACAATCCGATGTGGGAAGTTAAGGTCCAGTACAAATTTTCAACGTCAATTAATTTTTAAGGTGAAATGATGAAAAAGCTAATATTTGCTTTGATGTTTATTCTTGCCTGTTCTTTTACAGCGAACGCACAATTTCAATCCGTGCAAAGCGGCAAGTGGTATTGGGCAAGTACGTGGTCAACAGACCCCAACGCTACGGCAATACCGCACGCCGGCGACGATGTTACCGTTAAACACGATATTAACATTGACGGCTCCGGCGAATGTAACAATCTTACCGTGGAAGCAGGTGGTAGAATTCATAATGGTACTTTAAATGTTAACGGTAACCTTGTGAATTCAGGAGTTATTAACGGACGGGACGAGTGGAACGGAATGCGATTGAATTTGAAGGGAGACTTACAAAATTACGGCATTTATGATTCCGACACATATTTTGAATCATCAACCACACAATACATTGCTGCTCCCGATACTTTACGTTTAGGGAAATGCTATGTTGACAATACAAGTGCGATAATAGTTTTTACTGAGCCTACAATTCTTGCTGATTCGTGGATATTTCTTAAAGGCGCACAAATGATGATAAATGACACGCTAAAAATCATCAACACATCTTTAGATGGTGGAATTATTAACGGAGGCAATAACAATACATTGCTCAGTATCGGTTCTCAAAACCACATTGGCTGGCAAGGCGCTGTTAGTTTTGGACCACAATACACCGAACTAAAGAATTTAGTTTTAGCCGGCAACACTTACATCTACGGTTCGGGCGAAATTGGGAATGCTTATGCTATGGGTATTGGTGAAAATGTGGTAAATAACGGTTTTCTGTCCTATCCTTGGCTTAACGGCGGGGGAACAAGCTCAATACATATTCTAAAAGATTTTGTGAATAACGGTAGAATAGCGGATAATCAGGACAAACTCTATTTAATTTTTGATTCCGGGAATTTTACAAACAACGGTCGGTTAGAAAATAGTAGCTTGATATTCAGAGGAACTCATACGTTTACAAACACTGCCGATTCGCTTTGGTTAAATGAAATTATTGGTGCAGATTCTTCAACCATAATAAATATGGACGGGGATTTTATTTTTGCCGAGACAATTACAATTGATTTACAAGGGGGCGTTATGAATTTGACTCCCGAAAGTAAATTTCTTGCAACGTTTGAATGGCACAACATTTTTAAGAGGGGAACACTTAACGCAAATAATTCATCTTTGAAATTCCCTTCAATTGGAATAGATGCCAGTATTAACAACAACGCAAGAATAGAATATCTATCGTTTGGGTATAACAGTTACTTGCAAGGGGATTTTGAAATCTTAAACAAGGGAACGTTAATAAGTTTTTCAAATTCTTGGCCAAGAGTTGTAATCGACGGAGATTTGACAAATAGAGGAAACATCCGAAATCATTATTCTTCAGGGGAGCTGTATTTAGACATTACGGGAAATATTGTACATGACGGAGCCCAATGGTCAAACGCGGAAACAAAACTGAACGGTACTCAAGATCAAACCGTTTCAATTCCCAATGATTCCTCCTGGACAGGGAAATTAGTGTTAGATGCAATGTTAACCGGCACTAATTACCAGTGGCAAAAAGACGGCGTTGATATTAACGGGGAAAATTCACAATTGTTGACTTTTAGCTCAGGGATTTCCACTGTTAATTACGGAGTTTATCAGTGCATTGTTGATGGTAATTCTTCCAGACAAATAGTAATCGGAAGCGCTGCTTTGCCCTCGCTTGAAATTACAGACGTTGTAATAACAAACTTAAATGCTACTGAAACAAAAGTGGATTGGAAAACCACGGTGCCGGCTAAAGGCTTTATTTTTTATGCGGAAAACGATACGTCAAGTGGATATCCTTTGGAAGCAATGGAATCGACAGGTTATTTGACAGAACACAGTTTAACCCTTGAAAATTTAACTACGGGTTCGACTTACTATTTTGTTATTGACCAGATGGACAATGATAACAACTGGTTAAGGACTTCACCGTTTAGTTTTGTGGCAGGAGACACTACCACTGCAGTAAATAGTTTTGAAAAAGTGCCGGTGAACTTTTCTCTTTCCCAAAATTATCCGAATCCTTTCAATCCTTCCACTACAATTAATTACTCAATACCACAAGTCATTGCGAGCGGAGCGAAGCAATCTGACGCATCAGTAAAATTAATAATTTACGACCTTCTCGGAGGGGAAGTAGCAACGCTTGTAAACGAGAAACAGCTGCCCGGTAGATATTCGGTTACATTCGATGCAGCCGGTTTAAGCAGTGGTATTTATTTCTACCGCTTGACAGCAGGAAAATTTTTGGAAACAAAAAAAATGATTTTATTAAAATAAATTTCTAATAACTAATTAGTGGAGTAACGCAATGAAAATCAAACTAATAATTACAATAATATTTTTATTCTCTGCGAGCTTCTTTGCCCAAGGGCAAGGTTCGTTAGTACTATTTGGAGGTTACGGACAATCTTTCTTTTCCAGTGAAATCGGAGACGAAAACAGTGACACGGAAGAAGCAAAATACATTCCCGTGGGTGCCCAACTGCTTTTTGGCGTTGGTAATTTTCAAGTCGGCGGGGAAGTGAATTACGCCGCGGTTCCTTTTACTTTTCAGGTAAACTCCGGAGAGACGGAATTAGCAGAGCTGAAAATTACCCAGCTTTATTACGGCGCTGTTGTGAAATTCAGACTTGGAACAGGAGCGGGATTAAATCCTTACGTAAGAGCTGGTGCGGGAATCTACACGGGAAAATTCCAAGTTGATTGGACGGACGAGATTACGAAGCTTTACGGTAAAGAGGATTCGGAAACGGATTACAAGAATGCTTTTGGTTACAATTTGGGCGTGGGAATTGAACTTGCTGTTTCTCCAACCTCCGGCATAATAGGAGAATTTGTTTACCACAAAGTTGACAGAACTCTTGACGTGGAAGGTGCCGAGGCGGGCAAGGCAGACAACGCCGCACTTCACGTGGGATTCAAATTAGGTTTTTAAAACACAGACTACTACGAATGGAACATCCCTCTAAAGCTGCCGGTAAAATCCGGCGGCTTTTTTTATGCTTCCTTGTTTGAGCATTCCTAATTTATTATTTTTCGAATTAAATACACTGCGCAAGACGCATAAATAAAAAATTATTTGAGAAATGAGCGATTAGGGCATCATTTTTATTAAAAGAAGTGAAGTTAAAAGAAAATGAACATATTGAATTAAAAAAGAGTGTTTCCGAAATAAAGGAAGCACTAAAATCAATTTCTGCAATGCTTAATAAACACAAAAAGGGAACAATTTATTTTAATATTGCTCCAAGCGGGAAACCGGTAAAAAACGATGTGTCTGTTAAAACTCTTCGAAAAATTTCTCAGTCTATTTCCGACAGAATTGAGCCCAAAATTTATCCGCAAATTACTGTTGAAAAAATTGAATCAATTAATGTTATTAAGGTTAAATTCGAAGGACAGCAAACTCCTTATTCGGCAGATGGGAGATATTATATTAGAGTGGGTGACGAAGACAAGCAAATGTCACAGGAACAATTAAAACAGTTCATTTTGAAAAATAAAGATTTACGTTGGGACGCTATTGCAAGTGCAGAATTTAGCATTAAAGATGTAGATGCGAATAAAGTTAAAGGTTTCTGCAAGTTAGCAAGCATAAAATATTCAAATGTAAGGGACGTGTTGCAGAATGTTAATCTCATTAGAAATAATGAGTTGTTGAACGCAGCAATTGTTCTTTTCGGAAAGATGCCGAGTAAATTTTTTCCAAATGTAAAGTTAATGTGCAGTGTATTTGGTACGAATAATACTGCCGTGATTATTGACCAAAAAGAATTTGCAGGAGACATTTTTTATTTAATTGAAACAGCACTCAAATATATTTTACAAAACATTCACATTGGAATGGAAGTAGCAGGACTTTACAGAAAGGATGTCCCTGAAATAAATCGAGAAGCATTACGTGAAGCAGTTATTAATGCTTTCTTACACAGGGATTATTTCGACCCTGATTTTGTTTCGGTTTTCATTTTTAAAGATCGTGTGGAAATAAGAAATCCTGGCAGACTGTTTGGTGGAATTACAATTGAAGACATACTTACAAAAAATATTTCACGTAGAAGGAATGAAGTAATAGCTGATATTTTAAGTCGTGCACATTATGGTGAGCGTAAGGGACACGGCATTGCTTTAATAAAAGAAGCTGAACCTGAAGCCAATTTTGAACAAGTCGGGGATGTGTTCATCTCCTCATTTAAAAGAAATAAATATTTAATACCCCAAGAAGTTGAGGTATTAACTGGGGGATTGAAGGACGTTTTTTATTACGTCTCCAATTACCCTGGTGCTAATGTAAAAAAAATTGCTAATGCTCTATTAAGGTCTCCAAAAACAGTAGGGAATTGGGTGATAAAATTAAAAAAGATGAATCTAATAGAATTCAGGGGAAGCAAAAAGAAAGGCGGTTATTATCCCTTAATTCCCCATGAGCGTAATTTAATCCCCCAAGATAGAGTAGTATTAACGGGGGATTTAAAAGAACTTTTGAGTTTAATTCGAAATAATCCAGGTAGTAATATTAAGCAAATTGCTAAGATGATTTCCAAACCCTACAAAACGGTTGAGAAGTGGATTGGGAAGTTAAAAGAATTTGACCTAATAGAATTCAAAGGGAGTAAAAAATTTGGTGGCTATTTTATCAAGTAATTCTTTAGTGAATTCAATAGTTTTGAAACGGTTGAAAAAATATTTTAGGTGAATGATGATTCGGAAGATAGAAGAAGTTGCAAAACAAGCAGGGGAAGTAATAAGAGAAGGCTACCGTAAAGATTTCGGGATTGAATACAAAACGAACAAATCCGATTTGGTAACGGAAATAGACAAACGTTCCGAAAAATTAATAATGGATTTCATTAAAAAAGAATTTCCCGGACACGGAATACTCTCCGAAGAGAGCGGGAGCTTCGACAAAAACGCCGAGTACATTTGGGTAATAGATCCGCTGGACGGCACAACAAACTTTGCCCACGGTTTACCGATATTTTCAGTTTCAATCGGAGTACAAAGAAAAGGTGAAACAATTGCCGGAGTTGTTTACGACGTAATGCGGGACGTGGTTTACTCGGCGGAAAAAGGCTCGGGTGCTTTTGAAAACGGAAAGAGAATTTTTGTTAGCAAAAATGCCGACTTGGAGCAAAGCCTTTTGGTAACGGGTTTTCCTTACAACATTAAAAGTAATCCGCACCACGTAATCGAAAGATTTAACGCATTCCTTTTTGAAGCCCGGGCGGTAAGACGCCTTGGCTCGGCAGCAATTGATTTCTGCTACGTTGCTTCGGGAATCTTCGACGGATTTTGGGAAGTGATTTTAAATCCGTGGGACATTGCAGCCGGTAAGTTGATTGTTGAAGAAGCAGGCGGAAGAGTAACCGACTTCAAAGGCAATGAAATCAGCATTTTCTCAAAACAGATTTTGGCGACGAACGGAATAGTCCACGAAAAAATGGAGAGAATTCTTCAAAGGTTTCAAGATTAAATTTTAGTCTGCTGGCAAAAGTTTTAACACGGGAACGTTACCGAGTTTGCTAAAGTCCGTGTACACCTTGTAATATTTGCCTTCCAACCAGTTTGTAGTTGTCTCTCCGTAATGCGGACTTAAAACGTGCCCCGATTCGCCCGAGGGCAAAGTAAAATAAAAAACATTCGGCTCTGCGAAATCGTAAATGAACCGCATTGCCTGCCCCAGCGTTACGTCGAAAGGTTTTACAAAAGAAAACTCGGTGTTGAAAAGCGTTGTTCCGCATCCACCTGTTTCGAATGGTCCCACGTCAAAAATTTTGTCAACCAATTTGCTCCTCCCGTGGAAAGGGTGCTTGAGCGTTAAGCGGTGCAAACGTCCCCATTGCCAGCCGGCGGGATTTTTACCGAATTTGTTCTCAAGGAACGACAGCGCATTCACGAGACTCTTGCGCAAAACGTCGTCGCGGTTTTCAAACGCCCGTGTGGTTTTGTCGTCCCACCAGTAAGAATATTTGCGCCCGATTATTTTTTTAATTGCCCTGAAGGGAACGTCGGCGACAAAGACAAACTCCTTGAACAGATTTTCGCCTAACTCGTCTTTAAAAGTGTTCTCCAAAAGTTTTTGGAAAAAGACGGAATAAATCCCAGCAGGTTGAGAGTAGCGCGAAAATTTGTAATTCCAATTTCTCAAAAGTTTGAGCGAAAGTTTTAGATTCCTGTCTTTTATTTTTGCACGCCCGAAAGCATTAAGCAAAAGCGGAACAATTTTTTTAGGGTAGTTCGAATAAATATCTCCCTGCATTTTTTGAAAATCCTTAACCGAAAATTTCTTTTTGCTTTTCAGTAATGAAACTATTCTCTCAATGCGTGCCGGCGGTTCCCACAAGTCCGCAATATGGTAAGGAAATTTTTTAATCACCTTGTTGTTAGCCGTTGCTAAAAAACCTTCCCGTGGACTGAAAATTTTCGGCATCTTTTCGAACGGAACGAAACCGGGGTTTGTGCCTGCTGTTTGCCCGTTTAGTATTCTTTCTCCTTCTGTCGTATTTAGTTTGAACAACTTTCCTGCGCAGAGATAGCCGATGTTGCCTGAGCTGTCAGCGTAAATAAAGTTTTGCCCCGGGTAACCGTAGGGTTTGAGCGCTTCAAGAAATTCATCCCAATTTTTTGCGCTGTTGAGGTCGAGGATCGCCTTTATTTCAAAGGCTGAATTTAATGCCGGCCAGCGCATACTCAATAATATCTTGCTTTGCAGTGAGTAGGGAAATAAAATTGTGTAAGGATGAACGTCACTGATGATTGTTCCGTTTTTTGTTGAGCGGATGTCAATAACCACATCGGCAGAATCTTTTACGTGAATAGTGTCTTGTTCAATCTTAAGATTTTTCCACGCTCCGTTGTTAAAATATTTTTTCCCATCCCGGCTGATTTTTTCGTAATAAAACAGAGCTTCGTCGCTCATTAAATTTGTTTCCGTCCAAGCAATGTTTCCGTTTTCTCCAATTAAAACTCCCGGTACTCCGGGCAAAGTGAAGCCGGAGACGGTTAAGTCTTTTGTTTTAATGACCGCAACAAACCATTCGTCGGGCAGGGAAAAAGCAAGATGAGTATCGTTGGCAATAATTGGTTTGCCGTTTACCGAAAGCTTACCCGACACAGCCCAATTATTCGAGCCGATGTGTGAACCTTCGAAGCCGAGAATTCTTTTTGCTTGAGCGTTTGCAGTTAGAAATTCCTCCGGTAGTTGTAAATTGTTAGTCAATCCGGAAATTGTCGCAGGGTAATTTGGATTGTCGGCCGGCCAAATTTCGTTTACGTTTTTAGCGGGAATTTTTTGAAGCAGGTGCGCTTTAATAATTTTCGACCACCAAGCCATATTCAATTCCCACGCAAGCAGTTTTGCAATTGCAACGGATTCTTGCGGTTTCCAATCTTCCGGAGTGTAACCGAGCAAATCGAATTCAACCGAATGGAACTTCCGCGAATGCAGATAAGCGTTGACCCCTTGGGAATAGGCGGTTAGGAGCTTTTTAGTAGTTTCGTCAAGCTCGGAATAATTTTTAATCGAGGCTTTCCCTATTCCGAGAGTTCTGAACATCTTGTCGATTTTCAGAGTCTTGTTGCCGACAATTTCGCTTAATTTTCCGAAAGCCGCCCGGCGGAAAAGATCCATTTGAAACATTCGCTCTTGCGCGTGAACAAAACCAAGAGCAAATGCGGCATCCTCATTATTAATAGCTGAAATGTAAGGCACACCCGTCGAATCCCTGTAAATATTGACTTCGGACGTTAGCCCGTGCAGCGTCAGCTCACCTTCGTAATTGGGCAGGTAAGACTTTAGCGCAACGTAAGAAATTACGAACGTGCCAATCAGCAATAAAATCAGAGCCGTCGATAAACCAATTAATATTTTAACTTTTTTCTTCAATTACAAGTTTACTTAGGTGGAAAAATAGTTTCTCAAATTGTTTTAAAATTGTTCTCCTTTTCTCTACAAAACTCTCCCCCTATTCGAACCAACTTGAAAATACCGGCTCAGCAGAATCCCCCTCTCTTTGAAAGAGAGGGGGATTTTCCCAACGGGATGGCTTCGCCAAGGGGGTGAGTTATTAATAAAATACTTTCTAAGTTAATACTAATTTATTACTTTTTTTATTTAACAAAAATTCTTTCTGTTCTCTGTTCTCTAAAAAAAACTAACGTCTTACGTCTTGCCTCTCGCGGCTTAGCCCGAGCATAGCGAGGGAGTCGGGCCTGTCGCGCCGAAGTTCCCGCAAATACGGGACAAGCAAGCAAAGTGCAGGCGAAGGCGGACTTGTCACGGCGTAGTCCCGCAAAATGCGGGACGAAGGCGGACGTCTAACGTCTTGCTTCTAGCGTCTTGCGTTTAACCATTTCTTATTTCTCGTTTCTTCTTTCTTATTAACTACCACTAATTTTGAGCTTGTAAATTCTTCAATGAAAAATTTCAATAGATATTTTTATTTTAATATTATTGAGTGCTAATCTAAAAAAATATTTTAAAGGAAGGAATTTTTTTGAAGAAATAAAAATTTCCCGGAGTAGAAATGGAAATAGCATTGATATTATTGAGCGTTACGGTAATTGTTCTTGCGCTTGTGATTTTTCTTAAAAGCAAAAAAGACGAAAGCGGGCAACTTAAAGAGCTTGCCGGCAAGCTTTCCGAAATTTTTGAAAACGGAATCGAAAGACTTGAAAAAACAACGAAGGACGAATTTTTTAGAAACAGGGAAGAAGCATCCCGCAATGCAAAAGCAGAGCGGGAGGAATTGAGCAACGCAATCAAACTTTTCAGTGACCAGCTTTCCTCCCGAATGAAAGAAACCGCGGATTTGCAGAAAGACCAACTGAAAATATTTTCCGACCAGCTTGCTTCTTTGACTTCGAAAAACGAGGAGAAATTTGACAAGCTGAGCGACAAGGTGGAAAATCAGTTAAAGGAAATTCAGGAAAAGAACGAAAAGAAATTGGAAGAGATGCGCGTAACGGTGGACGAAAAACTTCACGATACGCTGGAAAAACGTTTGGGCGAGGCGTTCAAAAGGGTTAGCGACCAATTGGAGCAGGTTTACAAAGGCTTGGGCGATATGCAGGAACTTGCACGCGGCGTCGGCGATTTGAAAAACGTTTTGACAAATGTTAAAACCCGCGGCACGTGGGGCGAGGTTCAACTTGAAAATATTATTGAGCAGATTCTCAGTCCCGAGCAGTACGGGAAAAATGTTCAAACCAAGAAGGCGAGCAACGACAGAGTGGAAATTGCAATTAAACTGCCGGGACGCAACGGCGGAGCGGACGAAATTGTTTGGCTGCCAATCGATGCCAAGTTCCCGATTGAAGATTACCAGCGTTTACTCGAAGCACAGGAAAGTGCGGATGTGGAAAAAATAAATATTGCGTCCAAAGGTATTGAGCAAAGAATTAAAGCAGAGGCAAAGAAAATTTCGGAGAAGTACCTTGACCCGCCGAACACGACGGATTTCGCAATAATGTTCCTTCCGGTTGAAGGGCTTTACGCAGAGGCGTTGAGGATGACCGGCTTAGCTGAGTTTGTGCAAAGGGAATACCGCGTTACAATTGCAGGCCCAACCACGCTTGCCGCATTGCTGAACAGCTTGCAGATGGGATTCCGTACTCTTGCAATTGAAAAGCGCTCAAGCGAGGTGTGGAAAATATTAAGCGGTGTAAAAACCGAGTTCGGCAAGTTCGGAGCGGTTTTGGAAAAAACCAAGAAGAAACTGCAGGAGGCAAGCAACACAATTGACGACGCCGCGGTGCGCACGCGAGCCATTGAACGCAAATTACGGAATGTTCAGGAACTGCCTGAAAATGAAAGCCCTAATTTACTTGGTGAGTAAATTGTGATTGAATTTTTGTGAGAACTGTCAAAAGGTTTAAGCTTTTTCTTAGTTCTAAAGAAATTTAACCTGCCGGGCGGGTACAGGTTTAAAATCGGTTGCAAAAGATTTAAGAGGGAATATTTCTAAATTAGTCGTCAATAAAATGACAAAAAATTAATGAATGTTAAGGGGTAAACTGTGAGTGTCTTAGCCACGCAAAATGTGGGGGCGATACTTGATCGTAAGAATTCCTAACGGTAGGGACAACTCGTGAGTTGTCCCTACAAATGAAAAAACATTTTTAAAATTGTAGGGGGCGCAAAATTTGCGCCCCCCACTACTCTCCCCCTATTCAAATCAAGTTGAAAATTTTAGAATAGCAGAATCCCCCTCCCTTGCCAAGGGAGGGGGACTCAAGTTTGGCTTTTAACTAGAGAGAGGAGAAAAAGAAGAGAAAAAGTTGGAAAAGTAAATTTTTTTTGTTAAATTGTATCTAGTGATACAACTAGAATATGGAGATGGACATGGGACTACAAACAAAAATTCAACTAATCAAAAGAAAAAAAAGCGAACAATGGTATGTGAATTTCCCTTCAGCAATTGCTCAAGCAATGGAGTTTAAGAAAGGAGAGATATTTGAATGGATTATCGAGAAC
>JALWGH010000064.1 GCA_027013735.1 Melioribacteraceae bacterium
GACCGATCAGCGGCAACAAGCAGGCTGGCATCAACTGACCTGGGACGGGAGAAATGATCAGGGCGTGACGGTCAGCTCGGGAATTTATTACTATCGTCTGCACAGCTCAAAGTTCACCGCAATGAAAAAAATGATTTTACTGAAATAGTCGCGATACGCTTGGTTCTCCGAGCCATTCATTAAAATTATTGGCTTATTGGCCGTATTTTCCTTCCAATAAGGCCAAGACGTCACGCGCATTGTCCCCACGGAGAAAATCTGCCAAGCCTAGTAATCCGTGCACAAGGTACCTGGCATGAAATCCCTTGGTTACAAGAAAAATTCTACCCATAATCGCACGGTCATAGTGGGGGCAAGCCGTCACCACTAATTTATTGCGATCCAACTCATGATAGCGCTTCGGCAATTCGTTTAACGGAATATTCTTGGCAAAAGGAAAGTGCCATGCTTCGTATTCTTCTTTAAAGCGAATATCGATGAATTGAACTTCGCCCTTAACCAGCAACTCAATGAGTTCATTTAAACCAATCTTCATGCGGTTTCGTTCTTCATAGTCAAAATCGAGTAAATATTCACCGTAATCTTTTACCTGTTCCATTTTGGTCTTTCCTTTCTTTAATCACTAATTGAAAAACAGTTGCAATTGAATGGCATTGCTGAAATTCAGCCGATGCCCATCGGGTTGCGCCCTAATATCTAAAAGAATTTTGTTCTTAACGGTATTTAGCAAATAGCCGTAATCAAAAATGTAAATCATTTGATCCGATGTCTTTTCGGACAGGTCAACAAATCTTTCAACGGAAAAGGTAGCCTGATGCTTTTTGTTAAATGTTCTATTTAAAAGAAAATAAAACCCCTGGGCCGAATTTCCGTCTAAAAAAGCCTGTAAAAATTCTCCCTGAAACAGCCATTTGCCATTGGAGATCGAGAATTCCGCTCCCCAGCGCTTGTCCGTTCCGGTGAAAAGTTCTGAATGGTTAAAGATTTTTTTAAAGGCCAGATGGGTACATTGCCGATATGCAAAGGATATGCCCGGGATGATCTTCCATTGGCCCGGCAAGACAAAGGTCGTGTTACCGCGGAGGGTGAACAAAAAATTACGATCATTATTTAACGAATGATTGGCGCCGTTTCCGTTAAATATTCCAAGACCAATATGGTAGCGCTTATCTTTCGGTTGCAAAACAGCCTGTAAGCCAATGTCTCTAGCCAAAGTTTCGGCTGAGGGAATTAAGGCATCAATAATGCGCGCACGTTCAATAATAGGCAGGCGGTAATCCGATTGATTGCGCTCTAGAGAGAAATCCGGCACCATTTGTCCGATTTTCAAATAAAACGGAGAATAGTTGTACTGGGCGTAAGCATCCTGTAGAACCAAGCTACCTTTATTTTGCCATCGGAAAATCCCTTGTAATTTGAATTGCCAATGGGGCAACGGTGCGTCTCCTTTGAACCATAATTTGGTGCGACGCAATGAGAAACTGCGAACATTCCGATAATTTTCGCTATAACGTACTTGCAAATAACCACTCACTTGCGTGTCGGTCAATGATAAAATGGGAAGCGCCAAAACCAATAAGCTTAACCATTTTAACATGTCAGAGTACTCCCACAATCAATTTAATGGCAATAGCAAATAATACCAATGCGTAAAGTTGTTTAACCCATTTAGGCTTTGCGCGAGTGGACATAAAGCTGCCACCCAACTGAGAACCTAAGATGACAGCAATGACTACGATAATGGTTAATGTCCAGTTGAAATGTCCTTCGGCTACGTGACCAAGGTATCCGGAAAACGAAGAAAAAGTAACCACAAAGGCAGTTGTTGCAGCCGCTTCTTTGGTACGGTATCCCATCCACATTAAAATGGGCGCAATAATAAAGCCACCACCCAGGCCTAACATCCCGCCCATAAATCCGGCGAAAGCCCCAACGGCAGCACCAATAATGGAGCGCTTTTTTAAAGGCATGATCGTTTCCGGCTCCGGTTGCCGGGAAAAAATGGTCATGCGTACAGCGGCAGCTAACACGGCAATGGCAAATAAAATGAGTAGCGTTTTTACCGGAACAAATTGCGCCGTGTATGCTCCGATGGGCGCGAAAAGGAAGGCTGCCCCCGCCATAGCCAATCCCCCTTTCCAATCTACCAATTTGGCGCGGGCATAAGGAATTAGCGCCAGTAAAGTATTTAAACCGTTAAGCAACAATCCCAGGGGAATGGCAATTTCTTTTACCGGAAAACCCGCCCATTTCAAAACCGGAACATAAACCATTCCGCCGCCAAGCCCCAGCATAGCAAACAGAAATGAAGCCGCAAAGATAATAAGCGAGATGATTAAGTAGAGCATTACTTCCTTCCTTATTTTAGATGTTAGCGAACCAATAGGACGGACACTTTGGCTTTACGTGCTACTTTTTCCGCAACGCTGCCCAATAATAGTTCTTCCGCCAAATTATGGCCGCAATGCCCCATAATTATGATGGATGGTTGAATCTCTTCGGCCACTTTTAAAATGGTTGAAAACGGGAAGCCCAATTTGATCATTGTACTGGTAGTGATCCTATGGCGGTTTAAAACTTTTTGTAACTCATCAAGCTTTTTTTGTGCATCCTGCTGACAGCTTTGAGCTACGTATGCGTCGTCGATGGTATCTTCGAACATTTCTTCGGTAAATTTCACAATGCGATCATCGATTACATGCAACAAAACGACTTCTCCGATACGGCAACCGTGTTTTTTTAATTCCAGAATTTTTTCCAAACAACGATGCGAATGTTCGGAAAAATCGATGGGTAATAATATTTTTGTAAACATAAGAATGCCCGTCCTTTTAGTTTTCTTATTGCTTGTGGATATTTTTTGTTTAATTTAAATGTTACTTTCAAAATCCTGAACGTTCTGTTTCTTTAAAATTCTTTTTAAAAGGTACATCATTCTTTGACAAAATATTTCGGTTTGAACTTCCTGTGGATTCAATACTAACTCGATGTTCATGGTTACAGGAATACCCAGATACAGTGAAGCAACATTCCCAACGTGAAGTTCGGCATCCCAGATCCCTTCATCAATACCATCCCGGATAATTTTGGAAACGTATTGTTTTTGCGTGAGTAAAATGGAACGTAATTTTTGCTTTAATTCCGCATCATTCATGTGAGCTGCTTCGGAAAACAGTAGAATTGTGATGCCCTTATGCTCAATCAAGAATTGAATATGGGCGCATAGAAAATCGTGCAACCGTTTTTCCGCCGACTCTGATCGTTGCGAAATAACGTAAAGGTCATTGAGCAAACCATTTTGAACATCTTGCATTATGCCCATCAACATATCGCGCTTGTGGGCAAAATGGCGGAACAAAGCTCCTTCGCTTAAACCTACTTTTTGGGCCAAGCGACGTGTGGAAAGGGCATGCAGTCCATCACTGGCAATGATTTCCAAAATGGCTTTTTTTATTTCTTCTTGCCGTTCGTAAGTTGTTTTACGTTGCATGGTTTTCCCTTTCCCTAAAGTATTTACATTTAAATATTAATTCAAGACGGCCAATTCACGAATTTTAGTAATCGACGATTTTACTGCTATTGCACAATAAACAAAGGCCATTTGTTCTCCCGAATTAAGAATGTAGCAAGGTCTCCAATAATAAATTCCTTAATTGTTTTGTGTTGATGGATTCCAAATACAATTAAATCTATATCCTTAAGAAATTTTTCTTCAAGCATTTCTCTTGACGGGTTCGGGCTCCATTCGGTTGAGATATTTGTAATCGAATAAGTTTCCAAATAGGCCTTGGCGCGATTTAAAAAGAATTTTGCTTCTTTTTCGTCTTTCATTGTTGCCAAAAGATTAATATGGAATGTGCTTTTTTCGGCAATATGAGAGAAACGCTGCAAAGCTCTAGCGGAAGAGGGCGTTCCGTCGCATATTAATAAAACTTTTTTTAATATATGCATTCGGTCCGGTACGGCTAAAATAGGCGTAATAGTATGGGTTAGAATTTTTTCCAGAGATTCTTCCGAAGCACTCGACGGATCAAAATGGAAGTAGTTTCTCATCCCTGCTATTAACAAATCAAAAAAGAAACTTTCTTTGATAATATTGTTGCTTGGAGTGCCCTGATATTCAAATTCTTTGTGCTTAACATTATTTTCCTGACATGTTTTGGAAAACTCTTTTAATAAATTCTCAATATGCTCTTTGGCTTGTTCCAATTCTTTTTGTCTAAAAAGCTCTGCGAATTCAACTCCTCCGGCCACATAGGGACCGATTGAATCGTTAATACCCGGTAAATCGAGCACAACCATCCCATTGATTTCCGCATCATAACGCTTGGCTAGCTCAACGGCATATTGCAAACCCGTTTGCGTATATTTTGATGAATCAAGGGGAAGTAAAATTCTACGAATCATTTTTTGCTCCTTGTTTTTAAGTTATTTATCTTCTATTAAAAATTCCATTGTTTTTGAAGCGGCGCTCATAACCGTGGTCGCTTTAATAAAACGACTGATTAACAAGGCTTCCATAATTTCATCAACAGCTACTCCTTTCCGGCGGGCAACGCGTGCATAAGTCTCCGTGCACTTTGAATCACCTAAACCGGCACTTACGGCAATGCTTATCAACAATTTGTATTTTGCAGGGATAGTACCTTCTTTCATTGCAAAGTTTTTATTATTGGCATGTTCAAAAACAGCTTCTTCCTTTAATTTTGATAATAGCTTCATAACATGCGGTTCGGATCCCAATTCATTTTCCATGGCCGATAAAAGATCGGATAGTTGCATTGATTTTTCCCTTTCTTTAAAACGTTTGTCCTAGTAACTTTAAAATTTGCGCCTGTTCTTCCAATAAAGATTTTTTGACTTTCAATATTTGCACTTGCATCCTTAAAATATTTAAATGCGCATCCTCCAATTGAACATTCGTGATAACTCCGTTTTTATAGCTAATTTTAGCGATGCTATATCCTTCCTTAGCAACTTTCAGGGTTTGATTTAAGGCTAACAAT
>JALWGH010000065.1 GCA_027013735.1 Melioribacteraceae bacterium
CTTCCTCTATTCTCAAGAGTTGATTGTACTTCGAAATTCTGTCCGTACGGCTTGCCGAGCCGGTTTTAATTTGTCCGACATTTGTAGCAACCGCAAAGTCTGCAATCGTCGTGTCCTCGGTTTCGCCGGAACGGTGACTGATTACATTTGTGTAGCCTGCATTTTTAGCCATTTCAATTGTGTCCAACGTCTCGGTCAAAGTTCCTATTTGATTCAGTTTAATCAAAATGGAGTTTGCTATTCCCATTTCAATTCCCTTTGCCAAACGTTCCGTATTGGTAACGAAAATGTCGTCCCCAACAATCTGAATCTTGCCACCGAGGGCTTCGTTCAGATTTTTCCAACCTTCCCAATCGTCTTCGGCAAGTCCGTCTTCCAAGGAAACAATCGGGTATTTTGCAACGAGTTCTTCGTACATTTTAATCATCTCGTCGGACGAATGTTCCGATTGGTCGGATTTGAAGAATCTGTAAATGCCTTTTTCCTTGTCGTACATTTCGCTTGCCGCAGGGTCAAGTGCAATGCTGATTTGCTCACCGGGTTTGTAGCCTGCTTTTTCAATTGCTTTCACAACAAAGTCGAGAACTTCTTCGTTCGACTTCAAGTTAGGTGCAAAACCGCCTTCGTCGCCAACAGTAGTTTGGTAACCGCCTTCGTGCAGTACTTTCTTTAATGCGTGGAAAGTTTCAGCACCCATTCTTAATGCTTCCGCAAATGTAGGAGCACCGTGAGGCACAATCATGAATTCCTGAATGTCCACGGTGTTGTCGGCGTGTTTTCCGCCGTTGAGGATATTCATCATCGGTACGGGAAGAATTTTTGCATTCGTGCCGCCGATGTAGCGGTAAAGAGGCAAACCAAGAGCTTCCGCTGCGGCTTTTGCGCAAGCGAGCGAAACGCCCAAGATTGCATTTGCACCGAATTTACCTTTGTTCTTTGTTCCGTCAAGCTCAATTAAAAAATTGTCAATCGCAACTTGTTCGGTTGCGTCAAAATCAATTAACTGCTCGGCAATCTGATTGTTAACAAAATCAACTGCCTTTTTAACGCCTTTTCCGTCGTAACGTTCGGGGTCGCCGTCGCGCAATTCGACCGCTTCGTGTTCTCCTGTGGACGCGCCGCTCGGAACGGCTGCCCTGCCTTTGAAACCGGAGCTTAAAAGCACTTCAACTTCTACCGTCGGGTTTCCTCTCGAATCGAGAATTTCCCTTGCTGCAACATCAACTATTCTTGTCATTTCAAAATCTCCTTTATTATTCTTTATTTTTTACTTTTTCCGGAATACTTTTTATTCCTAAAAACTTTTCCCTCCTCCAAAAAATGCCGTCCCGCTTTCACACGGGACGGCAAATTTATTTTATTTTCTTTTAGCTTCTACAACTGCTATTGCGGACATATTAATAATATCATCCACCGTAGCGCCTCTCTGAAGCACGTGCACGGGCTTTCTCATTCCAAGCAGAATGGGACCGATTACCGTTGCATCGGTCAAGCGCTCAAAGAGTTTGTAAGAAATATTTCCCGAGTTCAAATCGGGGAATACAAGCACGTTGGCATCTCCCTTAATAGCGCTGAAGGGAAATTCCTTCTCGCTTATTTCAGGTACAACTGCCGTGTC
>JALWGH010000066.1 GCA_027013735.1 Melioribacteraceae bacterium
AAGCGAGGGTGGAGACGGACCTGTCGCGCCGAAGTCAAGCAAAGCGCAGACGAAGGCGGACGTCTTGCTTCTAGCGTCTTGCGTCTCGCGTAGAATCATTTCTTATTTCTTGTTTCTTCTTTCTTATTTAAATTCGTACCATAGTTACTCCTTAAAAAAGACAAAAATAAAATTGGATTAAATGTAAAATTTAAATAATTTTTGTTTTGCTTTTGTCTTGAAAAACGGAGATGACCATTATGTTGAAAGACAGGATTGAAGTATCCTACGGCGACATTACCACTTACAAAGTAGATGCAATTGTTAACGCTGCAAATAGAACTTTGCTTGGCGGGGGCGGCGTAGATGGCGCAATTCACCGTGCCGCTGGTCCCCAATTGTTGGAGGAATGCAAAACCTTAAACGGTTGCGACACGGGAGATGCAAAAATTACACGCGGTTACAATCTGCCTGCCAAATATGTGATTCACACCGTCGGACCGGTTTGGCACGGAGGCAAGTACAACGAAGACGCCCTTTTGGCAAGCTGTTACAGGCGTTCTCTTGAAGTAGCAAAGGAAAACAACGTGCACTCAATTGCATTTCCCTCAATAAGCACGGGCGTTTACCGCTTTCCCTTTGAACGCGCTTGTAAAATTGCCGTAACTACGGTTAAGGAATTTTTAAAATCGAACGAACTGCCTCGGAAAGTAATCTTTGTCTGCTTCAGTAAATCCGATTACGAAACTTACCTAAGAACAGTTGACGAATTAATAAAAGAATAAGAGTAAAAAATGAAAGTAATTTATTTCTTCACTTTTTTGGTTATTTCGATGTTCACAGTACAAGCGCAAGAAAATATTTTGGAAAAACTTTTGGACGCCCACAAAGCCGAGCTCTCGCCGGCAATGGAAAATCCAGATGCGTACGAAATACAAATCATCTACACGCAAATAAACAGGGACTCGCTCAACAAACCTATTTTTACGGAATACGATTACAGGCTCAACAACAAGTTTTATTTTTACCCCGCCAGCACTGTAAAAATGCCGGCTTCCTTTTTGGCGCTCGAAAAATTAAACAAACTGCGCAAGTACGGAATTAACAAAGAAACAAAATTCCTCATTGATTCGAATAACGTCGGTTTGCAAAAATTGTTGAGCGACAGCAGCTCGGTACAAAGAATTTCAACAATTGCGGAAAACATCGAGAGAATATTTCTTGTTAGCGACAACAACGCATTCAACAAACTTTACGAATTCCTTACCCCTCAATATTTCAACGAAACGTTGTGGAATAAAGGTTACGAAGATTTACTCATTCAACATCGTCTCTCCATTCCTCTTTCCTACGAAGAGAATATGAAGACTCACAAAATGATTTTTTTCAAAGGGGAAAAACCTCTCTATGTCCAACCGCCGAGGATTAGCGTTGTCAAGAAAAAATTTAATTTGGAAAACACTCTCAAAGGTAAAGGTTACTATTCCGGCGGAAAGCTAATTAATAAGCCAATGGATTTTTCCCACAAAAATTACATTTCCCTTAAAACATTGACGATGCTTTTACGCGCAGTAATCTTCCCCGAGTCCGTTCCGCCCAAAATGAGATTTGACCTGACAAACGAGGATTACGATTTCCTTTACAAATATATGTCCCTCGTTCCGCGGAAGTCCCGCCTTTTTGCAAACGACACCTCTTATTACGACAGTTACGTGAAAGCCTTTATTTACGGGGGGACGAAGGACACAATCCCCGATTATTTAAGAATATTCAGCAAAAGCGGGCTGGCTTACGGATTTGTTACCGAAGTGGATTACATTGCGGACATCAAACACGGTGTTGAATTTATGTTGAGCGCAGTCATTCACGCAAACAGCGACGGCATTTACAACGATGACAAGTACGATTACACAACTGTTTCCATTCCGTTTCTTGCCAATCTCGGCAAGATTGTTTACAACTATGAACTGCAAAGGAAGAGAAAATTCAAACCTGATTTGAGCAGGGTTTGGAAGTAAAGTTCATCCCGCAACCCGCGGGACGCTTTTGCTTTATGTTACTCCTCCGTCCCCGAAGTGACGACGCAAAAAAGAGAAAACAAATGTCATAACGAACCACGACGTTAGGAGCGGTGAGTTTATTTGGTTTTTGTTTTACTAACCGACAGATTGCTTCCCCCGCATCCTGCGGGGTCGCAATGACAGTTTAGGTGCTTTTTTGGACAGCCCCAAATTACGAATCACTTCATTGCTATCTCTATTCACTGTTATCTGTTCACTGTTAACTGATTCTTCACTTTCCACTAAATAATTCTCGCATCCAACAATGCATTCATCCAATCATCCAAGAGTTCCGTTGAGACGAGTACTTTTGGATGACTGGATGGTTGGATGAATGGATGAAATTATTGAGCAATAATCATTTCTCCCTGTTCACTGTTATCTGTTCTCTGTTCACTGAATTCCAAATTTCCCGCCTGTCAATTCAATAAAATCCGCAAGGATGTGGCAGGCTTCGTGGAGTTCGGGATCTTCGAGCCGTTCGGTTTTTGTCTTACCGTCATTTTCGTAAACGGTAATCTTTGCTTCGCTTTTCTTTTCCGCCTCCTTGCGAGCTTTTTCTTCCTTCTCCGCTTTTTCCCTCTCGGCTTTCCGTATTTTTTCGTTCAGTGAATATTTTTTCTTCTTTCGCATCTTTAACGCTTCGTTCACCTCTTTCAAATAAATTTGAAACTCCGGCTCGTGTTTAATCCTTTCCTTGTAAAGCTTCACCAACTTAGGCACAAGGCTTTGAATATTTCCGTACTTCTTAAAATTCGACGGCGGAATTCTGTCCCATTTCAAAGCGCTTGGCTGTGCGCTCTCTCCCGATTCTTCCGGCGGGACGGGGGAAGGAAATTCGATGTCCGGAATCACGCCGAGTTTCTGCGTACTGCTTCCCGTAATTCTGTAAAATTTTGCGATCGTTAATTTTACTTGCCCGAGTTTGCTGTCGTCGGAAATAAACCTGTCGAGGTCAATCAGGTTTTGAACCGTACCCTTGCCGTAAGTTTCCTCGCCAATAATCAAGCCCCTGCCGTAGTCCTGAATTGCTCCGGCAAAAATTTCCGAAGCCGAAGCGCTGTACCGGTTAACAAGCACTGCAAGCGGACCGGTGTAATAAGTTGCAGGGTCAGTGTCTTTGTCCACCTCTATTTTACCAAGTGAATTTTTCACCTGCACAACGGGACCTTCGGGAATGAACAGCCCAACCATGTCGATTGCTTCCTGCAACGAGCCGCCGCCGTTGTTCCGTAAATCGATTATTATTCCTTTCACGCTGTCTTTCTTGAGCTCGGCAATTATTCGTTTAACGTCTCTCGTAGTGCTTTTGTAATTTTTATCACCGCGCCTGCGCGCGTCAAAATCGATGTAGAAAGCAGGAACGTTAATCACGCCGATTTTGTACTCTTTGCCGTTGTGTTTGATTTTGACAATTTCCTTTTTGGACGCTTGCCCTTCCAGCTTAACTTTGCCCCGCACAATGCTGATAGTATCCGGGGGCATTCCGGGACCCGCGGATGCTTTCTGGATTACTAACCGAACAGTTGTTCCCTTTTTACCCCGGATGAGCTGGATTACGTCGTCAATGCGCCAGCCGATAACGTCAACTATTTTGCCATCTTTGCCTTGTCCTACGCCGATAATTTTATCGTCCGCGTGCAGTTTGCCGCTTTTGTAAGCAGGCCCGCCGGGTATTATTCTAACCACTTGAGTGTAATCTCCTTTGGTTGTAAGAACCGCGCCAATGCCCTCGAATGAAAGGCTCATATTGATTTTGAAATTTTGTGAAGTCAAAGGAGAAAAATAATTCGAGTGCGGATCAATCGACTCTGCAAAAGCGTTCATCGCAAGTTGAAAAACATCTTCGGCTTTGTACTGCAAAATTACTTTCTGAAACCGTTTGTACCGCTCGGAAAGAGTTTCAACAATTCCGTCCCACTTTTTACCGTTTAATTTTAAATTAAGCGCGTCGTTCTTTAATCTTTTCCGCCACAGTTCGTCCATCTCCGCACGAGTTTTGGGATACTCGGCATTTTTTCTGTCCGGCGTAAAATATTCATCTTTATTAAAATCGAATCCTTCTTTCAACCTTTTAAGTGCGTATTTCACCCTTTCGTTTACGCGCTGTTTGTAAACATTAAATATTTTGTAAAACGGGTCAACATCACCCAACATTAAATAGTCGTCTAATTTATCTTTGTACTTTTGGAATTCTTGAATGTCATCGTAATAGAAATAGAGCTTGTTGTTGTCAAGGGTTTTCAGGTAATTGTTCAAGATTACCGCCGAGAGAGAGTCGTTAAGATTTATTTTTTTGTAATGATAACGTGTAAACAAAGTGGCAATAATTCGTGCTTCGCGCCGGTGTTTCATTTCCGGCATAATTACTTTGTTTGTGTCTATTACGGCATTCTCTTCTATTAGCTTGTCTTGTGTTTGCGCACTGCAACCGTAAAATGCAAATAAGTAAATTAATAGCAAAAAGTACTTTTTCATTTCCGTCTCACAAAGTTTTAATTTCGGTTAAAAGATAAATTGATTCAGATTTCAAATTTAATTGAATGTGCTTTGAATTAAAAATGTTGGGGAAATTTTTCACGGGGCGTTAAAACTGTTAAGCAGTACAAGTTTAATTTTGGTGACAAAGAATAAGAAAGAAGAAACGAGAAATAATTAAACGCGAGAAGCAAGACGCTAGACGCGAGACGTCCGCCTTCGTCTGCGCTTTGCTTGACTACGGCGCGACAGGTCCGTCTTCGTCCTGCATTTTGCGGGACTACGCCGCGACAGGCAAGACACAAGCCTTATCAGTGAACAGATAACAGAGACTTAAGACTCGTTACGCGTTACTTAGGGTTTGCTGAAAAACTCATTGAAAAATTTGATAATTCAGTTGTCTGAATTTCATAATTAGATACGTCTTCATAAAATAAAGAGCTAATAATTTCTTGGACAAAATATTTGATG
>JALWGH010000067.1 GCA_027013735.1 Melioribacteraceae bacterium
GGAATACCATATTTCGGGCATTCCGATTGTTGATGAAAAAAATAAATTAATCGGTATTATTACGAACAGGGACTTGAGATTTGAACCTAATTTAAATCTGAAAGTAAGAGATTTAATGACGAAGGAGAATCTCCACACTGCTCCCGAAGGCACAACGCTGGAGCAAGCGGAAAAATTGCTCCAGACATTTAAAATTGAAAAATTGCCGGTAGTTGACAAAAATTTTATTCTAAAGGGGCTAATTACTTACAAGGACATTTCGAAAAAAAGGAAATATCCGAATGCGTGCAAAGACGAACTTGGAAGATTAAGAGTTGGCGCTGCCGTAGGAGTTAGCGCGGACACATTCGAAAGGGTAGAGGCTCTTGTGGAAGCCGGAATTGACGTTTTGGTTGTCGATACCGCTCACGGGCATTCGGCAGGAGTAATTAAAACGGTTAAAGAAATTAGAAATAAGTTTAAGGATTTACAGTTAATTGCAGGAAATACAATAAGTAAGGAAGCCGCTTTGGAATTGGTGGAAGCTGGAGTTAATGCCGTAAAAGTTGGAATTGGCGCAGGCTCAATTTGTACCACAAGAATTGTAGCGGGCGTTGGTGTGCCTCAAATTACGGCGGTAATGGAGACTTCCCAAGCATTAAAAGGAACGGGAATTCCGGTTATTTCCGACGGCGGAATTAAGCAAACCGGCGATGTGCCAAAAGCAATTGCAGCGGGAGCGGATTCCGTGATGATTGGCGGAATGTTTGCCGGTGTGGAAGAAACGCCAGGGGAAAAAGTACTTTACGAAGGCAGAAGTTTTAAAGTTTACCGTGGAATGGGCTCTATCGGAGCAATGAAAGAAGGGAGCAAGGACAGGTATTTCCAAGACATGGAAGACGATATTAAAAAGTTGGTTCCCGAAGGTGTTGAAGGCAGAGTTCCTTACCGGGGTCCTTTGGCTGACACGATTTACCAATTTATCGGCGGTTTACGTGCGGCAATGGGTTATTGCGGAGCGCCTAATATCGCCGAAATGAAAAAGGCAAAATTTGTGAAAATCACAAATTCGGGTCTTCGAGAAAGTCACCCGCACGACATTATTATTACAAAAGAATCGCCTAATTATCATTCGAAAAACAATTAAGGAGGAGTTGAGAGGGTGTTAAAAGCACTGATTATTGCTTATTATTTTCCGCCGCTCGGGTTAAGCGGGGTACAAAGGACATTAAAGTTCGCAAAGTACATGAAAAATTTCGGCTGGGAGCCGACTGTTTTAACTACCGGAGATGTCGGTTACTTTGCTCACGACAATACTTTACTCGTCGAGGCGGAAGAAGCGGGAATAAGAATTGAGCGCACTTCGGCAATTCATCCCAATGCGGTGGCAAACTCTTACAAAAAGAACAGAATGCCTCCCGAGTTGGTTAGAAAAACTTTGAACAGAATCAGCCAGACGTTTTTTATCCCCGACAATAAAACTTGGTGGGCAAAAGCCGCATTTAAGAAGGGGAGGGAAATCCTTTCGAAAGAAAAATTCGACATTATTTTTGTCAGTATGCCTCCTTTTTCGCCGGCGATTGAAGCGATTAAATTAAAAGAAGAATTCAATATTCCGCTTGTTTTGGATTACAGGGATTTGTGGTTTGGGAATCAATTTGCATTTTATCCTACTTTTTACCACAAAGTAAGACACAAAACTTTAGAGGAATCCGTTTTAAGGGAAACGGACCACATTATTGCCGTAAATCGGAAAGTAAAGGAGCAATTGTTACGTCAGTACCAATTTTTGAAATTTGAAGATGTTACAATAATTCCTCACGGTTTTGACCCCGCGGATTTTGAAGGTGTAAAACCGGTCGTAAGGACGGACAACAATTTGATTATTACTTACTCGGGCTCGTTTTACGAAAAACTGACTCCAAAATATTTGTTGAAGGCATTTAAATTACTGAAAAAAGAGTCTCCTCAAAAAGCATCTAAAATTAAATTTCATTTTGTGGGACATTTTAGAGCACAAAACTTACGACTTGTTAAGAGGTTAAAAATAGAAGATTCCGTAGTTAATTTCGAATATGTGGAGCACAAAGAATCAATTAGGCAAATCATTTCTTCCGATGTTTTGTGGAGCATGTTGCCAAGCGAAAGAATGGAAAATGTAACCCCCGGAAAACTTTACGAATATTTTGCAACAAGAAAACCAATTTTTGTTAATTTCCCCGAAGGAGCTGCTTTGAACGACGCATTAAAATACGGAGCTACGTTTACAGCACCTCCCGATGACACTAATGCAATAAAAAACAAATTAAGTGAAATTGTTAACTTATTTGAAAATAATAAATTACCCACTCCTTCGGAAGAATTCGTTGAAGAATTTAACAGGGTTAATTTGACTGAGAAATTAGTTCTTGAATTTCAAAAACTTTTAAAGGTTGAAGAATGAATGTTCTCGTAATAGGCAGCGGAGGCAGGGAACATGCCCTTGCTTGGGCGATTTCAAAAAGTAAAAATCCCGGAAAATTGTTTGTTGCTCCCGGTAATCCGGGTACTTCAAAAATCGCCACAAATGTTCAAATAGACACGAATAACCACAAAGAAGTTTCGGAGTTTTGTAAAAAAGAAAGCATTGATTTGGTTGTTATCGGTCCGGAAAAACCGCTTGTTGAAGGGGTAGCAGATGCTTTAAGAGCCGAAGGTGTAAATGTTTTCGGCCCTTCGGCTAATGCAGCTCGAATTGAGGGAGACAAGTCATTTGCAAAAGATTTAATGAAAGAAAACGGAATCCCTACGGCGAGCTTTTCTGTTTTTACGAAAGAAGAAGAAAATGAATTGTTAGATTATTTGCAAAAAACGGAATATCCTGTCGTTTTGAAGGCATCCGGTTTGGCAGCGGGTAAAGGTGTTGTGATTGCTAAAAATTTCAGCGAGGCAAAAGAAACGGTTGAAAAAATGTTTCGTGAAAATATTTTTGGCAAAGCAGGGAATAAAATAGTAGTGGAAGAATTTTTAGTTGGTGAGGAAGCTTCCGTTTTTGCGATTACTGACGGAGAAGATTATTTTTTGTTACCACCCTCACAAGATCACAAGCGGATTTTTGACGGAGACGAAGGACCGAACACAGGAGGAATGGGAGCATACGCACCCGCACCCGTAGTCACAAATGATGTGCTAAAACTTGTAGAGACGGAAATAATTCAACCTACGCTAAAAGCATTGAAAGAAAAAACCGGAGGTTTTAACGGTTGTTTGTACGCAGGATTAATGATTACGCAGGAAGGTCCGAAAGTTGTTGAGTTCAACTGCCGCTTTGGGGACCCAGAAACACAAGCGGTATTACCTCTAATTGAAGGAGATTTTCTTGAATTACTTTACTCGACTGCCAAAGGTAAAATAAATAAAAATAGTGTGAAAATTGCAGATAAAACGGCTGTTTGTGTTGTGGCGGCATCCAAAGGTTACCCGGGAGCATACGAGAAAGGTTTTGAAATTACGGGAATCGAAGAAGCGGAAAAGTCGGGCGCAATTGTTTTCCAGGCGGGTACAAAAATTGAGAATAGTAAAATTGTTACAAACGGAGGCCGTGTTTTAGGTGTTACTGCAGTTGTAGAAGGGAAAGATTTATCTGCTTGTAAAATAAAAAGTTACGACGCCTTGTCTAAAATAAATTTCAACGGAATTTACTACAGAAAAGATATTACGGACAAGGGGATAAACAGAAGTAAGTGATTTAAATATGTAGGGGATGCAAATTTTGCGTCCCCTACTACTACAAGGCAAATTCAGCATCAGCCCGGAGGCCATTTGAATTTTCTGCCACCTAAAAGATGCATGTGAATGTGGTAAACTTCCTGCCCGGCATTTGGTCCGGAGTTAAAAACAAGTCTGAACCCCTCCTCGAAAATTCCTTCTTTCTTTGCGATTTCGTTTGCAACATCAAACATTTCGCCGAGCAATTGTCCGTGCTCCTTCCCGTTAATTTCACGTGCGGAAGGTATTTCAATTTTCGGAATGATTAAAATGTGAACGGGCGCCTGCGGGTTAATGTCCCTGAAAGCCAAAACATTTTCGGTTTCGTAAACAATGTCCGCAGGGATTTCACGATTGATGATTTTGGAGAAAATAGTAGCCATTTAGTTCTCCTTTTCGATTTTGTATTTTTTCATTTTACTGTAAAGATGACTTCTCTGAATGCCGAGCGTTTCGGCGGTTTTGCTGATGTTCCAGTTGTGTGCTTCAAGTTGTTTTTGAATGTAAGCCTTTTCGGCGTTTTCCTTAAATTCCTGAAAGGAATTAGAAAGGTCAAACAAATCTTCCGAAGAACTTTCTGCCCTAATTAATGGTTTTATTTTGTCTGCGGTGATTTCTTGCTCGGGAATCAGAATGACAATTCGCTCTACCAAATTTCTCAATTCGCGAACGTTTCCGGTTAACGGAAGGGAAGCAAAAAACTCGTAAACGTCTTTCGAATATTTTTTCGGCGGATAGTTGTACTTCTTTGAAATAATTTCGGAAAAATAATCGACCAAAAGAGGGATGTCTTCCCGTCTTTCCCTGAGCGGTGGCACTTCAATTGGGATCACGTTCAGGCGGTGGTACAAATCCTCACGGAAATTCCCGTTTTTAATTTCTTCAAGCAAATCTTTGTTTGTGGCGGAAATAATTCGTACGTCAACGTCAATGTATTTATTGCCTCCAACGCGTTGGATGCGGGAATCCTCGATTGCACGCAGTACTTTTGCCTGCGCTTGTGGACTCATATCTCCGATTTCGTCCAGGAACAAAGTTCCGCCGTTGGCAAGTTCGAATTTGCCGATTTTTTGTTGGGATGCTCCCGTGAATGCTCCTTTTTCGTGTCCGAAAAGTTCCGATTCGATTAACTCGTTGGGAATTGCCGCGCAATTGACTTCCACAAGGGGTTTGTCCGAACGGTTGCTGAGTTGGTGCAAAGCTCTTGCAACAAGTTCCTTGCCCGTGCCGTTTTCGCCTGTAATCAAAACGCGTGCGTCAGTCGAAGCGATTCTCGGCAAAGATTCCAAAAGGGCTTTAATTTTCGGACTGTTCCCGATTATTTTGAATTCAAGTCCGAGAGTTTCTTTGAGTTCGCGATTCTCGTTTTTAAGTTTGTTTTGATTGACCGCATTCCGCACGCTGATTAAAAGTTTGTCGCGGTCAATCGGCTTTTCAATGAAATCGAAGGCTCCGAGTTTTGTGGCTTTTACCGCGTTTTCGAGATTGCCGTAAGCTGAAATTATTACCGTAGGGATCAACTTGTCCAATTCCTTCATCCAAGTAAGCATTTCGAAACCATTGATGCCGGGCATTTGAATGTCGAGCAGGAGAGCATCGTAATTGTTTTCTCCTAATTTCTTTTGTCCTTCGGCGGGATCGGTTGAGTAATCAACTTCGTAGCCCTCGTATTCAAGAATCATTTTAATGCTTTCGCAGATGTTTATTTCGTCGTCGATTATTAAGACCTTGTTCATTTTCGTCCGTTTTTAATTTGAATTTAAATTGGGCGTTATTAAAAACATTTTAATTGCTTCTTTAAAATACGATTAAATTTTGAGATTTTGTAGAGAAAAAATTGAATTTAAGAAAGGCAGGAGTTAGAAGGGGAAGGAACATGTTTTTGGTAGCAGAATATTTTTCCATTTATTCTTTGTATGTTTTGTCACGAATTTTACCCAACTGTAACGAGATTGCCAAAAATCGCGCCAAAACAAATTAGCTTGGTTTTGTTTGCCAATCCCACGGGTTGAAACCCGTGGTTACCGAGCTGCCGCTCCGCTGGAGCTTTTTATTTTTATTTTGAATGATGCTCCTCCGAGGCGGAGCAAATAACAGATTGCCTCCTGTCCCAATTCTGTTCACTATTCTCTTTTATCTGTTCTCTAAATAATTGCGTTTCACGTCTTGCCTCTTGCGTCTTGCGGGAAACCATTTCTTATTTCTCGTTTCTTATTTCTTCTATTTCAGCCATCAAGTTCGAGTTTGTCCCGTTTAATATTATTGCAAGAACAAATTCAAAAACAACAGGTTGTAAACTTTAAGAAAGGCGGAGGGTTTTACGTCCGGATTTTTCCTTAATGCCTTGCCGAACAATGCGCCGAGATGATTGATTGTTAAGTCCTTTGTGTCCACGAAACCATTGACTTTGAAATTTCTCTCGAATAACTCAACGAATCTGCCCAATGCATCGGAAATTCCGTAACAGTTGAAATTGTAAACGAGAAACGCATTGGCAAAGAAATGTGCTAATTTGTCAACGTCACCGTGACGGTTGCGCGGGGAATCGAAAAACAGACGGTTTGGCAGGTTATCGATTTTTTTTGTAAATGTTTCTAACGGTCCGACGGGCAGGGGAATGTCAAATCGCATTTTAAATACGGGAGTTACAAAAGGAAATGATTTAAAAGGAATTGTTGAAAAGGTTGCTACCAACAGGGCTTCCGAAAAGTCGGGAGTTAAGGAAACCGCTTTGGAAAAAATCAAATCCATTCTTTGCGGATCTGAGAGTTCGGATTTTGTGGTTGAGAATTCGTCCGAGGCAAGGTAGTTGCTAAGCTTTTTAACGGAATCGAAAATGTCGTAATTGTTTTGCGCGAAAGAAGAATTATCGGAAAACAAAACGACAAACATTAAAAGAAAATATTTGGGAATTAGATTTTTCAATTGACTAATTTTGAATATTCCAAATGAAATCACTTACAAACTTAAATATTGACCGGAATAAATTCATCTGTGCTGGCGCTTTGGCAGCAAGAAACAAGCTTAAAATTTTAGGAAAGTGGCAGTTTCTTACGGGGTGGGAGAAACCGTTAAAACGGTTTTGGGTTGTACGAGGTTTTTTGTCTTACCAACCCACGGATAAATCCGTTGGTTAATGAAAAACGTCATTGCGAAGGAGCGTAGCGACTGAAGCAATCTTTCGTTTTAATACTCCTTTGTAAATATTCAACATCGGCTTACAGCAACAATAGATTGCTTCGCTTCACTGCGTTCTGCTCGCAATGACAGTGCTTTATTCGTCATTGCGAGGAAGGATCCCGACGGTAGTCGGAAGACTGACGAAGAAATCTGTCGTTTATTCGGCTTTTGTTTTTTAGGCAGACAGATTGCTTCGCTTCGTTACACTTCGCTCGTAATGACATTCATCTGTCATTGTGAAGGAGCGCAGCGACTGAAGCAATCTGTTGTTTTAATAATTCTTTGTAAATATCCGGCAGATTGCCACAGAAATTGCTGACGCAATTTCTTCGCAATGACATATCCTCCGTCATTGCGAACCGTGACGTCAGGAGCGGTGAAGCAATCTGTCGAACATTCGGCATTGGCTTTTTTAATAGACAGATTGCTTCGCTTCACTTCGTTCCGCTCGTAATGACGAGTCTCGTGCTTTTTGGACTGCCCCTAACAGAAATTGTATCCTAATTAATCCCGCTGAGATTTAGTCCCGTAGGAACGACACCTTTGTGGCGACAAAAAAATGTTAAAATGAGTTCCGTAGGAACGGCACAGTGGAGCGCATTTTACCAAGTTCTCCGCAGATTGCAGGCAATCTGCGCTACGGCTCAGTCTCGCTTTTGAAGCTTTAATCTATTCTCCTACAATGAATGACGTCCCGCAAACGAAGATGCGGGCTTGCCTCGCCGAAAGAGAGGACAAATGACGAATCACTTTAGGACAATTTCTCAATCCTGATTTTTACTGTTCACTGTTATCTGCTCACTGTTAACTGATTTTCCACTTTCCATTTTCAACTTTCAATTAAATAAGTCTTAAGTTACGCGTAACGAGTCTTAAGTTAAAGACATCTGTCTTTGTTCACTGTTAACTGTTATCTGTTCTCTGAATAGGGCGTCTTGCGAAAACATTTTTTATTTAATTATTTTAATTTTTCCCTCCAAATTTCCTCTGAAAAAATGGCAAGTTTTTAATATCTTAAAAATTTAAATTTTGAATATTAGAAGGGAAAGAAAATCGAAGGAATAATTGTAAGAATAGAAAGCAAAGACTATTACGTCTTATTGGAAAACGGAAATATTGTTCGTTGTGCGTTAAGGGGGAAATTTAAAAAGGAATTGCAATTAAAGAAAGACAAGCTTTATTTACTCGACCCCGTAGCTGTTGGCGATGTTGTGGAGATTTCTTTAAAAGAAGAAGACTTCGGGGTGATTGAAAAAATCCACGAAAGAAAAAATTACCTTTCCCGAAAAGCTCCGAGAATCAAAGGCAGAAGTTTCCGCGGCGAAAGGATGGAGCAAATTATTGCTTCCAATATCGACAGATTATTCATCGTCAACAGCGTTAAAAATCCTGATTTCAATAACCGTATGCTGGACAGAATTTTAGTGGCGGCGGAAAGCGGAGGCATTGAAAGCAAAATAATTTTCAACAAAATTGATCTCGATGAAAATAACGTAATAGCCGATTGGGAAGGATTGTATTCCGGCATCGGTTACGAAACCTTCAAAACAAATGCCGTTACGGGCGAGGGGCTGGAGGGAATAAAACAAATTGTGTCCCGGGGCGTGAGCCTGTTTTGGGGGGCATCGGGAGTGGGAAAATCTTCAATATTAAACCGTCTTTTCCCCGGCTTGAATTTGGAGGTGGGGGACGTAAGTGATTATTCCAACAAGGGTAGGCACACAACCGTAACGGTTAAAATGATTAAGATTAACGAAAATGCTTTTGTGATTGACACTCCCGGCATCAGGGAAATTGACCCGTACGGAATTAAGAAAGAAGACCTCGGGCATTATTTCAGAGACTTTTCGGAATTCATTCACGATTGTAAGTTTAATTCCTGCACGCACAACCACGAGCCCGGCTGCGCAGTGAGAACGGCAGTTGAAAAAGGTTTAATCGACAAGCGCAGATACGTTAGCTATTTGAACATCCTTGCAACGCTTGAGGAGGGAATTTACTTTTAGTAAAGTAAGCGTTGTAATAAATGATTAAATTTGTTGTTGCGATTTTTAAATGATTAAAATAAAAACGGAAATTTTGAAATGAGAAATAAATTATTCATCTCACTTATTTTTTCTCTTATTATTATTGGACTCGTTAATTGTTCATCGGCGCAAAAGACCGTGCGGAAAACCGATTCCACCAACAAAGTTGTTGAAAGCAAAAAGAAGCGAACCGCGATGAGCCTTTTCCTCGACGGCGTTACGCAGGAAACCAAGGGCGCCGTTGCCGAAGCAATATTGGATTATCAGGAAGCGCTGAGATACGACACTTCCGCCGGAATTTATTTTGCGCTGGCGAAAGGGTATTTCAAACTTCGCAAGATGCTGCCGGCAATGGAGAACATTCGCAAGGCACTGGCGCTTGATTCCGCTAATGTTTCTTATTATCACCTGCTCGGGGACATTTACTCGTTTGAACACAATACGGATTCCGCGGCGTTGGTTTACAATAAAATAATCAGTCTGGATTCCACGGACGTGCGTGCGTATTATTTGTTGGGTCAAATTTACGAGTACCAAAAACCGCTTACCGCATTAAAGATTTTCAAAAAGTTGCTGACAATCTCAGGGCCCGATTGGAACGTGCTTTTGAAGATTGCCGAAATAAACGAGAACCTCGGCAAGGTGGAAAACACAATTGAAACGATTGAGAAACTCAGGAAAGTCAACCCGACCGACTTGCACTTGCAAAAAATATTAATCGATTCGTACATCAAAATAAAGAAGTACGACAAAGCATTGGAGTTAACAGACGATGCTTTGCTTACTTTCCCCGATGACCCTGCGCTGATTGAGTTCAAGGCAAATGCCCTTTACAAGCAAGGAAAGTTTAAGCAAGCGGCGGAGTGGTACGGAAAGTTAATGAAGTACAACACTGTTACTTACAAAGCAAAGTTACGAATTGCTTTGATGTTTATGGATAAAGCCAAAGATGATTCCGTGAACCTTTCGCTTGCCGAACAGCTTTTGAAACGGACGGCAAAGGATTCCGCCGGTTGGGAAGTTTACGCTTACCTTGGAGAAATCAAATTACAGCAAAAGGAAGATTCGACTGCAATTAAATATTTCGAGCTTGCGGCAAAGGACGCTCAGTGGAATTCACAGTTGTGGGCAAGGCTGGCGAATATGTTGTTTGTTGACGGCAAGTACCAAAAAATAATTGACGAAATTTCTCCCGTCGTAAAAAACTTTCCGGATAACTTTTTTCTCAATTTAATTGTCGGGCTTGCTTACTCACAGCTTTCGCAAAACAAGGAAGGAAAAAAATATTTAATGAAAGCCGTTGAGCTGGACCCGAACGACGAAACGGCTCTTACGGCTTTGGGCTTTACGTTAAATCAATTGAAGGAGACTGACGCTGCTATTGTTTACTTGGAGCGGTCGTTGAAAATCAACCCGAAGAATATTCAGGCGTTGGGTACGCTCGGCTTGATTTACGATAACAGAAAAGAATACGACAAATGCGACGAGGTTTACGAAAAGGCATTAAAAATTGATTCGACTAATGCGCTGTTGTTGAATAACTATGCTTACTCACTTTCTGAGAGGGGAATCCAATTGGAGCGTGCATACAGAATGAGCAAAAAGGCTTTGGATGCCGAGCCTCACAATTCTTCTTACCTCGACACTTACGGTTGGATTTTGTACCGCTTGGGGAAATATGATTCGGCTGAAGTTTACATTAAGAAAGCAATTGAAATTGAAAAAAATAATGCTACACTATTAGAGCACCTTGGCGATGTTTATTTGAAACTTAACCGGAGGAACAAAGCTCTGGAATATTGGAAAAAAGCTTTGGCGTTGGACAAAAAGAACAAAACGTTAAAAAAGAAAATAGAGGAAAATAAATTTTGAGAAAAGTAATATTTCCGATTTTTGCTGTTATTATTGGGCTTGCGGCTTGTTCCGCTCCTAAAAAGACAGTTAGGAAAACTACCGTTCTGCCGGTGGAAAGAATTTTAAAAAAGGTTGAAGCCAACAGAAGAAAAATTAAAACGTTCGAGGCAACGGGAGTAATTAAAATTAAAAGTCCCAAATACGAGGGCAAAGGAAACATTGAAATTACAATCAAACGCCCCGACTCGCTGCGCATTTCCGTTTTCGGACCCTTTGGCATTAGCGTTGCCGAGGCTTTGATCACAAAAGACAAATTTTATTATTACGATGCGCTCAGGAATAAATTGTATTACGGGAAAAACAAAAGAAAAATAATTGAGAGAATTTTCAAATTCAATTTGCCTTTTGACGATGTGAGTGATTTGCTAATCGGGCGAGTAAATTTAACCGGTAAAATTTACGAAAAACCTTTGCAAGTAAAGGCGGATGAAAATTCGTTTGAATTGTTTTACCAAACGGGAAACAGCCTTACTGAAAAATTTGAATTTTCCCGGGCGGACAACAAGCTGCTTTCTTACGGTTTGGGAAAAGGAAATGAAAAAATTTTTAACGCTCACTTTGAGAATTTCAAAAAGTACGGAAAGTTTGAATTACCGTTAATATTAAATTTGAAATACAAAAGCGAAACCAATCTGAAAATCGATTACCGAAACGTGAAAGTAAACGACAAAATAGAATCCCTTTCTCTTGACATTCCGAAAGATGCAAAAAAAATAGAATGGTAAGGGGAATATTAAATATCTTTTTCGCATTGGTATTATTGGGCAATCTCGTTGTTGCGCAAAGCGGGCGTAGTGTTGATACTGAAAATAAACGGCTTGAGAGTATTAAGAACGAAATAGAGAAACTACAAACACAGCTTCACTCCAAAACAAAGTTGGAAAAACAGAGCGTTAAATATTTGAACACAATCGAAAAGAAAATTCTTTTACTCAATAAATACATTAACGAATTAAAGAGAGAAGGACAGAAAAACGAAAGGGAAATACGAAAATTAAATAAGAATATTTCCAAGGTTGAAAAAAGGCAAAAGGAGCTGAAAGAGCTTTATTCAAAATACGTTGTGTGGTACTACAAATACGGTAATCGTTCAAAGCTTAAGCTATTTTTGAATTCCGGTTCATTAAACGAAGCTGTTGTACGGCTGAAGTATTTCAGGATAATTTCGGATAGGGTGGAAGGTCTTTTGTCCGATTTGACAAAGAACGAGAAGGAATTGAAAGCGCTCAAGCAAAGGGTGGCGTCCAAATTAAAAAAACAAAAATTGTTAATTGCACAGAAGCAAAAAGAACAAAGGAATTTACTTGTCAGCAAAAAGCAAAAGCAACGATTGCTTGCAAAACTCAGGAAGGACAAGAATTCCATTGCATTGCAATTACAAATAAAACAAAAAGCGGAAAAGGAAATCGAAAGCAGGATTGCCGCATTAATAAAAGCCGAGCAGGAAAGACTCGCCAAAAGAAAGGCGGACAACAAACTACCAGAGGCCAAATATGATTACTCGGGATTCGAAAATTTTAACCGGCTGAAAGGACGTTTGGGCTGGCCCGTTTCTTACGGAAGAATTTCGAGGAGGTTCGGCAAAATCATCAACCCGAAGTTAAAAACCGTTTCCCTCAATTACGGCATCGATATTAAGACTAAGAAGAATGCCTCGGTGCGTGCTGTCGCTGGGGGAATAGTTTCCAAAATAGATTGGCTGCCCGGATACGGAAGCGTAATAATAATCACGCACAAAAATAATTTTCGCACGGTTTACGGTCACGTTACGGACATTACCGTAAACGAAGGCGACCGCGTTAATGCCGGAACTGTTCTCGGTAAAGTTGACGACAGCCTTGAGGGATATGTCCTCCACTTCGAAATTTGGAAGTCGAGGCAATATCAGAATCCGACACGCTGGCTTGCAAGGAGATAGCAGCTGATGCGGTTGTTAAAAGAAAACAAAGTTTTGTTTTTGAATTTTTCTTCGTTGTCGGTTTTACAAATTTCAAATTATCTTTTTCCGTTAATTACATTTCCTTATTTGGTAAGGGTACTTGGCCCTGAAAAATACGGACTTGTAAATTTTGCGGCGGCTTTTGTAACTTACTTTTCAATGTTAACGGATTACGGCTTTAATATTTCGGGCACTCAAATTATCTCGCTTGTTCGTGATAACCAAAGAAAATTAAAAAAAAATTTTTGGACAATCTTTTTTGTTAAGGCAATTCTGTTTACACTGAGTATTTTTATTTTTTTACCATTGGTTTTTTTTATCGGTAAGTTTTCTTCAGAGTCGCTTTTTTATTTTGTTTCATTTTTGATGGTATTCGGTACGGTGTTATTTCCGCAGTGGTTTTTTCAGGGAATGGAGAAGATGCACTACATTACCCTTGTGAATATTGGGGTTAAGAGTCTCTGGGTGGTGTCAGTATTTATTTTTATTAGACATCCGGACGATGCTTTGAAATTGGTTTTGCTCAACAGTGTCTCATTCATTCTAATTGGTTTGCTCGGATTTACACTTGTAATTGTAAATTTCGGAATCGGGTTTTATTTGCCTAAAATTTCCGAAATTAAAGAGCAGTTTATCAAAGGGTGGTACGTTTTTCTTTCCACGGTTTCAATTTCGCTTTACACAAACAGCAATATTTTTATTTTGGGACTTTTTACGAACAACGAAGTTGTCGGCTATTTTGCGGGAGCGGATAAAATTCGCATTGCAATTCAGGGAATTTTCGGTAATGCCGGACAGAGTATTTTTCCACATGTTTCAAGGCTATTTAAAGAATCTCTTGAAAAAGCAACAGGATTTTTGAGACAGTATTTAAAAATAATTATTATTAGCGGCGGCGTGGTAACAGTTGCCTCGTTTCTTTTTGCCAATGAATTAACGCTGTTATTATTGGGACAAAAATATGTTGCCTCGATTAGCATTTTGGAAATATTAATATTTTTACCGCTCTTGATTGCGTTAAGTAATATTTACGGCATTCAAATAATGCTGAACACGGGACACAAGAAAGAATTTACAAAAATTGTTTTTTCTGCCGGAGTTTTGAATACCGTTCTTGCACTTGTTTTAGTGCCTTATTTGCAAGCGATTGGTAGCGCGATAGCCGTATTGACAGCCGAGATTTTTGTTACAACTGCAATGTGGAGATTTGTAAAGAGAAAGCGTATTTTGTGAAAATATTCGTGCATTTGTGGCAAAGAATAAGCCGCGAATGCGCGAATAGGCTCTTTTAAAAGCGACGCTAAAAATAATTCGTAAATAGTCATTTCGTAAAATGATTTGACAAGATGACTGTTATTTTGTAAAATGATTTGACAAAATGCCCATATTATTGTAAAATGGGATGTAAATTTCGGAGTAATTATGAACATCGATAGAATAATAGAATTTCATAATCAAGCGCTTAAAATTAACGAAAAATATTCGAGGCGAAGATTTATTTCGGAAAAAATAGCCGGAGATAAGGGCAATCATTTTATCGGCTTAATCGGACCTCGTGGTGTGGGTAAGTCCGTGCTGTTCAGACAATTGGCATCTGACGACAAAAATTCAATTTATGTTTCCGTTGATTCGGTTGAAATCGAAAATCTTTTTGAACTTGTTAAAACGCTAAACGAAACTTACGGTTACAAAAATTTTTTCTTGGATGAGATTCACTTTTACAAAAATTACCAAAAAGACTTAAAGACAATTTATGATTTTCTGGACGTAAAAGTTTTTTTTACAAGCTCGGTCTCGTTATCATTATTTGAGTCTTCCTACGACCTTTCGCGCAGAATAAAAATTTACAATATGTATCCTTTTGATTATCGGGAGTATCTTTTTTTCAAGGAAAACACGCTTTTGGAGCCGCTTTCTTTGAGCGATATTAAAAATAAGAATTGGAAGCCCGAACACATAAGAGCGGGCGGAAAATTCCGGGATTTTATTTCGGGAGGACTTTTACCTTTTTCGCTTGAAGAAAAAGACGTTTTACATTTATTAAACAATGTTCTTGAAAAAATTATTTTTAAAGACATTCCGTTAGTAACGGAATTGAAAATGAACGAATTGGAGCTTATTAAAAAAGTTATTCGATTTGTGGCGAAATCTCAGATTGACGGGATTAGTTTTTCAACTTTGTCGAACAATTTAAAAATTACGAAGTACAAAGCCGAGCAATACGTTAAATTGTTAGAGCAAGCGTTTGTGTTTAACGTGGTTTATCCCGAGGGCACAAATGTATTGAAAGAACCTAAAATATTATTGAATTTGCCGTACAGGTTGTTGTTTAAGGAATTTGACGAAGTAATCGGGCAATTGCGTGAGGAATTTTTTGTTGAGTGCATGAGAACAAAAGGCAAAGAAATACATTATTTGAAAACAAAAAAAGGAAAGAAAACACCGGATTACTTAGTAAGCGATAACGGAATAAAATATGTAATTGAAGTTGGTGGCAAAGGGAAAGGGATTAGTCAATTTAAAGGAATTGACTTGGAAAAATCGATTATTTTTGTTGATGCAAATATTGTAAACGGAATCAAGAGACCGTTATTTTTGGCAGGATTTCTATGATGATTTACGAAAATGAATCTATCAGATTTATACGATACAAACGTATAATATATTTGGAAATTATTCGATGAAATCATACTTGTAGTGGTTGTTTGAGATGATTATTAAAGATTAATGTGACAAATAATGAATAGAAAAAAAGATTTATTTAATATATTATTACTAATTATCATATCCATTATTGTATCTGGAGTTACAATTTATTCTATCCCAGATTTTATTACAGATGATTATTGTTTATTTACAAATATTGATAAAATTCCAGACATTCCTATTTCGTTAAATCCCAAAATTGAATTTTTCTTGTTTTTCCGTCCCGTTAGTTATTTTAGCTTTTGGTTGGATTATCATTTGTTCTATAATAATTCAGTTTTAATGAAAATTCATAG
>JALWGH010000068.1 GCA_027013735.1 Melioribacteraceae bacterium
GTTAAAAACACTGCTCACGCATCCTCTACGCACAAAAATAACAGACGTAATGGAGGAGGACTTAATTTACGTCACACCGGACGTCGATCAGGAAGAAGTTGCAAGAATAATGGACAAATACGACCTCGTTTCCTTGCCCGTTGTTGACGAAAACAAAGTAATGCTCGGGCGAATTACAATTGACGACATCGTGGACGTTATTCAGGAAGAGGCGGAAGAAGACCTTTCTAAAATGGCAGGTTTAACGGACGACGAAGAGTTTAGTCACTCGGTTTTAAAAGTAAGTAAAATCAGAATGCCGTGGCTTCTTGTCTCGCTTTTCGGCGAACTGGTCAGTGCTCTCGTGCTTTCACATTTTCAAGCTTCCCTTGAACAAGTTATTGTCGCAAGTTTTTTCATCCCGATAATAATGGCAATGGGAGGCAGCTCTGGTCAACAAGCAGCAATTGTAATGGTGCGTAACCTCGGCACAAAAAACATTTGGTTTTCGGAAGCGTTCAAAAAACTGTTGAAGGAATTCCGCGTGGCAATGGTGAACGGAATAATAAGCGCAATAATCCTTTTGTTAATGACTTACTTTTTCTTTAGCACCGAAATTTATTTTTCGATGTTACTTTCTTTTACGCTCTTAATAATTATGATTAACGCAACCGTAATAGGCGCGGCAGTACCGATTTTATTGAGCAAAATCGGTGTTGACCCCGTTGTTGCCACAGGACCATTTGTGGCAACGACAAACGACATTATCGGACTCTTAACTTACTTCATTATTCTGAGTATTTTCTACATTCACTAATGGCTAAAATCAAGAAACTCATCGATTATCTTTTCCCGACGGATGTGGTAATTATTCTCTTCTACCTTTTTTTGATTATTTTAAATTTAATCTACTACGACCGTGTTGACCATTGGTTTCAATTAGTCCTCTTCGATTTTGTTTTAATTGCATTTGTTTGGTTCCTTGCCTACAATCACAAGAAGAAAGGCACAATGCTTTGGGAACAATTACATTTCTGGTTTTTGGTACCGTTCATCTTCATTACTTTTAAAGAAATTTATTTTATGGTTCACCCTATCCGGGTAATTGATTACGACCAAATGCTTATTGCAATAGACCGTTTTATTTTCGGCACCGACCCCACGCACGCATTGATGAAAATAGCCAATCCTTATTTAACGGAATTATTACAAATTGCTTACGCCACATTTTTTTTCCTGCCGATTATTCTTGCCGTAGATTTAATGCTGAACAACCGTTACGAAGAATTAAAATACGAAACGTTCATTATTATTTACGGATTCATTCTTTCTTACATCGGTTACTTTTTAGTCCCAGCCGTGGGACCGAGATTTACTTTGCACAACTTTGCCAACACAAATTCGGAATTACCCGGACTGTTTTTAACGAACTACCTTAGGGAAATTGTTAATGCCGGGGAATCGATTACATCCACAACGCCTAATCCTATTGCACTTGTCCAGCGCGATGTTTTCCCGAGCGGGCACACTGAGATGACGCTTCTGGTCATTTACCTGTCAATAAAATTTAAAACAAAATCACGCTGGTTCTTTATTCCTGACGGAACTCTTCTTATTTTTGCAACCGTTTATTTGCG
>JALWGH010000069.1 GCA_027013735.1 Melioribacteraceae bacterium
CAATCCAATTGTCCAAAAATCCATTCATCCAAAAGTATTATTAAAAAGCTTCCACTAAAATTATGAAAATGACGCTCCGCCAGCAGCGGAGACAGAATGCGGAACAAATGACTAAATACTCAAAGAAAACAAGCTCTTGTAGTATTTCAGCCAAAGAATAAGACCAAAACAAACGCAGCACTTAAACCAAGTTCACCTTTGGCGTAGTGTGATATTTACTCCCTTTCCAGAATCTGATTAGAAAGTCTGCCTCCTCTACTATTAATTGACCGAGCGGATCATCTTTGAAAAAAGGCAGTTTGTCTTTCCCTTGTTCAATACAAAACTTTGCAAGCTCGGTTGAAACATCATCGGAGGTCAAAACATAAAGAATGTTTTCTTCACTTTTCTTAATATTGAAATACGGATTGTTGGGTAAATCGAATGCCGAAGCAATTTCGACACCAATTTCAATACCAGAATTCGGATTAAAAAATACTACACCCGTCAGTTTTTTGTTATCCAAATCGTCAAGAGATATTTTGGGTCTCGGTAAGTCGGGTTTTTTACTTTCCCCTTTTACTTGTTCGTTTCGCAGTCCTACTTTTTCGTTGTAGTATGCAAAAAATTTATCAAGAAAATCGCTGATTTCGTTCATTTTCAAAAAGGCAATAGGCGAGCCATTGTTGAATTCCAAAAATATTTTCTTTTGTAAAACAAGAATTTCCTCGGTTTTGCTCTTTCTCTGTGGCAAAAAATAAAGATACTCACTTCCAATGGAAGACTTTTTCTCATCTTCCACTATTTTCGGATCGTAAGGTTGAACAAATAATGTTCCCGAGAACCACCATTCACCCCGCCATCTAACCATTCCAATGTAAATGATGTCATCTTTATCCATTTTATGGTTCTTTTCGATAGATTCTTTTGTTAAGCTGAATCTTTCCCCCGAGGCAATATGTTCCAAAAAAATATAATAGCTATTTTCCCCTTTGTACAAGAAAAACCCATTTACCTTTTTAGACATATCAAGAAGATCCTCTTTCAACGGATGATTTGGACCCAGAATTTCAGCCGCCCATTCTTTCCCGCTTAAGCTCAAAAGACGAGTGCGCGCATTGTGAGTAGAATTATCTACAGCATCGTCAATGAACATAGTCAAATTCTTATCTTTAGAATGTCCTTTGTGGATGTCAAGTATAATTCTATCAAGTTGAAATCCCGTATCGGGAAGAAATAAATAGGTCCGGAAAAGAATGGTTTGAATAAAGTTTCTTACCAAATAATAATCTTTTTCGTCCTCGTCCAATAGGTAAGCATTTTGTAAATTCCTATTAAGCGGCGCATCATCCCATTCGTCATCGAATAAATCCGTAATTTCTCCAGCCACTTCAAATAAGTTTTTTGTGTAAGGGTAAATAATCATATCCTCTTCAACAAGACTAAGAAAATACCAAATTAAAAAAGCAACGTCTTCGAAATTAACTTCTTCCTCGAAATAATTGTCTGTATCGTAAAAAGGCAGATATTTTCCGTAAAGTTTTTTGTGAAGCCGTACAAAAGAATTCCAAATATTTGTGTCGGATATTATGTCCTCGAAATAAGAAGTAAGGAAACAACTTAAAAGATTGGTCTTATCTTCGATTTCGGATGAAAAATTTTCTTCGGGAAAACCACCTGCAACAAGAATGTCCTTAACCTTGTTGCAAATTTTCAAATAGTAAAAATCCGACGGAGATTGACCGTCGTAAGGCTTTAAGATTAACCAGTCCTTTGCGTAAAGTTTTTCTTTCTTTTTCAAATTCTTTCTCTCTGATTATTTTCTAATTTTAATGAGAACAAACATAAAAATTAAATTCGTTTAAATCCCGCCGCATCAACAAAAAGCACATCGCCTATTTTGTCGTAGCCCTTAAACAATTCTGCGCCTTGGTGTTTAATCGATTCCTGCTTAAATCCGATTAATGTAAGCGCAGCTTCGGAAGAGCGTTCATTTACAAGCTGTTTGAAGCTAACGCCTTCTTTCTGCTCAATCACCTCAATATTTTTGTGGGAAATCGGCAGCCTGCCCGTTTCCACAAGCGCAGTTAATTTTTTAAGTTCTTCCTCGTATTTACCTTCGGGGCAAAGACTAAAAATGCGAATAAATCCCTCCTGCCAGTCCGGGTGACCGAGAATAATGTAACTTAACAGAATCATCAGGTTGGCATTATCGCCGTCCCAATTGGCAATCCACACGTGAATACCGTTTGCAAACTGGAAATTACGCGACGACGAGCCGAGGATGCAGACGTCAAAATCCCCCGCTTGAACAAGTGCAATGTTGTCAAGGATTTGTTTCAGATTGTCTGGCACAAGTTTGTCGAACTCGAAAATCACCATATTGTTTTCCATTCCCGAGGAACTCGGCAGTTGGATTGCCTGTGCAATTGCGGAAGTAAACGAAGGCGAAATAATCGTATCGACAATAATGTTACCCCTAATGTTTTTGGTTTTTGCCAAAAGTTTTTCGTGAATCTCTTTTGCTTCCTCCTTTGTCTGACGTGAGTAGTATCCATCAATCAGGTGGATGTAAGTTCCAAATCCGTAACTGTAGGAAATCCAGCTCAAAAGATGAATCGCCTTGTCCCTGATAAACGAATCCCGCGAAACGCAAATTGCCGAAGGTCTCCAGCCTTGGTCTTTCTTTTCCGTTTGTTGAAGAAAAACCTGCACCCGCCTGCTGAACTGGTAAATTGCATTCTGGAAAATCGCTTCCAGCCCTTTCCTGTCTTTGTGGTAATAATTAATCATCAAGTAAATAATTGAAATTACAACGAGCGCAAGCAGGGCGTAAATGAAACTTATTTTAAACATTAACCAAAGAGCAAGAACAAAACTGAAAAGCGAAATGTACCAGCGCGAACGGAAAGTGGGGCGGTAAGAAGGATCCGAGCCGAAATGGTGGAGAAAAGAAATCAAAGAAATCGAGCCGTAAGTAACCATAAAAAACATTGTAATAATGGAAGCCACTTCGTTAATGCTTCCGATTAAAACAAAGCCGAGCGCAATCAAGCTTGTTACAATGGTTGCGTTTAACGGTTCGTTGAGTTCGCCCTTGCCTGCGGCTAAGAATGCGTTAATCTTTTTGGAGGGAAACGCCTCGTCCTTGCTCAGCGCTTGCAACGTTCTCGGCGCTACCAAAATCGAACCGATTGCCGAAGAGATTGTGGAAGCCGCAAGTCCGAGCGGAATTACTATCGAACCGAAAAGGGCAATCTTGCTCATTATTAACTGGTCGGAAATCAACATATCCGGCGGTGCGGAAACAGCAAGTTTGTAAGTAACAAAAAAGTAAACAATCATTCCGCCGATTGTGCCCGCTAATGTTCCTATTGGAATTGACTTTTTCGGGTCTTTCAAATCGCCCGAGAGCCCGACCCCAGCCGTCATTCCCGTAAAGGCAGGAAAGATTATTGCAAAGACAACAAAGAATTGCGAAGAGTTTTTGAAACTGTTCATCAAAGCGGATGCTTCCGCTCCTTCGATTGGTTTACCCAAAAAGAAAAACAACAGGGACAGGAAAAGCACGCCCACAACTACGTAAAGCATCTTCACGCCCATGCTTGCGCCTTTTTTCAAAATCACAATCGCAAGCAGGATTAAAGTAGGAATGCTTACAACTTGTTTGGGAAGGACTATTCCGTAGTTCTGTCTGATTAGTTCAAAAATCGGACTAAATGCTTCAGTAAAAGCAATCACGTAAAAAGCCACGCTAATTGCCTGTGAGAGGAAAAGGGCTATTCCTATTGTTGCGCCGATGTTCAACCCGAAGGAACGTGAAATAATGAAATATTCCCCGCCTCCTTTTACCTTTTCGTTTGTGGCAATTTCCGAAATAGCGAGCGCCGTGGGAATTGTTACCATGTGTCCCAAAAGTATTATTGCAATAACGCCCCAAAAGCCGAGCATTCCCGTTGCGTAGCCGAAACGCAGGAAAAGTATTGCGCCGAGTATCGTGGAAATTGCAGCAAAAAAGACCGGTGCGGTTCCGAATTTCTTTTTGTTTAAATTAGCGGGATTTGACCTTTCCAAAAAATTCCTCACAAAGTTTTTTCAAAAATAGAAAGAAGCTTTTGTTTAATGCTGTTGTACAGCGGGTAGAAAAAGGAGACCGCTGTAAAGCGTGGCTGCTTTAGCACGGGCGTTTCGTTGGAGAACGCTTTGAATCCCGCGTAGCCGTGGGCTTTACCCAATCCGCTGTGGCGCACACCCCCGAAAGGCATTTTTGTGTTGGCAAAGTGAACAACGACGTCGTTTGCCACAACTCCGCCTGCGGTTATTTTGTTCGTGAGCTTTTCAAAAACGGAATTGTTTTTTCCGAAGTAATAAAGCGAAAGCGGGTAGGGATTCCGTTCAATTATTTTAATTGCGTCGTTAATATCTTCGTAAAATAGCACGGGCAAAATCGGCCCGAAAATTTCCTGCTTCATTATTTCGCTTTCAATGCTAACGTTACTTAGAATCCTCAGCGCAATAAAATTACCCGAATCCCGAGTTGCGTCTCCGTATTCAAGCACCGCGCCTTTTGCAATTGCGTCGTTAAGCAGAAACTTCAACCGTGCAACGTTCTTTTCGTTAACAATGTTGCAGAGTGTTTCCGAAGGATTCCGGGCTAAATCTTTTCCGTAATATTTTTCAATGTAAATCGAAGAGTATTTGAGGAAATCGGGGAAATCTTCCTTGCGGATTAGAACGTAATCCGGCGCAATGCAAGTTTGCCCGGCATTCAAAAATTTACCCCAAACGATTCTTTCCGCTGCGTGTTTTAAATTTGCCGAACGGTCAATAAAAACGGGAGACTTGCCGCCGAGCTCAAGCGTTACGCTCGTAAGATTTTCCGCGGCGGCTTTCATTACGATTTTACCAACCTCCGTTCCACCCGTGAAAAAAATGTGGTCGAACGGTAATTTCAACAACTCCTGCGCCGTTTCCTTCCCGCCCTCAACTACGGCTATTTCCGATTCGTCGAAAACATCCTTGAAAAATCCGGCTAAAAATTTTGAAGTGTTCGGCGTAATTTCGGAAGGCTTTAATATTATTGTGTTTCCCGCTGCAACGGCAGACACCAAAGGGCCCAAAGCCAGCAGGAACGGGTAATTCCAAGGGGAAATAATTAGCACGGTTCCTTTCGGGCGGTAAACTATTTTCCCTTTCGAACCGAACAACATTAAAGGCGTGCGCGTTCTCAAAGGCTTCATCCAATAGCGGAGATTTCTTATCGTGTTGCGCAGCTCCATTGTTAGCGGGAGAATTTCAGTAAGCTCGGTTTCGGCGGCGGGCTTGTTAAAATCTTTCCTGATTGCTTCTGCTATTTCCTCTTTCGAATCGAGAACCTTTGTAAGAATTTTTTTTAATTTCTCCTTCCGTTCCGCGTAAGTAGAGAGGGCTACTCTACCCTTAGCCTCCTGCTGTTTTTGAAAAAGCTCTTCAATCATTGATTAACCGTCCCCGATTCGGATTTGAAAAAAATCTACAAACAAAAGTAGCAATAAAAGGAAATAAAAGAAAGGACAATTTTAGAGAGAAAAAAGAAACGGAAAACCCGTTTTTATTTTACATTCTGCTAAGATTCATATTTAGGAAAATTCTCGCATAAATGAGGGAATGGATAACTGGATTAATTTACAGATGTAGAGCAAATGGGAAATACATTACTAATACTTTGCATGGCAACGAGAAGATTCCATTTGCTTTTTAGAATTTATTATTTATTTTGTAAAAACAAAAAATAGAAACTATCTTTTCTTTATATTTAACTAAAGGAAACAAATATGAATTTTTGGAACATTGAAACGGAAAAGATTTTCTTTATTGAAGCATTGAGAAATTTTGCCTCACCAGAGCAATTATTTTACAACTTAACTGATGGATATTTTGCGTATGTACCTAAGGGGAAAAGTGGGAGGCGACAAACGTTACAAAGCAGGAATTCACTTATTGGACAATATACAGAAAAATGGAGCAAAGATTTTTTTCAACCAATTGCAGAAAGTTTAGGATTATTCGCAGTGAATAGTGTCGTTTGTCCTGAACTTGGATTATCTAAACGGAGTAATGCAGATTTAGCATTTTGTACTACTAATAAAACCCAACAAAAAGCAGAAAATATTAAATTGTTGTTTGAAATTAAAATGAGTATTGTAAACAATTACAAATATGAAAATGGACAAGTTACTTATATTGGCGATTACAATTCACATAAAGGAAATCCTTCTATTCTTCGTTCCGACTCAGTACTTAAAGCTATCGGGAAATCAATAAATATTCGAGTTTCGGGAACAAAATCAACAAAAATTCCGATAATAATTTTAGGAAATAGCCCAATAACAAAGAATTATTCAAAAAAAGTAGATCTTTTAAAAAAGGCCGGAATTATCCAAAGCTTTATTTCATTATATCCAAATCCAACTGATAATTTTATTTCTAATACGAGAGGTAAGGGATTTCAAACATTCAGTGATTATCAAGTTTTAAGCAATTATATTAAAGAAGTTGTAAATTCCGGTATGAATTTCTTTTCTTCAATGTTGACTAAAAGGGAATTAGGACAAATAATAAATATTTCTGCAAAAGAAAAAGATGATTTGTCAAAGGCAGAAAAATTTTTAAGTTTGATAGGTGAATAAACGATGGACAGAATTATATACAAAAAAAGAAAAGGAACCGAATCAAGTTCATTCGGGACAAACGGAAGAATCAATCACGATTCTTCAAAATTTTACAATTCAAAGTTATATAAGGAACTAAATACAAAACAAGAAGTTAATAAAACGACCAATGAATTTCCAAAGGAATTATTAAACACAACAATCTTGGGCTCAGCTGAAGATATGTCTATGATTCCTGACAATTCATTACATTTAATGATTACTTCGCCTCCTTACAATGTATCAAAAGAGTACGATGAAGACTTATCGTTGAATGAATACTTAGAAATGTTGAGAAAAGTCTTCAAGGAAACCTACCGCGTTTTAGTAAATGGAGGGCGTGCTTGCATAAATGTTGCGAATCTTGGAAGGAAACCTTATATCCCTCTTTCTGATTATATTTCTCAAATGATGATTAAAATTGGTTTTAACATGCGCGGTGAAATAATTTGGAATAAAGCGGCAAGTGCAAGTCCATCAACAGCTTGGGGAAGCTGGATGTCCGCCTCCAATCCAATATTAAGAGACATTCACGAATATATTTTGATTTTTTCAAAAGGTGATTACAAAAGAGAACGGAAAAAGAGCGAAAGAGAAACAAAACAAAATACGATTTCAAAAGAAGAATTTATGGAATGGACAAAGTCAATTTGGACATTTAATGCTGAATCTGCAAGGAGAGTCGGGCATCCCGCACCATTCCCAATTGATTTGCCATACAGGCTAATTCAGCTTTACTCATTTACCACCGACATTGTTCTCGATCCATTTATGGGAAGCGGAACGACAGCTATTGCGGCTTTAAAGAGCAATAGAAATTATGTCGGTTTTGAAATTAGTGAAGAATATATAAAGCTAGCAAAACAGCGAATAAGTCCCTATGAAAATATGATGAGATTTGATTAAAAATGCACTAAATAAAGGCTATACGTAATGTCTTCTTTGGTCACCCTAAGCATTGCCAGTCCATTATAATTTTCGTGCCTTTTAAAGCGGGAAAATTTTTTTTGTAATTTTCCACTTTCCATTTTCAATTTTCAACTTAATGAGTCTCGCGTCAGACGAAAAAAATTTCTTATTTCTCGTTTCTTCTTTCTTATTTTAGTATTTTCAATTAAAGCGCATTCGGTAAATTTAATTTTCGGGGAAAAATGAAATTCCGAACGGAAATAAAAATTGACGCACAGCCAGGAGTAATTTCTTACAATGACAAAATCCTTTCCGCCGGCTCCTGCTTTGCCGAAAATATTGTGAGAGATTTGGAAGACCATTATTTCAACGTTTTGGGCAATCCCTTCGGCGTGCTCTACAACCCCGCATCGTTACTAAATATGTTCGAGCTTGGAGAAAAAGGCAAATCGTTAAAAAAAGACAATCTGATTTTTTACGACGACGAATGGCACAGCTTTTACCACAACAATAAATTTTCCAACGAAAACGCAGAACTTGCTTTAATCGGAATTAATGATTCCATTACGGAACTAAACAAATTTTTGAATGAAGTAAGTGTTGTTATTATTACGCTGGGGACTTCTTACGTGTACAAGCACATTGAAAGAAATATGATTGTTTCCAACTGCCACAAAATACCGCAAAAATATTTTACGAGACATTTACTGACGGTTGAGGAAAACTATTTTTACCTGCAAAAAATTTTGAGCGTAATTAAAAAGTTTAACTCCAAAGCAAAGATTGTTTTAACCGTAAGTCCCGTAAGGCACATTAAAGACGGGCTGCACGGAAATCAACTGAGCAAAGCACGACTTCTGCTTGCGGTCGAAAAATTGGTTGAAGAAAAAGAAAATGTTTTTTACTTCCCGTCTTACGAAATAATGAACGACGACCTGCGGGATTACCGCTTTTACAACGAAGACCTCGTACACCCCAATAATATTGCCGTTAAATACATTACGGAAAAATTTGTTGCTACGTTTTTTGACGAGGAGACAAAAAGGTTTTACGGGGAAACAGAGGAATTGAGAAATGCTTTACAACACAAATTCTTAAAGTCATCTTCTACCAAGCGGGAAAAATTCCTTCAAAAATACGTCGAGCTTACGAAACAACTCTCGGCAAAGTACCCGTCCGTCGATTTTTCCAACGCGGCAAATTACTTTAAGAAACAACTTGAAGAATTAAAAAGTTTACTTTAACTTGAAAAAAACAAAAATTATTTTGAGAGGAAAAAATGAAAAAGTTTAGTTTTTTATGGTTGTTTGTCCTGCTGGCAACAGTAACAATGGCGCAGGACGCAAAGCATATTTCTCCTGCGGTTAAAAGCGCAACGGTATTTTTGAACGGCGCAATTTTAACGCAGAGCGCAACGGTAAATTTACGGAAGGGCAACAACGAAATAATCCTTACCAATCTTGCAAGCGGAATTGACGAAAACACAATTAAAGTTAAAGTAAACGGCAAGGCGTTTGTGGTTTCCATTAATAAAATGCTGAATCACATCGTAAAAAACCGTGAGAGCAAAGAAGCACTGGCGCTGAAAGATTCACTCAAATTTTACGAGAAAAAGCGCACGGACTTAAATGCGGAAATTAATGTTCTGAGACAAAAATTAACCCTCTTGAACAACTTACTCCAAAAAGGAAACGGGTCTTTGACCCTGACGCAAGTTAAAAAGTCCCTTCAATTTTTTAACAAAGAATCAGTAAAGCTTAATTACAAAATTGAAAACGACAAACAGCTTTTCAACAAAATAATGGAGAGAATTTCCGACATTAAAAAACAATTGTCGGAGTTAAATTCGTTAAAGCCGAAACCGGTTAACGAAGTTGGTGTGGTAATTAACTCGCAAAAGAACAGGTCTGTGGAAGTAACAGTTTCCTATTTTACGAGGTCTGCTTCGTGGAGAGCTTTTTACAATATTTATTCTAACGGTTTCGGCTCGCCCGTCGTCTTAACAATGAATGCAAATGTAAAACAACAAACGGGGATTGAGTGGAAGGACATCAGCCTTACCATCTCCACCCGTAACCCTTATTTGAACAACAACAAACCCAAATTAAATCCATGGTTTATTGACTTCCGGCAGAATTACCCCGTAAGAATGTACAAGTCGGAAAGGGCGCGGAAAAGGAGAGATAAACTGGCTGCATCCCCGCCCGGGAATAACGCTACCTTTTTTGTTAGCGAAAAAATAAAGGACCTCTCGGTTGAGTACAACGTTAAATTAAATTTTCCCATTCCCCCGGACGGCAAAGGGAGACTTGTGGAAATAAAAAAGCAAACGTTTAACGCAGACTACTATTACTCGCTCGTGCCCAAATATTCATCCAACGGATTTTTGGTGTGCAAAATAAAGAGCTGGAAGCCTACCGGCTGGCTGCCCGGCAACGCCAATATTTATTACGAGAATTCTTACGTTGGAAAGACTTACATTAATCCGCAAACCACGGGAAAGGAATTTACACTTTCGCTCGGGCAGGATGTTTCCATTAAAGCTCAACGAAAATTGGTTAAAGATTTCAAGGAAGGAAAATTCCTTAGCGGCGATGTGAAAAGAATTTTTAACTACGAGATTATTGTAAAAAACAACAAACAAAAATCCTGCAACGTAACGGTTGAAGACCAGGTACCTGTTTCCAAAGATGAAAAAATCAAAGTTGAAGTAACCGAAACAAGCGGCGCTGCCTATTCGGAGAAAAACGGTAAGGTTGTTTGGAAATTAAAATTAAAACCGGGAGAGAAAAAAATTCTTAAACTTAATTTTACGGTGACTTACCCGGGAGACAAGGAAATTTCGGGGTTGTGAAGAAAATAAGAAAGAAGAAACGAGAAATAAGAAATGGTTAAACGCGAGACGCAAGACGTTAGATGTAAGAAGTTAAAATAACAATAGAGTAGTTAGTAAAATGTAGGGGACGCAACCCCGCAAGATGCGGGGGCGTCCCCTACTAAATTGTAAGTTTTGCTAATATTTCACGCAACAAATTTTAATAGAGTTATGAAAGAAAAGAAAATCGGATTTTTCGGAACGGGTTTAATGGGCTACCCAATGGCGGAAAGACTTTTTCGCCTCGGCTACAACATTGAGGTTTACAACCGCACATACGAAAAAACCGGCGGCTTGCAAAAGTTAGGAATTAAAGCTCACAGCAATCCTGCGGAGTTAATTTCCGAAGCGGAAATAATAATTTCGATGCTTGCGGATTTCAACGCAATCCGGCAAACACTGCTGAACGAAAACGCCAAACTTTTTAACGGCAAAACGCTTTTGCAAATGTCAACCGTAGGAGTAAAAGAAAATATTGAGATTGAAAAAACCGTGCGGGAAAACGGCGGAAGATTTTTGGAAGCTCCCGTGCTCGGCAGCATCCCGCAGGTTAAGGAAGGAACGTTAATAATAATGACCGGCGGAGAAAAAGAACTTCACGAGGAATTAAAACCTTTGCTTGACGACCTCGGCGAAAAAGTTGTTTACGCCGGAGGAACCGGAAAAGCCGCAGCGATGAAACTTTCGCTCAATCAATTGATTGCTTCGCTTACCGCAGCTTTTTCCACAAGTCTCGGGCTTGTCAGGGAACACGGCGTTGACGTAGATTTGTTCATGGACATTCTCCGCAACAGCGCACTTTACGCTCCCACATTCGACAAAAAACTCAACCGCATGCTCGAAAGAAATTTTGAGAATCCGAATTTTCCGCTCAAACATTTGCTAAAAGACGTTAATCTTATTTTAAACGAAACCGGGCAGGCGGGAATTAAAAGCGAAGTAGTTCAAAGTGTAAAGGAAATTGTTCAGCGTGGTTTGGCAATGGGACTGGACGAAGAGGATTACTCCTCCCTTTACAATGCCGTTCACATTCCTAAGAAAATTTGAAAGGAAAGAAACTGGCAAAGAAGAAGAAAAATACCGTCTTCGGAAAAAGCTCTGATTTTTGGAGTTATTTCCCTCACACTACTCTTGGGATTTTCAGGAAATTTCTAATCTCTTTTTTGCTGATTGCAATTCTTCCTTTGTTGATTTTCGGAATTTATTCCTATTCTTCAATGAGCAGGGTGGGAAAGACCAGCATCGCTCGCGTAAAGGAAACAATCGACCAAAAAACGCGCGAGACGCTCGTTTTGCAGGCGGTTCAAGCCGCGGGGGAGGTAAGACGTTTCCTCGAAGACAGGGAAATGGATTTGCGGGAATTGCTCCGAATGAAAGCCACGCCGAAATCATTCCTCGAATTTAGCCGTTTGCACGAATCCCTTGTTTGGCTGCCCGACGGGCACGGTAAAAATAGCCCGGGAATTAAGAAAAGAATTCCAGTTTACAAAGAGCTTTCTTTCGTTTTGCCTTCCGGCAAAGAGCTTTTTAAAATCAGGGAAAACAAAATCGTACCTGCTCGCAAATTAAAGAATGTTTCCAATCCACGAAATACGACCTACTTGAATGAAAAATATTTTCCCGAAACAAAAAAGCTTTCCCCCGGGGAAATTTACGTTTCCCACCTCGACGGCTTTTTTGTAACACCTGACGAGCAGTTCAAAAACAAAGGCGATAAGGAAAAATTAAAGATTAGTAAATATTACGACGGCGTAATCCGTTTTGCTGCGCCCAAGTTTGTCGGCAAAAAACTTGTAGGTGTTGTTGTTCTCGGAGTTGACCACGCACATTTAATGGAATTCACACAACACCTGATTCCCAACAGCGGAGAGGAAGTGGTTTTCCCCGAATACAAAACCGGCGATTACGCATTTATGTTCGACGACGAGGGCTGGATAATCACACACCCGAAATTTTGGGACATCCGCGGAGTTGACAAAACAGGCAAACCCGTGCCGGCTTACACAGCCTCAACACCGCCGTCCATCGTTAAAAAAGGTCTAATCCCTTTTAACCTCGACAGCGCCGCATTCATTCACCCCAATTACCCGTTTGTTGCGGCAGAGGTACGTAAACTAAACACCGGCTCCGTAGTTACTAAAAACGTCGGCGGAATTTTAAAAGTAATGGCTTACGCACCCATTCTTTACAACAAAGGAGTTTACAAAAGGTACGGGATTTTCGGCGGAATTACAATCGGCTCGGAAATTCACCGCTTCCGCGGAGCAGCCGATATTGCCGCACGGGAACTAAGCGGTAAAATAGAATCGTTCAGAGACGACTTAATCGGCTTTACCTTTTTCACCTTCCTTATCGTCTTGGTTATTGCGTGGTTTTTTTCAAACAGTTTTAGCAGTCCCATTAGAAAATTAACCGACGTCGTGAAAAGTTTTGCGGACGGAGACTTGAGTAAAACGAGCGACATTTCAAGGAACGACGAGCTGGGCGTGCTTTCCAATTCTTTCAACATTATGGCTTACGAGTTGAAAAAGAACAGGGAGGAACTGCTGAATTCGTTCAAGGAACTTAAGCGCTCAAAAGAAAATGCCGTGCGCTACGCAAAGGATTTGGAATACCAGCTTAAAATCTTTTCCGCCATTCAGGAAATAAGCAATCTCCTCGGAAGAACGTTTGACATTAATTACATCATTAAGGAAATATTAAAGAGCTCTGTCGAGGCAATCGGGTTCGACAGGGCAATTCTTTACTTACTCGACGAAAGCGGAAACTACCTTGAATGCCGGGATATGTACGGCTTTACGCCGGAGGAGGCGAAATCCGCAGCAAAATCGAGGTTTAATATTAAGAGACACAATTGCATTGAGACCAAAGTTTTGCAAACGGGTAAAATTGTTTTCGTCAAGAATTTCAAGCGCTACAAAGAAGCAACGGCAATAGACAAGAAGATTAACCGTATTTCAAAAAGCTCCTCGTTTGTTTACGTTCCTTTGAAAATAAAGGAAAAAACAATCGGAATTTTGGGGGCGGACAAACTGCGCACAAAGCGCAAAATCAACAGCAACGAAATCAACTCCCTTCAGGTTTTTGCAAATCAGGTTTCGCGCGTAATTGAAAACGCAAAACTTTACCAAGAGATAATTGCGCAAAGGAATTTTGTAAACGACATTTTCAACAATATGTTGAACGGCGTAATTACTACCGACGGCAACGGAACAATCACGAGCATCAACAAGCCGGCAATGGAAATTCTTGAGCTTAAATACAACCCGGTAAATGATTCCCTCTACAAAATTTTCCCGCAATACTCTTCCGTCTTTGAAGAAATCAACAAACAGGTAAACGAGAAAGGCGTTTACAGAAGCTACAATCAAAAGTTTGTTGTAAACGGCAAAATAAAATATTTCAACCTCAGCATTTCAAAAATCAGGAGTTCCACATCAGGCAAGGAGCAGCCAATTGTTGCCATTATTCAAGACCAAACTGAAAGGAAAGCACTTGAAGACCACATTCAGAAAGTTGACCGTCTGGTTTCCCTCGGGAGATTTGCCGCTGCAATTGCACACGAAATCAGAAATCCGCTCACCGGTTTGAGTCTTTTCCTCGACGACATTCACGACCGCCTTGCTTCCAATCCAGCCATGCGGGAGGTGATTTCCCAAGCTCTCGACGAAATTGAAAGACTCGAAAAACTCGTTAACGAAATTCTTGACTTTGCTACGCCGACGGTAAAAGAAAAGAAAAAAATAGATTTGGCCGGTTTAATTAATTCGACAATCAGCTTTGTAGAAAAGCATGCGGCAAAATCCAACGTTAAAATTGAACTTGATTTGACTGAGAACGTCCCCCCAATTGAGGCAGATGCGGGAAAACTCAGGCAGGCTCTCTTGAATATTTTAATCAATGCAATTCAATTCCAACCCGGAGGCGGAAAAATTTTAATTAAAACTTTCACCGAGGAATCGATTATCGGCATTACCCTTGAAGAGAAAAAAACACTTTGGGCTGTAGTTACGATTGAAGACGCCGGTCCGGGAATTCCCGACGAAAAGAAGACCGAAATTTTCGAACCCTTTTATTCCGAATTTCCGGAAGGAACGGGACTTGGACTTGCAATAGTTCACTCGATTATTACTGAGCACAACGGTTTTGTTTTTGTGAGCGACTCCCAACTTGGCGGAGCAAAATTTTCTCTTTATTTTCCCGTTAAAAAATAGAGTTTTTAAAAATGAGCAGACAGCGGACAATACTAATAGTTGACGACGAGAAGTTTATTCAATTAAATTTAAAGAATATTTTCAGCGAGGATAATTACAACATTCTACTGGAATCCACCGGCAAGGGCGCACTGGAAAGAATTGAAAAAGAAAAAGTTGACCTTGCTTTTCTGGACTTGAATTTGCCCGACATCAACGGGCTCGAGGTGCTGGAACAAATCAAAGAAAAATTACCCGACCTACTTGTAATAATAATGACCGGCTACGCCTCGGTGGAATCCGCAATCAAAGCAATAAAATTAGGAGCTTACGACTACATTAAAAAACCTTTTAAAGCAGACGTAATCAAACTCATCACCAAACTCGGCTTCGAAACATTAGAGCTTAAGAAAAAAGTAAAAGCTCTCGAAGCCGAAAAAAAGATGGTTCACACCATCGATTCCATTTTGGGAATCAGCCCGGAAATAACAAAAGTAAGGCATCAAATTGCTGAGTACGCTAAGTACGATTCGGAGACCGTTTTAATTACCGGCGAAAGCGGCTCGGGCAAGGAGCTTGCCGCAAGTGCAATTCATGCCTTGAGTCCCCGCCGAAACAAGGAATTTATTGAAGTCAATTGTGCTTCCATTCCCGAGAATCTTCTCGAAAGCGAACTTTTCGGTTACGAGAAGGGTGCGTTCACAGACGCCAAAAAGAGAAAAATAGGAATTTTTGAAAAGGCAAACGGAGGCACAATTTTTCTTGACGAGATTGGCGAAATGAGTCTTGCGCTACAGGCAAAACTCCTGCGCGTGCTGGAAAACAAAAGGTTCCGCAGGCTCGGCTCTACCAAGGACATTGAAGTTGACGTGCGGATTATTGCCGCTACAAATAAAAATCTTGCAGAGGCAATCAGGAATAAGGAATTTAGAGAAGATTTATTTTACCGTCTTGACGTGCTTCGGATTGAAATGCCCAGTTTACGTAACCGTGGCGAAGATATTATCCTGCTTGCAAAATTTTTTCTAAACGAATTTAATAAAAAATTTAACAAGAACATTAAAGACTTTTCCCCCGAAGCAAAGGCGCTTTTGCTCAGCTACAAATGGCCTGGCAATGTGCGGGAA
>JALWGH010000070.1 GCA_027013735.1 Melioribacteraceae bacterium
TTATTTGTTCTTCCTTAAACCAAAATTTAATTCTTTCATTTATTCCTGATAAATCATTCTTGCGAATGTTTTGTTTGTGATAGTTTTTTAATATTAGGTCAAAATACTTATTTAAAGTAGAATCTTTATACACTTGACTTTTCGTTTTTGCAATCAAAGTGGCAACAGGATTTATATCACTTCCCCAAAAATTTTTACCATTTCTAGTTGCTTCAAAAGCAGTAGTACCGCAGCCGCAAAACATATCTCCTACCCATTCAACTTTCACTCCATAATTTTCTGCATAATTGATAGCTTTATTTGTAATAAACGCAGGAAATTTTGCGGGATATGCGTGTATTCTATGCATTTTATTTTCTTTCACATCTCCCGTATTCCAAAATTCTTCAATTGGAATGGAATCAAAATCAAAATTTATATTTTTGGTTATTTGCATAACATTCTCTTTTTATTGCATTACCCACAACGTCTGTATAAACTCTATTGTGTTTATCCCTCCAATTTGGTGGTATAAACACAGTTGTGTATATTTTTCATTTTACGGTTAATATAAATATTCTCTTATAAATTCTCTTTGATTTGCCCAATATGTTTAATTACCTCTAGCATTCTAAAATTTTGTGAAAGTTGTTTCAAACTAAGAAGAAAAAACTAAAATGTCAAATAGTGCTTACACGTAAAAGTACAAGCTTTTGTAACTCAAAACAGCTTTCGCCTTTACAGAGAATGAGAGCAATAGAGTTCAAAAAGTATTTAAAGACCGTCTCAGGTAGAGTGTTTGTTAAAAGATATTTTTAGTAGAAAAGAAAGCCAATTACTTAAAAATTAGTGTGAAATATTTTTCTAAAAAATCTTACCCTCAAAAAGCACCCTGTTTAATTACTCGACTTGTGAGGTAAATCAATTCCAAAAAATAAAAAATTATTAAATTTTGAACAAAAATTTACAAAGGTAAAAGATGACTTGTTTTTTTATTATTGATAAGAAAAAAAGACACCTAAGATTCATTGAGTTTCATTCTTCAAAACTCCGCCCTGACAAACTAATTTAAGTCCTGATTTCCAAATCGTATTCAAAAAATATTTAATAAATTATTTAGGTGAGGTTTTTATGAAAGCATTATTGAACATTCTTCTAATTCTATTCATTAACTCATTTTTGTTCGCGCAGGTTACAACCGTGAATATTACTGAAAATACAACTTCGGATTCTTTGCTAATGCCTCTGTTGGGTGTGATTTCCGGTCCCGTACCTGCCACCAACTCCAAAGCGCCGGACATCACCGATAAATTGCAGAATATCGGAATAACCTCAATCCGCAATAATGATTACTACAACGATGCTCTTGATATGGAGGGAATTTTTAATTGTAACGCTTGTTCTACCTATCCCTGCTGGAATTGCGACCCTGAGGATGAAAATAATTATCATTGGGAACTGAGCGATTCCGTTTTTCAAAGTATTATTGGCGGCGGTTTCGAGCCGTTTTTCAGAATAGGCGGGGAATACAACAACCAGCTCAGGAATCACGATTACAAGGGCCCGAGGGCTAACGAAGAGGACAATTACATCCGCGCCGCAAAAAAAGTAGTGGACAGATATTTGCACTGGAAAGGTTCCAAAGGCACTTTCGAATATTTGGATTTATGGACCGAATATCCAAACACAACATTTTGGGACAGATCGAACAAAGCATTTGAGCAGTTCTGGGCGCGTTTGTACGACACATTAAAGACGGCTTTCCCGCAACTGAAAGTCGGTGGTCCCGGGTTGTTGTTCACCCTTTTTATTGCCAAGGGAGTAACGGACAATCATCATGTGCAGGAAGAAATTGAATTTCTTAACTATTTGTACGAACACAATGTTAAGCCGGATTGGATTGGCTGGCATTTGTTTCACCTTGAGCCGGCGGACTACTACAAAGCCGGTGTGAATATGCGCCACTTATTGGACGGAACGGATTTGTTCTCCTTTGTGCCGTGGGCGGGAACAGGCTTTTTCAAAAACACGGAACTGATTTGCGATGCTTATTACCTGAGTAAAATCAAAGTGGATTCCCTCGGCGGTAATCCGGTTGTGCTTCCGGCAAAAACAATTAACAAATTTTTCAACCGGCAGGAAGGCTCGGCTACACTTAGCGGTGTTTGGATGAATTTGCAAATGACCGACATCAAAAGAGCCTATTATTATCGTGCAAACGACGTAAAATCCGATCCTAATTTACCGTTGGGTAATCCCGACAATATGTTGTCCAGCGGTTTGTTCTATGGCAACGAGGAAGCAACGGCAAAGCCTGTTGCCTATGCTTTTAAGCTTTTTTCGAGACTCTACAAAAATTATCCCTACTTACTTACAACTGAAAATTTTCAGGATTTGGGAACACGCGACTCGCTCTGGCTTTTGGCTGCGGAAGATAGAAAAGGGAACTATGCCGCATTGGTAAGTAACGTGGATAGCGACAACCCCGTTTCTTTTAATTTAAATATTAAGGGTATTCCGGCAGACACAAGCCATTTTAACATAAAATATCTTGTTGTAAATAATGATGAAAACGGCGATGAGCCTCATTCGTTTAATAAGAACTTTTTCAAGCTCAACAGTATGAACGTTATGCTTATTGAGTTTAAAAAGAAGTCGGCTGTTTCCGTCGAGAACGTAGGAAGTTTACCGCGCAATTTCAGTTTGGGTCAAAACTATCCTAATCCTTTCGGCAAAGTAGCTCCTTCGGGAAACCTTTCAACGGTAATTAAGTACCAAATTCCGCAAAATAATTTTGTCAGCCTGACGGTTTACAATATTCTTGGCAAGCAAGTGGCAAGATTGGTAAGTAAAAATCAAAAGGCAGGTAAGTACAGAGTTAAATTTGACGGAGCTAATTTGCCGAGCGGTGTTTATTTCTACACTCTACGCGCGGGCGATTTTGTTTCAACAAAGAAAATGCTTTTTATTAAATAATTGCTGGGAGGACAACGATCAATGAAGAAAGTAATATTTGTGCTTTTTATTTTTTCGTTTTATTCTGTTTCGTTTTTTGCACAGCCGACATCGCTCGTATTTACTCCCGATTCCGGGGAGCGCGTAAGCAACGCTATGATCAGTGGCGTATTCGTCTCCGCCGAAGGCAAAGTTTTTCTCTATGCTAACAATGGCCCTTCCAAAAGTCTTTACGTGGCTGAAGACGGTTTGAATTTTGTCTTGGCAGATATAAATAAATTTCCCCAATTATTATCTTTGAGAATAGACAATGGAGATTACATTAAGTTTAATGTGGAAATAAATGCAAGAGGGGAGGCTTTTTTAACAAGAAGTGTTTCGCACGATGGATTTACTTTTACTAAAGAAAGCAATATTTTGTGGAACTTTCCGGCAAACGATGCCATTACTACCACTGATGTTTACAGCACGGTATTTAAGGGAGCCAACGGAGGTATTTTTTTCATTTACCTTGCGGGCACTATTGATAATGCAAGATGTATTTATTCTCCCAAGAATGCTCCGGGAATGATGTTTGGCGGATATCGCAGTAATATTTTTAAGGATTCGACTTTTGGCGGTGGAAATAACAGCTATTGGGATCCTCACGGGATTTTGCTTCCCAACGGAAATTTGCGTGTGCTAACAATGAACCAGCACGGAGTTACACCCTCTCCAGCCAGTAGAACGGGTACGGTTTATTCTTTTACCAGCACAGACAACGGAAGATCCTGGGTTAAAGATCCCGGCTATTGCCTGCGTTACGATGATTTTACGGAATTTGATGTGCACTCTTTAAATGACCCGAAGTTAGTGCGCTTCCCTGACGGAACATTTAGGATTTACGTTTCCGCATTGATTTACGATGCCAGCGGTTCTTCTTATTATTCAATAGTCAGCGCCACTGCAAACCCGGTAACTGATGTTAAGCGTGAATCCGAAACCAAACCAAGTGATTTTAAGTTGTTTAATAATTACCCGAATCCGTTTGGTGCAGACCCTTCGGGAAATCCGACGACCACAATTTCTTACGTTGTACCGTCCGTAGAGACAAGGCATGCCTTGTCTCTACAATTAATTGTTTACGATATTCTTGGTCGAAAAGTTGCAACACTCATAAATAAAGCCCACCCCCCGGGAAATTACTCAGTACAATTCAATGCGGAAAATCTTCCGAGCGGTATTTATTTCTACACATTGCGAGCAGGCAATTTTGTTAAAACGAAGAAAATGATTTTACTTAAATAAATCTCCATAAAAATAGTAGAGGCAGTTTGCGAGCTGCCTTTGTTTTTTGTGAAGTGGGACAATATTTTTGTCGCATTTTCTCTTTGAATGTTTTATCATTTGCCACGCAGCCGTGGCGTTATTAACGAGTTCTCGGAAAACGCTTTTGGATAATTGGATAAATGGATGGAATTGACACAATTATTGAGTGCCAATCATTTTTCTCTGTTCACTGCTAACTGTTCTCTGTTCTCTGAAAAGTGCGTCTTGCTTGTCGCGGCGTAGTCAAGCGAAGCGCAGACGAAGACGGACTTGTCGCGCCGAAGCCAAGCATAGCGCAGGCGTAGGCGGATTTCTCGTTTCTTCTTTCTTATTTTAAAACTTGTTTGTAATCCCCAACGTGTGTTATTCCCTAATATTCGTTAAATTAACAAAATATAATTTTTAACATTTTGCACATTCGCGCCACCCTGATGATGACGCATATTTTTTACTCCAATTTTAAGGAGGTGGCTTATGTTTACAAAACTTGTCCTGCCCGATATTCAAGAGCTAATTGAAAAGAAATATTTCAAGTCCGTAAAGAATATTTTTCTCCAACTCCCACCTCAGGATATTTCGGATTTAATAAATAAGCTTGACGAAAATTTTACCGAACTTGTTTTTAGATTAGTCCCCAAGGATAAAACCGCCGACGTCTTTTCCGAATTGGAGCCTTCGGTACAAGAGTACATTCTAAAACACTTTGTCGATAGCGAAATTAAAAGTCTTCTTTCGGAATTGGACCCTGATGACAGAACCGAGCTCTTTGAGGATATGCCGGGTATTTTCACACAAAAACTAATTAGTTACCTTTCGCCGGAAGACAGGAAAGAAGCGCTCGAATTATTAGGCTTTCCTGAGGATAGCGTAGGACGCCTAATGACGCCTGATTATGTGGCGGTAAAGTCTGACTGGACAGTAGCAAAGGCGTTGGAACATATTAAAAGATTTGGGCGCGACGCCGAGACGATCAACATGATTTACGTAGTTGACGACAAATGGAAATTGCTCGACGACATTCCCATTAGAAGATTTATTCTTGCCGAAAGCAACAAGAAGGTTGAAGAAATAATGGATTACTCGGTGATTTTCATTAACGCTTACGAAGATCAGGAAGAAGCTTACAAGTTAATTAAAAAATATAATTTAACAGTATTGCCGGTTGTTGACAAGGAAGGAATCCTCTTAGGCATTATTACCGTAGATGATATTATTGACGTAAACGAAGAAGAAGTAACGGAAGACTTTCAGAAAGCATCGGCTATTGCTCCTACTGAAGAAAGCTACAACACAACAAGCGCAATGTTGCTTTACAGAAAAAGGATCGGTTGGCTTCTCATTCTTTTGGTTACCGATTTCTTTTCCTCAAGTATTATTGCTCATTACGAGAGTGCTATTAAAGCGGTGATTGCCCTTGCCTTTTTTATTCCCGTGTTGATTGACAGCGGCGGGAACATTGCTGCGCAGTCTTCCACTTTGATTATCCGCTCTTTGGCTACCGGAGAGCTGAGCATTAGGAACTGGTTCAATGTTGTGAAGAAAGAACTTTTAATCGGTTTAATGATTGGAATTTCGCTCGGGTTGATTCTTTACATCCGCGGGTTCTTCTGGCGGGGCGGTCCAACAATTGGAATGGTAGTGGGACTTTCGATGGTAGCCATTACCATTTGGTCAAATTTGTTGGGAAGTTTGCTCCCGATTTTATTAACAAAATTAAAACTTGACCCGGCTGTAATTAGCAGTCCTTTGCTAACCACCGTAGTGGATTCAACCGGCTTGCTAATTTATTTTACACTTGCGGGATTGGTATTTCATTTATCTTAGGAATGTTAAATGTCGAGTAAAAAAATGATTTCGCTAAAAGATTTATTTTCCGATGCCAGAAGCAGGAATAAAAGACTGTTCCTTGATTATATAATTAGGGAATGGCTGCTTTTTGCTTCTGCAATCGGCTTTTTAATTACCTCGGTTTTCTTTAAGAATATTCCCGAAATATCCTCCGCCGAGCTTGAGGTGATTTTAATTATTACGGTGTTGTTTATTACCGTAAAGGGAATTGAAAACAGCGGATTAATAATTTCTTTGGCGCGTAGGTTGGAAGCAGGCAAATTTGTCGGAGTAAAACTTATTACGGCAACTTTTTTCCTTTCAATGTTAATTACTAATGATGTCTCTTTAATTGTGATTGTTCCGCTTACCTTAATATTAGAAAACAAGAGGAAGGATGTTCTGATAATACTCGAGGCTCTTTCCGCAAATGCAGGTTCGGCATTAACTCCGATTGGGAATCCGCAAAACCTCTTTATTTATTGGTTCTACGGCATAACACCGACAAATTTTATTAGCGCCATTTGGGTTTTCTCGTTTTCATTTTTAATAATTTTGATTTTGCTCTCAATATTTTTGGGGACTAACAAAGTCATTCCTGCAAACGAGGCAAAGAGTGTGAACAAGCACGGTAAGTTTTACGTTCTTTTTTTCTTTTTAATTTTAACGGTAGTATTGAGAATTCTGCCTTTGTGGGTGGTCGTCCTTGTGCCTTTGTATTCTTTGGTTTGGGACAGAAGAAGTTTGAAAATTGATTACGGTTTAATATTTACTTTCTTGTTTTTCTTCTTGCTGGCGGGGAACTTAAAACTTCTTTTTGATTCGAGCCTTGAAAATTCGGGACACGTTTTCATCCTTTCGGCTTTTATTAGTCAAATGATAAGCAACGTGCCCACGGCTTTGCTGCTTGCCAAGTTTACAGATAAATGGCAGGCTTTACTGTGGGGTACTAACGTTGGGGGCTTTGGAAATATTATCGGCTCATTAGCAAATTTGATTGCTTACAAATTTTACATTTCAGCTAAGGGCGAAAAAAACATTCTCTCTTTTACTCTCAAATTTCTCGCATTGGGATATGCTTTCTTCTTTGTAGGAGTTCTTCTCTATTTCGCACTCTTCTAAATTAAGAGAAGAAAAAATTTTTGAGAGCACTTCGACAGAAAAAACACGATTCGAGTTTAGATTAGGAGCAAATTAAAATTCCACAAATAATTTGCTTGCATTGAAAGTATGCTTTAATTTAGAGGTAAGATTTAATCTTAATTCAGAGGAAAACACTATGGACATTAAGAACAAGAAAGTTTTGGTTTTAGGCGGCTGGGGTTTGGTGGGCAACGCAGTTGTTCGCAAATTAATCCCCAAAGAACCGCGCCAGATAATTTTAACTTCGCTAAGGGAATCCGAGGCGAAAGAAGCAATTTCAAAACTGCGTGAGGAGTTCCCCGATTTGCCCGGTGATTTTTTTATCCCTTGGTGGGGCAACATTTTCGTCCGGGAAGAATTCAAGGACGAAGACCGCTTTGAAATTTTAAATGACGACAAAAAGCGGCAAGTGTTAATGAGCGACATAATGGACGAACTGAACGACGAGATACTTCACTCATCGGCAATCTACAAACTTCTCGAAACGCACAAACCCGAGATAATAATCGACTGCATTAACTCCGCAACCGGTATTGCTTACCAGAACATTTACTCTTCTTACCACAACATGAAAAAGCTCTTTTCCGATGCACCCAAAACCGAAGACTTGATTAAAGAAACCGAAAAACTTTTCTGTACTCTTTACGTGCCTCAGTTAATCCGCCACATTCAAATAATGTACAATTCGATGAGCGAACACGGCACAAAGATTTACGTTAAAATAGGCACAAGCGGAACGGGCGGAATGGGATTAAACATTCCTTACACCCACAGCGAAGAAAAACCTTCGCGCGTGCTTCTGAGTAAATCCTCCGTGGCGGGAGCACACACTTTGTTACTGTTTCTAATGGGCAGAACGCCCGGAGCGGCAATTACAAAAGAGATTAAACCAACCGCCGCAATTGCTTGGAAGAGAATTGAATATGGAGAAATTAAAAGGCGGGGCAAGCCGATTGAACTTTTGGACGTATCACTCGACAACGCAATTAAACTTGACGAAAAGTTAGAACTTAAGCTTAACAAATTCAAACCCGCAGGAGAAACCTTAAAGTCGGTGTTTATTGACACAGGCGAGAACGGCACATTTTCCCGTGGCGAGTTCGAGGCAATCACTGCACAGGGACAAATGGAATACGTTACTCCCGAAGAAATTGCTTCGGACGTAATTTACGAAATCCAAGGGGGTAACACAGGACACGATATTATTAACGCATTGGACAATGCCACAATGCAGCCGTCTTACCGTGCGGGATTTATGCAACACTCGGCAGTAGAAAAATTAGAAGAGCTCGAAAAGATTCACAATGTTGACAGCGTGGCTTTCGAACTTTTGGGACCACCAAGACTTTCGAAACTGTTGTTCGAAATTCATTTGTTGAAACTTGGCTACGGTACAATGCCTGCAATTCTTAAAGAAGATCCTGAAAATATTTCGGAACGTTTGGTTGAAATTTTGAAAGGCAATAAAAAACTTGTTAAACAAATGGTTTCTATCGGTATCCCAATTTTAATGCCGGACGGCGTCTCGCTGGTGCGAGGTAATGAAATTAAAATTCCTCCTTTCCGCGGAGATTACGAATATCCAGCAACTCCCGAGAACATTAATGCTTGGGCTAAAGACGGTTGGGTGGATTTGCGAAAAGAAAATTTCGTCAAATGGCAGGAAAGAATCAAAGCTATTATTGACGAAGCCGAGAGCATTCCCCCCAACGACACAAGCTCAATGTACGTACGCAATAAAAAATATTGGGATAATTTCGAAAAGATTAACATCGGTAAAGTTGTAAGCTGGATTTTTATTCACGAGGAACACGGCTTGAGGATGAAAGACTAATTGTTCAAATTTTGTACTATCCGATATTTGAATAATACAAAAAACCTTCAAAGGGGAAACATCCCTTTGAAGGTTTTGTAATTTAAAAGTTAGGTGTAAGTTTTTTGCCCTTGTGGAATTTGTAAATAATTCTTGCCGCTTCTACCGGATCGTCGGTAATGCTGAATAAGTCCAAATCCTTTTCCGCAATGAATTTGTTTTTTAAGGGCTTGTCCTTAATCCATTCAATTAGAGAATCCCAATATTCGTGACCGAAAAAGACAACCGGGAAACGCGTTGTTTTCCCCGTTTGAATTAAGGTTAACACTTCAAAGCTTTCGTCGAATGTTCCGAATCCTCCGGGGAAAAGAATGTAACCTTGCGCATATTTGAAAAACATTACCTTGCGAACAAAGAAATATCTGAAGTTCAAAAGCTTGTCGCGGTCAATATATTTATTAGGCCATTGTTCATGGGGCAATTCAATATTAACACCGGTGGAACTTCCACCTGCTTCCTTTGCGCCTTTGTTTGCGGCTTCCATTATTCCTGGTCCGCCTCCGGTAATAACACCAAAGCCGCGTTTAACAACCTGCTTTGCAGTTTCAACAGCAAGCTTGTAATATTTATCTTCCGGTTTACTCCTTGCCGAGCCAAAAATTGCAACGCTCGGTTTAATTTTCGACATCGTTTGAAAACCTTCCGTAAACTCAGCCATTATTCTGAATATTCGCCAAAGGTCGTCTTGCGAAGCGATTAACTTTTCTTCAAGTAGAACTCCGTTTCCGTTTTCTTCTTCGTTCAGCATTATTTTTCTCCTAACCTTAATTCCATTACTGTTATCGAACTTTGTTTTTAAAAATAAAGGTTTAAACTTAAGACAAACGAGTGAAAATGGGAAGCGAAAAAATCAGGTCGAAAGCTTGGATATTTGGATGAATGGATAATTGGATTATTGGATTGCTGACCAACCTTGGCACTCACAGGTTTTATTCTACCGAAGTCAGGAAAGAACATCTCATTAACCACTGGTTTTAAAGCCAACACAAAAAAAGCCGGGCGAAATACCCGGCTTTCAAAAAGAATAAATTTTAACCTAAGCTTATTTCAGCAAGGTCATTTTCTTTGAAATCTGGAAGTTACCGAATTTCAAAGTGTAAATGTAATTGCCGCTGGCAACCTTCTGTCCGTAGTCATTTGTACCGTCCCAAGCAACTTTGTAACTACCTTTGTTGTAAACCTGCGAAGAAATTAAGGTTTTAACTTTCTCGCCCAAGATGTTGTAAACAGTCAAAGAAATAGTATTCTTAACGGGCAAGCTGAATTTAATTGTAGTTGTCGGGTTGAACGGGTTGGGATAGTTTTGCTCAAGTTTGTAATCCTTTGGAGTAATTATTGCCATATCTTTGGCTTCAATACCAGTAGAACTGCCGGCTTCTAAGATGCGGAGTCCCCAAGCTTTCGGGTTGTGAACTGTTTCAGTAGAGGTCGTGTCCCATGTGCTTGTAGTAGAGTTCCAAGTCAAGTGTGTGTAAGTAGTATTATCATTAAGAGCCTGATATGGCATAATGATGTCTTGTTTACCGTCCTTGTCAAAATCGGTATTCTTTGCGTAAAGCTTGGAAACAAAAGCAGTGTTAACGGTTGCAATTGTATCCGTAACTCCTGCGGAATCTCTGATAGTTACGTCGTTGTAGATGTCCGGTGTGTTTGTGTAAACAACTGAATATTTCCAATTGTTAGGATCTGTTTTGTCGCCGCCTTCGAATTCGGCACTTGTAACGTTGTGTCCGTAACCGCCTGCAACGTAAAGATTCAATTTGCCGTTACCGTCCAAGTCGCCATAGCCGATACCGAATTGGTTTGCACCGGAAACAGAACTCATGTCAATTGCAAACACGTTTTGAGCAGAGTCAATCTCGGCAGTGCTTTGGCCGGCTTCGTAATGAATCATGTGAACAACACCTTTACGCTTACTACTGGAAAAAGTCGGCAAGTAAACTTCTTCTCTTCCGTCGCCGTCAATATCGCAAGCAACACCGGCAAAGAGAGCTACTTCGTCTTCTGCGCCACTAAGGAAGCAATTTTGTTTGCCGTTAGTTGTGTCGGAAAGTTCGTAGGTATCTGCAGAAGGAACTCTAATCGGCACAACGTTTTTGTGATTCCAGTTATGGAGAATGATTTCAGGATTGCCTTCGCCGTCAAGGTTTGCAGCAATCAAAGCATAAGGGCTACCGCCTTTAATTCCCCATTTGTCCAAGTCCTTGCGGTAAAATGTTGCTTCGACATTAAAGCTTGAAAATCCCGGACTGTTAGTCATCCAGTTCCCGTTTGCACTGATAATGTAGTAGTTGTCATGCGAAGAACCGCTCGCGTTAGTTGCAAGCAAAAGTTCGTTGCTGCCGTCGCCGTCAACATCTTCTACTTCGAAATATTCGGAGAAGTAGCCGTTGGTTTCGCCAACAAGCGCTTCGAGATTAATTACCTGAGAAGGAGTGTTACCGAAATTCCAGCTTCCTGCAACTCCGTCCCACTCGTAAATAACCATGCCGTATGGGTCAACATTGAAAATAACTTCGTTTAACCCGTCATTGTCCAAATCCCCGAAGCAAGCGAAACGAGGAGTAGAACCTTTGTAAATCGGAGACTCGGTAACACGAGGGGAAACCCACTTCAACTCGATTGAATCGTTGCCTACGGTAGCAAAAACAGCTACGGTATGACCCTCGTAGTTTGTAACTACGATAGCTGCCGTACCGTCGCCGAGCAAGTCGGGTGAATAATTAGCACCGCGAATACTTGTTAACCCTGAAAGCAGAGTGTCTTGACTAATATCAGGAACATTGTAGTAAGCAGCAATATGGACGTCTTGCGCCATACTAATGCTTACCATGAAAATCAATGAGAGAAATGTGTAAAAGAGCTTTTTCATAGCACTCTCCTTAATTTGTTAATGGAAAAATTATTCTACTATTGCCAAATAGTTTTCAATCTTTTTACCGATTTCGGTTTTGTAATATTCTTTCTTAATTACGTTAAAATATTTTTTGGCTTCTTCGTTTTTACCAATCTGGTGGTAATCCAATCCCGCACGCAATAAATAATTAACGTTTTGAGGGTTTTCCTTTGTTACGAACGCGGCATCCTGGAAGAACTCCGCCGCTTTTTGAATATTTCCTTTTGCTTCGTAACAAGCTGCCGCACCGGCTAAAGCGGTGGATTGGAACAAGTCAATCGAGCCGGAATAATCTTTGTAATATTTCAAAGCGTTGTCGTATTGCCCAAGCATGTAATAGGAATGTGCTAAAAATATTTTAGCCGACTCTCCTGTCTCGGAGCTGCCGTCGTTTTCAACAATTTGTTTCAGACCAATAATATTAGTGCCTGCTTTGCCTTCAATGGCTTCTTTGTAATTCTTTGCCTTGTAGCTTGGCATTATTCTCGCCAAAGCAACCGAGGCATCTTGATTTTCCTGTTGAATTTTATTTGAATAAATAACAAAAGCTAAAATTATTACTGCTATTGCACCATCAACAAATAAAATTTGTTTTTGATATTTGAAATAAAAATCTTGAACCTGATAAAATGAAGTAACTAACTTGTCTTCTTTAATCTCTTTTCTTGTAATTTTTTTCTTCTTAGCTAACACTTTTAATCCCTAAATTTGTTCATAAAATCAAATTTTGGAAAGAAAAATAATAAATCCTAAATACCTATCCTAATATGATTTGAATAAATCCAGGCTTTATTTTCAAGAAAGACCTCAACCCTGTAAGCACCTGCCGAATTAACAACAAATTCCGCATCGTTATTTTCCACTTCGGCAAAATATTCGCCGTTTTTTACAAGGCGAATTTTAGCTCCTGCGTTAGGGAGCAGGACACGTAATTTTACTTTCTCAAACTCGTTTATCGTATCACCCATTTGGAATTTGCCTTTTCCCGTTTCGGCAAAAAAGCGAAAGCCCGAAGCGTCCCCGTGGTAATAGTTGGAAACAAAGCACCTTCCGTTTCTCAAAGCATTGATAAAGGCTTCCTTAGTTGCTCTAAACTCCTCGGGGTTGTTTTCCGTGCATAACTTTTTTTCGGTTAAAACATGTGTGCGGATTGATTTGAAAAGCACTTTGTAAGGAAACACTTCCACCTCAATAAATCCAAGTAAGTTTACTTTGTGAGCGTGAGCGTCAACTCCACCTATGCCGACAACTCTTCGGGTTTGAGCCAACTCATCCCAAGTTTGTAAAGTTTTCCTTGGCGGCGCAACGATTGAACGCAAAGGGTGAACAAAGTGGTTGTATTTATTCTCTTCGGTTAATCCCTCCATCCATTCCGACATGTGATTCCAAATTTCTATTCCTGTGAAATCTTTGCTTTCCCATGCAGTCCAAGGAAACGGCGGATGTTCTTTCATCGAGGAACGTTTCTCGTGCGGGTGGGCAATAAAACCAATGCCTCCCGATTCCTTTACCAGCCTAACATATTCTACGGCTGACATCCTCGTCGAAAAAGAACGGTTAACTCCAATTGCCAAATAGTGATTTTTATTTTCCCTGTCGTTTAACTCGGCGCCCACAAGCAAAAGCGTTTTGTCATACCATTTTTCGTAACCCTCCTTCAACGCCCGCAAGGTGTTGTGGTCGGTAAGAATCAAATAATCGAGCCCGACTTCCTGCGCGGCTTTAACAATTTCTTCAACGCTTCCCGAACCGTCGGAATACTTCGAATGGACGTGAATCACGCCGGTGTATTCGTACATCAAACTTCCTTTTCGAAATCAAGTTCAAAAAGAGTTGAGTAGCGCGTTGTTTTGTCGATGATCATATCGGCTAATTTATTCATTAACAAATCTACTCTTTCGTCTGTGGTTTCGTCAAATTCTTCCCACGCTTCACGATTTTCGTAAATGTAAATTTCAACAAATTCGTTCTTTTTGCCTTTAACATTAAAAACGGAATAATCTTCGATGCCTTTTCCTTTCAACAAACTTTTTAATTCACGCACAACTTTGTAGTATTCATTTAGCATTTCGCTGTTAATTTCGTACCGAATTGTAAAAACCACTTTACCCATTTTGTTCCTCCGTTAAATAAAAATATCCGCCAAAGGTTTCCTCGGCGGGACCAATCAGTTTTACATTTGAAAAATGTGAGCTGTCAAAATCAAAATCCACAAGCAACTTTTTCCCGCTCTTGGGAATTACCGTTACGGGCAGTTTAATTCCTCTTTGCAAAAAAGAAATTACGGCAGCAGCAACCGAGCCCGTTCCGCAAGCAAGCGTTTCGTCCTCCACGCCTCTTTCGTAAGTTCTTAAAAACAATTTGTCTTCCGAAATTTTCACAAAGTTAACATTTGTACCTTCCGGCGCGAAGTGCTCGTGGTAACGAAACTTTTTCCCCAATTGCTTGACAGGGAAATCTTCCGAAAGAAAATTCGCCGTTAGATTCAATTCATTTTTAATTTCGTCAACAAACAAAATCAGATGCGGTGAACCGGTGTCGGCAAAATGCCCCTTGATTTTCTTTCCTTCAAAATCAATTGTAATTTCCGTTTGAATTTTTTCCGGCGGGTTCAAGTTGAATTCCACCTCGTTGGGCGAAAGCAATTTCCCCGTGTAAATTTTTCCCGATGAGAGAAACTTAACTTCTTTGTTATTTGCTATTCCGTTAGTAATGGCGAAATGAATTGAGCATCTCGCACCGTTGCCGCAAAGGCTTCCGGTTGAACCGTCCGCATTAAAATATGTTACTTGAAAATCGTAACTTTCGGATTTTGAAAGCAACAAAATTCCGTCGGCGCCAATGTTCAAGCGCCGTGTACAAAGTTTTTTAATTACCGGGGGAGTCAAATCGAAAGGAGGATTTTCCTCCTTGTTTATTAAAATGAAGTCGTTCCCCGCGCCGCTGTATTTGTGAAAAATAATTTTCATTAGTCTTGAAAAGTAAGATTATTATGATTTTAATGCAATATTCGGAGTGAAATTCATCGGGAAGAAAATTAGAAAAATGAAATTGTTAAACGCAAACAAAATACGCTTATCAGTTAACAGAGAACAGTTAACAGAGTAAATGAACAACAAACCGTGAGTATTTAATTTTTTCGAAATATTCGAGTTATTTGATTTCGAAATATTCCCTGTAAAGGTCAAGTACTTCGTTTTTGACTTCAAAAGGATTAAATACGTCGTCATTAATTTTTAATGAAATTTCTCCCGAACTGCTATCTTTCTCGAAGATGTAAGTAACGTCACCATCAATAAAGTCGCAACATTTTTTCATAACAGGATTATGAGAAATTTTTTTCAACAATCTTTTGGTTGTTTCGTGGGAGGCAATCGGGGATTTCTTAATCCAATTCTTCAAGTGATAAGCCGTAGCTACAAAATTGAAGAAATTATCTCCGTTCGGTTCGTTGTCGAATTTATCGGAGTCACGGAGTAGCTTTTCGAATAAATTCCTCGGCGTTGTAAAATTATGTTCTTCTTTCATTTTAGTGCCTCGTTAGTTTATTCTGTGGTTAAGTTCACTCAAATAATACGGATTTTTTTTAATAAAATCAACACTGAGCTAATCGGGAATAAATTTGGCAAGCCCACGGGTTAAAACGGTACAAGTTTAAATTTAGTGGCAAAAATAGAAGAGATAACAAGAAATAAGAAATGGTTTCGCAAGAGGCGAGACGCAAGACGCAAGAAGTTAATACCGTCCACAGAACAGATAACCGTTAACAGAGGAAATTAAGATTAAGAA
>JALWGH010000071.1 GCA_027013735.1 Melioribacteraceae bacterium
TTTTTTACTCTCTGCTTTTTTATTTTATTTACAAAATTGCAAAACACTTTTTTGCTGCTTCCAAAGGTTCGGCGGAAAAGAAAAACGTTGTGCATCCCCAGCCGAACCAATCTAAAATTAACATTAATAAAGAAGACGCTATCGAAGCGGAGTTCGAAGAAATTACCGAACCGGAAAAGGGAGCAAAGAAAGATTAATGGCAAAGCAAACTTTCTATTCCCGGCTTACGGCAAAAATAATTAAAAGCCTCACGGCAATAGAGGAAAACCCCGACAGAAACATTGGCACCCCGAAAGAAATTCTTGTCGTAAGGCAGCACAACCAATTTGGCGATTTGCTTGCCAGCGTCCCTCTTTTCCGTGCATTGAAAGAAACTTTCCCCGACTCTAAAGTTACTTTAATTGTTAGTCCGCAGAATTATTACGCGGTTACGCAAAACGAATACATTGACAAACTCTTTGTGTTCGACAAAAAGAAACTCTTAAATCCGTTTTACGTTTTTGCCCTGATTAAATTACTCCGAAAAAAATATGACCTTGCCGTTGTGCCCGTTACCGTAGCTATTTCTTACACAAGCTCCTTGTTGTGCCGCTTGGCAAATGCGAAAATAAGAATTGGTCCCGCCTCGTTAAACGGCGCACCGAATGATTTCGAATATTTTTTTGACAGGCGTGTGCATTTGGACTGGCACAAACATCCCGACGCTCACGTGAGTGATTTCGGACTGGAAATTGTTCGTCCCTTTGGAATTAACACTAAAGACTTTACTTCCGAAATTTCTTTCGGTGAAAGTGAGATTAAGGAAGCAGAAAAATTTTTTGAAGAAAAGGGGATTGACAGGAATAAAATAATTGTCGGAATTCATCCCGGCGCGGGAAAACCACGCAACCGTTGGTCGTTGTTGAAATACATTAAGGTGATTGAAGGCCTCAAAGAAAGATACGATGCAGAGTTTGTAATTACGGGCAGTAAAGCGGACATCCGCGAAATAAATTTTTTAAAAGAAAATTCTCCTGTCGAATTAAATTACTTTCTGGACAGGCGCATTCCCGTCCTTGCCGCAATGATTTCCCTTTGTGATTTGTTCATTACAAACGATACGGGAGTAATGCACGTGGCGGGAGCAACCGAAACGCCGCAGATTTCAATTTTCGGACCGACTAACCCGTTTAACTGGGCGCCCCTCGGTGTGAATAAATACTTTATTCGTAAGTCGGATTTAATTGACGACGTTACCGTTGAAGATGTGCTCGGTTTGGCTGAAATGCTGTTGAAACCTCGGGAGGAAGAAAATGGCGAATTAAAAAACGTTGCCGTTGTTGATGTTGGCTCAAATTCGTTTCATTTGATTATTGTCCGGGCAAATAAAAAAGGGGAGTTCTCACTTCTGGACAGAAAACGCAAGGTTTTAAGATTGCTTGAGAAGAATGGGGAAATCGGAAAGAAAAATTTTCGGGAAGGAATAGAGACACTAAAGGAATTTAAAAATTTGGCGGAACTGTTTGAGGCTGATATTATTGCCTTTGGAACGCACGACTTGCGGGAAGCCCTTAATGGCAAAGACTTTCTTGAAACTGCCAAAAAGGAAACGGGCATTCAAATAGAAATTATTTCGGGCAAGAGAGAAGCGGAACTGAATTTTTGGGGAGCCGCCCCGCAGTTTATTGAGAATGACGAAAACGTTTTGTGCGTTGACATTGGCGGAGGAAGCGTTGAGTTTACCCTCGGAAATAAAAATGAAATTTTGTTTGCGGAAAGTCTGAACATCGGAGCGGTTAAATTAACGCGGATGTTTTGTGAGGATTTTACAATTGACCCGGTAAAGTTGGAAAAGTGTAGAAAGTTTGTTGAAGAAAAAATTTCTCCTGTTGCTTCACGAATTGCCGAACTTGAATTTGAGAAGTGTGTTGGTACAGGTGGAGCAATTCATTCACTTGCTTTTTTGGTTGCTAAAAGTAAGGACGCAAGTTTCAAAAGTTTTGAGGCGGTTGAAGGCTTTGAATTGGAGCCAAACGATTTGGACAAAATAGCCGGAGAAATTTTTACGGCTGAAACAATTGAACAAAGGAAGCAAATTGACGGAATGCAGGAAGACCGAGCGGATGTTATTCCCGCAGGAGCGTTAATTTTGCAGTTGGTTTTTAAACTCTTAAAATTGAAGAAAGTAATTGTCTCCACGAGGGGTGTTCGCGAAGGTGCTTTGCGGGAATTTTTGCTTAAAAATAATTTTTGGGAATAGCAGGAATTTAATATTTTTAAGCTCCTTAATTGAAGAGATTCTAAAATGACATTAGCGGAAGAGAAAAAAAGAGCAAAAAAGATTTTCGACATTCTTGCAAAGGAATATCCTAACGTAAAGCCGGCATTAAATTTTAGTTCGCCTTTTGAACTATTGGTTGCCACCATTCTTTCTGCGCAGTGTACCGACGAGCGTGTTAACATTGTAACGGAAAGACTGTTTCAAAAATACAAGACGCCGGAAGATTACGTTAAAGTTCCTCAAGAGGAATTGGAGAAGGACATTTACTCCACCGGCTTTTACAAAATGAAGGCGAAGAATTTACAAGCCTGCTGTCAAGCGTTGATTGAAAAGCACGGCGGGCAAGTCCCTGCGGATTTCGATGCGTTGACGGAACTCCCGGGCGTGGGACGCAAAACAGCTGCCGTTGTTGCTGGCAATGCTTTCGGAATACCTGCTGTTGCCGTAGATACTCACGTAGTCCGGCTTTCGAATTTGCTTGGTTTTGTGAACACAAAAAATCCGGTAAAAATTGAAATGAGATTAAAGGAGCTTTTACCCGAAAGTTATTGGATTAATGCAACTCACCTTTTAATGGCGCACGGCAGGAAAGTTTGTGTTGCCCGTCGTCCCCGCTGTTTCGATTGCGTAATTTCAAATTTTTGTCCTAATTTTCAGGACGTTAACAGTTAGCAAAAGCGAAGATTAGAATAAAAAAGAGGTTGTTTCCATTTCGGAAATAGCCACAAGAAGTTTTGGTTAATTTGAAAAAATTTAATAAGATGCCAATTTCGAAAAATAAAAACTAATACTAAACAAGATTTTTATGGTTAGGAGGAGAGAATATGTCCGAAGATAAAATGCGAGACAGGAATTATTGTTTAAGTATTTTAAAAGAATACACAAAGAGCGAGAGCCTCTTAAAACACGCATACGCCGTGGAGGCTTGCGTTCGCGCTTATGCCGAGAAGTTTGGAGAAGATGTTGACTATTGGGGCAACGTGGCTTTGCTTCACGACTTTGACTACGAAAAATATCCCACGGCTGAAGAACATCCTTACAAAGGCAATGAAATTTTAAAGGAGAAAGGCTTCGACGAAGAATTCCGCGATGCAATAATGTCCCACGCAGATTACACGGGCGTACCGCGCGACACGCTTCTGAAGAAAACTCTTTTTGCCTGCGACGAGCTTGCGGGATTCATTACGGCAGTTACGCTTGTGCGTCCGAATAAAGATTTGAACGAAGTAAAAGTTAAATCGGTTAAGAAGAAATTAAAAGACAAAGCCTTTGCCCGCGCGGTAAGCCGCGAGGATATTTACAAAGGCGCAGAAGAACTTGGCGTGCCTTTGGAAGAACACATCGAGTTTTGCATTGAAGCTATGAAAAAAGTCAAAGGAGAGTTGGGATTATGATGATTGGCAAAATTGTTCCCGATTTCACTTTGCCCGATCAGCACGGCAACGAATTCCGGCTTTACGACAATCTCGACTCGTGGTTAATTCTTGTTTTTTACTTGAAAGAGAAAGACGACTTTTGCACAAAACAGCTTTGTCATTACCGCGACAATTATGCTTCCTTTGCCGAAGCGGGAATTAAATTGGTTGCAATCGGGAACGAATCCGTGGAGAAGCACAAAGAATTTACAAGCAAATACGATTTAAACTTTCCGTTCCTGAGCGATTCCGAACTGAGAGTGTCCCAATTATTTAACGTGCTAAACGGAAACGGCGTTACCGACAAAAAAGTTTTTATTCTCAACAAAAGCGGAAAAGTAATTTATTCAGACCACAAACTTCCGTTTCATTACGTCAAGAAGGAAAAAATCTTGAGAAACGGAGCTTTTAATGACAAAGGTACTATTTTTTGACTTGACATTTTACCTTAATTCTAACTAAATTTTGACCCAAAAAATTGCGAGGAAATATAATTAAGAAAATTTGCTACTGTTAATTAAGCTCTAAGAAAAAAATAAGAAGATTCAGGTTAAAAATGTTAGGCAGATTTTCTCGATTATATTTCCTATTTTTATTGCCTTTCCTAATTCAGGCTCAGGAAGTAAAAATTCTTTCTTCTTCGTCCGAAGGCGTTACCGTTGAATATCGTCCTGTAATTCACATTGATTCAACAAGGATTGACGGACAAAAATTTCTGCTGTTCGATTTTTCCCAAGCATTGGAAGAAGAAGGATTAAAACCCGGGCAGCCTCTTTTACAATACAGGGCGTTTAATTTCGGCGTGCCTGCGGAATCGGGAAATACTCTGCAAATCCTTCAAACGGATTTTAACACAATTCCGGGAAAATTAATTTTCAAAGCAAAGTTGGTAAAACGGAAAGGTTTCTTTACGGACGAGTTTTCAACGAAAGAAATTAAACCGCTTGAGGGCACAACGCAGATTTTGAAATTCGGTGATTTCGGATTGATTCGCGATTTGCCTGTCCAGACGGTTAAAGTGTTTCCCGTTTTACCTCAAGGGGAAAACAAACTCAAAGTCTTGAGAAAAATTGTTTTCAGAATAAATTTCGGCTCTGCGGAAAGGGACAAAAACTACGGCTTTGAAGATCGTCATCTTTACGATGTTGTGCTTAATTACAATGTTGCAAAAAGGTGGATTAAGAGAAATCGTGTTCTCTCAAAAGGGAATTTGAATTCCGTTCTTGCATCCGGCACGTGGTACAAGTTTCCCGTCAGTGAAGAAGGGATTTACAAAATAACCCGCTCAAAACTTGCCGAGTACGGAATTGACCCCGCGAGCGTTGACCCGAGAACAATTAAGATTTACAATAACGGTGGTTACATGCTGCCGCGCAAACAAAGCGCAGACGTTCCGACCGACCTTGTGGAGAATGCCATTTTTGTCAAAGGCGAAGAAGACGGCAAGTTTGACGAGGGAGATTACATTTTATTTTACGGTCGTGGCACTGACTTTTTTGAAGCGGATAGTAGCAGCGGTGGATTGCTGAGAAAGAAAGATTATTACTCAAAAGTAAATTACTACTTTATTACGGCTGGCGGTGAAAACGGGAAAAGAATGGCTGTGCAAAATTCTTTGAATGAAAGCGTAAAATATTTGCAAACTTCCACGTTTGCCGCAACTTACCACGAGGACGACAAAATTAATATTATTAAATCCGGCGTGGTTTATCTCGGGGACGATTTCTCCTCGTCCAACAATAGCAATACTTACGTAACATCCCTACCCGGAATTTTGCCCAACAGCACTATTACTTATGTCTTCAATTTTGTGAATGAGTACACGAGTCCGCAAATAATCAGGATTTACGAAAACGACAGGCAAGTTTTTAGCGGTGCAATCCCGGGAGCTTTCGGCTGGCTGGTTGCCGGTTCGCGCTCCGATTATTTTTATTACACCGGCACGCTTAAAGACAATCGCAGCGTTTTGAAATTTGTTTACGACGCCACGAGCGTTTCGGCAAAGGGTTACCTCGATTATTTCGAAATTTATTACCACAAGGATTTAATAGCTCACAATAATCAGGTTTTGTTTTTTTCGAAAGACACGACCTCTGTAATCGAATACAACTTGATGAACTTTTCCAACAGCTCCATTTACGGATTTAATATTTCCGATTACTCAAATGTTAAAACAATCAACCCCAAAATGCTGAGTGGCGGGGAGTTTGTTTTTCAGGCAAAAGAGAGAAAAGGCAAAGTTCAAAAATACCTTGTCGTAAACGAATCCGCATTTCTTACTCCCGATAAGGGCATTAAAGTTGAAAATTCCAATCTGCACGGAATTTCCAACGGAGCGGAATACGTAATAATAACGGTTAAAGATTTCAAGGACGCGGCGGAAAGACTTGCAGACTACAGAGCAAACGATTCTGAGACAAAGCGTTCTTCGAAAGTTGTTTTAATGAGCGAAATTTACAATGAGTTTTCTTCGGGCAATCTTGACCCTACGGCAATTCGGAATTTCTTGCGTTACGCTTATCTGCATTGGCAGACAAAACCGTTTTACGTTTTGCTTTTTGGCGACGGCGATTACGACTACCTAAACGTGGAAGGACAAAACAAAAATTTTATTCCCGCTTACGAAACACTCGGCTCATTTGACGAAGTTTTTTCTTATCCTTACGATGACTACTATGCCCGTATAGTAGGGGATGATCAAAAAGCGGATTTGGCTTTGGGTAGAATAAATGTGGATTCGCCGACCGATGCGGAAATTGCAGTGGATAAAATTATTAAGTACGAATCGGACAACGGGGAAGGGTTGTGGAAAAGCAGAATTACACTTGTTGCGGACGACGGGCTTACTTCCAAAGGTAACGACGGCAGCGAACACACGGCGCAATCGGAAACGCTTGCGCGCCACCACATTCCGCCCCATTTTGATTTGAATAAACTTTACCTTTCGCTGTTCCCAACCGTCAACACCGGTTTGGGCAGGCGCAAACCCCGTGTGAACGAGGAAATTGTTAGCGCCGTAAACAACGGAACGTTAATTCTGAATTTTGTCGGGCACGGAAATCCGCAGGTGTGGACGCACGAAGTTGTGTTCGACCGCGACGTTACAATCCAGCAGTTTAATAACGACAAGTATTTCTTCCTGCTTGCGGCTACTTGCGATTTCGGAAGGTACGACGACCCCGATATTCAAAGCGGAACGGAAGTAATGCTTTTGCAAAAAGACGCAGGCTCAATTGGCACGGTTGCAGCTTCGAGACCCGTTTATTCGCAATCCAACGCAAAACTTGCTTACGACTTTTTCGACAATCTTTTAATGAACAGGGACGAATACAATTTGCCCCGAACATTGGGTAAAGCTTATTTCATTTTGAAGGAGAACCGTACTGCTCCCAATGATGAAAAATATCATTTGTTCGGTGACCCTGCTCTCAGGCTTAATATTCCACGCCTGCCTGTAAAAATAGATTCGGTTAACGGTGTTGCCGACGGTTTGAACGTTCAACTTAAAGCACTCGGCAATGCGTCAATAGACGGCATTGTTTCCGACGCAAGCGGAAACGCCAATCCCTCCGTGAACGGCAGAGCGATTATTTCGGTTTACGATTCAAAACGTGTGGTTCATTTGAGCGACATTAACTACAACATTGTGCTTCAAGGCGGTTTGTTGTTCAGGGGACAAGTAACGGTTGAAAACGGAAGGTTCTCAACGGATTTTATTATTCCGAAGGACATTTCTTACGAAAACAAAAACGGAAAAATTGTTTCTTATTTTTACAATGATGAAACCGACGGAATAGGTTACAATACGAATATTACCGTTGGCGGCACGGACTCTACTTTGAAGAACGACAATAGGGGACCGGACATTCAAATTTTCTTTGACGATTTGAATAACGAAAATTCTTATCTCGTTAATCCAGATTTCAGATTGCTTGTTAAATTAAGCGATAAAACCGGCTTGAACACAACAGGCACGGGCGTGGGACACAAGCTGGAAGCAATCTTGAACGATCAGGAAGCAAGCGCAATTGATTTAACGAAATATTTCATCGGCGATTTGAACGCCGGCGGCAAATCGGGAATTGTGGATTACAAGTTTTCAGATTTGAAGGTCGGACAGTACAAATTAAGAATTAAGGCGTGGGACGTTTTCAATAATCTTTCCACGGCGCAAACTTATTTCTCGGTCGTGGAAGGTTCTTCCCTTGTTATTCGGGATGTGCTGAATTATCCCAATCCTTTTACGAACAGCACGACGTTTACTTTCCAGCATAATCTAACTCAACCGGTAAACGTTAAAATAAAAATTTACACCATTGCCGGAAGGTTGATTAAAAAATTGGAAGAATACAACGTGCCGGAAAAATTTGTTAAAGTTTATTGGGACGGCCGGGACGAGGACGGTAACTCGCTTGCTAACGGAACGTATCTTTACAAACTTACGGTGGAATCCGTAAGTGGAAATTTCAAACAAAATTTCCTTGGAAAATTATCAATTATTAGATAAAATTTAAGTTTAATTTATTTTAAAAATGTCTTTATTCGGAGGTAAATAATAATGAAAAAAATCTTGAGCATAGTATTGCTGGCTTTAACTTTTGCAGGCTTAAATAAAGTAATGGCGCAGGGAGAAACCGCAGTGCCTTTCTTGCTTTTGGCTCCCGATTCCCGCGCAGGCGGTCTGGGCGAATCCGGCGCAGGACTCGCTGACGACGCAGCAGGAATTTTCTGGAACCCCGCAGGAATAGCTTTTCTTAAAGGTTCGGAAATTAGTATTACGCACAGTAACTGGCTGCCGCAATTTCACTTGAACGATCTTTTCTACGACTATTTGGCTTACAGGCAGTACCTTTCGGACATCGGCGGAAGTTTTACGGCAAGCATCACTTACATGAACTTCGGTGAGTTTGTCAGAACGCTTTCAAACTCGCCCGAACCGGTGGGAACATTCCGCTCGTTCGACGCAGCGGCAACTATCGGTTACTCGACAAAACTTTCCCCCGATTGGGGACTCGGTTTTAATTTCAGAATAATTCACAGCCGTCTTTCCGACAAGCCGACGGAAAACGAGGAAGGACGCGGTGTTGCAACTTCCGTGAGTTTCGACGTTGCGGCAATGTGGCGCCCGCAAAAATTGACCCTTCCCTTTATCGGAGATTTTAGCGACAGGTTAAGCATCGGTGCAAACTTAAGCAATCTCGGTCCTAAAATTGCTTACATCGACCAAGCGCAGGCAGACCCGATACCGACAAACTTCCGCTTGGGCTTTGCGTTCAAGCTTTATCAGGACGAATTTAACTCTTTAACTTACACGCTTGATTTCAGCAAATTACTTGTGGACAAGAGTCACAGGAACGACACAACAGGCACGTACAAAAAGAAAGATTTTTACGAAGCAATATTTACGGCGTGGGCGGATCAGCCTTTCAGGGAAGAGCTTCGCGACATCGTAACCTCGATGGGCTTGGAATATTGGTACGGCGACCCGACCGATTTTATGTTTGCAATCAGAACGGGCTTCTTTTACGAAGACCCCGAGTTCGGCAACAGAAAGTTTATTACTCTTGGCGCAGGAATCAAATACGATATGTACGTTTTTGACTTTAGTTACATCACCACAAGCGTTTTCAAGGGTAGGGAAAATCACCCCTTGTCGAATACGCTCCGCTTCTCCTTGTCAATTGCGTGGGGCGGTGATAATCACACACAAATCGGATTCCCGAAAGGACTTTAAAATATGAAATTCGGAAAAATTATTTTTGCATTTCTTTTTGCAATGGGCAGCTTGTCTGCCCAAAATTTTATTCACAAGATTAGTCCGTTCCCTTCCGTTAAAATCGGCGGGAACACGGACACGGTTAAAATCTTAGCCGTAATGGTTGAGTTCCAATCGGACGACAACAGCAATACCGTCGGCACGGGTAAATTCGGCAGTCTCTATTCCAAAGATTATGGCTCTGCAATTCTCGACCCACTGCCGCACGACAAAGATTATTTCTCCGCACACTTAAGTTTTGCTCAAGATTATTTTCAAAAAGCTTCCGGCGGAAAAACCGTTGTTACATTTAAAGTGCTGGATAATGTAATCGAACTGCCGAAACAAATGATTGATTACTCGCCCGAAATTAATTCAAACGATATTTCGATTCTCGGCGGCCTTGCTCAGGACGTCTGGCGAGCCGTGGATAATCTTAACACGGTTGATTTTTCGAAATACAATATGTTTGTGATTTTCCACGCCGGGGTAGGCAGGGACGTTTCGATGCCCGGAAGCCTCGGATTGGAAAGGGATTTGCCGTCGGTGTTTTTGAATTACAATTCATTAAAACACATTTTCGGGGATTTCTTCCCTGGCTTTTCCGTAAACGGTGGAAATTTCAAGATTACTAATTCGGCAATTCTTCCCGAGACCGAATCACGGGAAGCAAGTACTTTTGGCGGTACGTCGTTAGTCCAACTTTCGATTAACGGCTTGATTGTTTCAATGATTGGCTCCTATTTGGGCTTGCCGGATTTGTACGACACTAACACTGGCAAGACGGCAATCGGGCGATTCGGACTAATGGACGGGCAATCCATTTTTGCTTACGGAGGATGTTTCCCGCCAATGCCCTCGGCTTGGGAAAAAATTTACCTCGGTTGGGCTGAACCTGCTCTGCTTAATGCGGATACTGCAAATGTGAAAGTGCTTGCTCAAGCAATAACAAATTCAAATGAAACGATTTACAAAGTGCCGATTAATGCTGACGAATATTACTTGGTAGAAAACAGACAACGGGATGTTAATCAGGACGGCGCAAAATTGCGTTTGTGGAGATACGGTAGAACCGAGAAGAAAAACTTTCCCTCGGATGAGGACGGCTTTTACAGTTACGACGTTTCGTCCCTTTACGGCGTGGTTACTTCGGTTGATGAATACGATTGGGGTTTGCCGGGCAACGGAATTGTAATTTGGCACATTGACGAAAAGGTGATTCGTGAAAACATTGCCGACAATAAAATCAATGCCAATCCCGAACGCCGCGGCGTTGACGTTGAGGAAGCAGACGGCATTCAGGATATCGGTGTGCAGTTCCAAACAATTTTCGGCGATATTGTTGTCGGCGAAGGAGACAAGTACGACTTTTGGTACAAGGGCAACCCTTCCAAACTTTACAGGAATAAGTTTTCCTACGATACCAAACCGAACACCAATTCCAACGAAGGCGGACAAAGTTTAATTACGTTTTCGAACTTCTCGGAAAACGGAAACGTAATGACCTTCGACCTGAATTATTCCGCCGGTAAAGTTGCAAGAGTTTACGAGAGGAGTTTCAAGGTTGATTCGAAAATAAATTATTTTGTGCCGAGTGGATCCCAAAACCTTTTAGTTGTTGACGGAAAGAATTTGAAGATTGTTACTGCAAACGGCAGTGAATCAAAAGGACAATTCACCGATGCTCAGTTCCCTCCGGCTTTTGCAAAAGGGAAGTACCTCTTTGGCGTTGAAGGCAATAAAATCAATGTCTTCTCCGTTGCCGAGGACAGCATCGTCTTTGTTTACAAGGGTGACACAACATTCACTACCGCACCGGTTGCAATTGATGAAACAAACGGCGTCAAACTTTTGATTGGCAATGCAAAAGGGGAAATGGTAACGCTTAAATTTAACGGCTCTCCGGCTTACTCGATTGTTAAAGAGAAAGCGGAAACTGTTTTTAATTCTTCTTCTCCGGAGTTACTTGCAACGGCAGGCGATTATTTTGTTACTGCTTCCGGTAAAAAAATTAAGGCAAGCGATGGAACATCTTCAACGGTGACTTCAAATATTACAAAATTGGCTTTAACAAAAAATCAACACGGTCAACATTTAACTTACTTCCTGACAGCAGACGGAAAACTGTACAAATTAAATGAATATTCGGAGGCGGAAAAACTTGCGAATAACGTTGGTGGTTTTAGTCCCGGCAATATTAAAAATTTCAACTACAACTTTGTGGTTTATTCTACAGGGGATGAAATTCACGTGATTTCGCCTGAAGGCGCGGAAGTTGAAAATTTCCCTTTTACCAATTCTTACGGTAACAATTTCGTAGGAACGCCTTTGACGGCCGACGTAAACGGGGACGCGCAGGCGGACGTTATTGTTTACGACGATTCCGGCAACATTTTTGCAATTAACGGCAAGAGCGGTAAAGTGATTTCTCCTTTCCCCGTTTCTGCCGGGGGAGAGATTCAATCTTTGTTTGTTAAAAAATCGAATAATTCAAATATTGAACTATTTGTCGTAACAAAATCAGGCAAAGCATTTTTGTGGACCGTAAAAGACGTAAATCCCGATGTGAATATTTGGGGCACTGCTTTTGCGGATGCTGGCAATTCAAGTTTTCTCGACGTTCCTAAGCAAGGGGCGACTGCGAAAGAATATTTTCCCGCTTCTCAAGCCTACAACTGGCCGAATCCTGTTTACGGCGATGAAACGCACATTCGCTTTTTTGTGAGCGAAGAATCGCAAGTGGAAATTACAATAATGGATTTGACCGGGGAAATAGTCAAAAAAATTAGTGATTTTGTTTCCGGCGGTGTTGCCTCGGAAGTTGTCTGGAATGTAAAAAATGTTCAAAGCGGAGTCTATTTTGCACACTTGAGTTTCAATAGCGAGTTCGGCAAATCCGCTTACAAAATAATTAAAATAGCTGTGATTCATTAACGGAAATTTACTAAGATGCGGAAAGTACTGTTAATATTGTTGTTTGGCGCTGTTGCGCTTTTTGGTCAATGGGACAGGTACCATCCCGAATACCATTGGTACACAATTAAAGGCAAGCACGTTGAAGTGCACTTTCACGAAGGAGCCGAACGGACTGCAAAAATTGTGGCAAAGATTGCCGATGAAGTTTGGGGTCCTTTAACCCGCCTTTACAAATACGACCCGGGGATTGTACACTTTGTCATTAAAGACATTGACGACTATTCGAACGGAGCTACTTATTTTTTCGATAATAAAATTGAGATTTGGGCTTCGGCTTTGGACTTTGAATTGCGCGGCACGCACAACTGGTTGAGGAATGTGATTTCACACGAGTTTACTCACATGGTGCAAATTCAAGCATCGCTCAAAACAAGCAGGCGCGTACCTGCGTTTTATTTGCAATTCATGAACTACGAGGACAAACGCCGCCCTGACATTCTTTACGGTTTTCCTAATGTAATTGCTTCTTATCCTATTGCGATGGTTAACGTACCGTCCTGGTTTGCCGAAGGTACGGCACAATATATGCGCAAGGAATTTCATTACGATGATTGGGATACTCACAGGGACATGATTCTGCGTTGCTACGCTTTGGACAACAATATGCTTACTTGGAATCAAATGGGAGTGTTTGGCAAAACAAGTCTCGGTAACGAATCGGTTTACAATTCCGGTTTCGCACTGGTGCGTTACATTTCCCAAAAATACGGAGAGGACAAGCTCCGCCTTATTTCGGAACGCCTCGGCGTGATTAAAAATTTTACAATTGACGCTGCATTCGAAGACGTGCTTGGCAAAGACGGAATCCAAATTTACGACGAGTGGAGTTCGTTTGTAAAAAAAGATTACAAAAAAAGAAGCGCTAAAGTTTTGGCGAATTTGGTGGAAGGTAAAAAAGTTGTTGACAAAGGTTTTGGAAATTTCTACCCCGAGTTTTCGAAAGACGGAAAATCCATTTACTTCATTTCCAACAAATCTCAGGATTACCTTTCGTTGTCAAGCCTTTACAAGTACGACCGGAAAACCGGCAAGGAAAAACTTTTAATTAACAACGTTCGTTCGACGTTTTCCGTTTTGCCCGATACGAATAAAATTCTCTATTCCAAACTTTCCGAGAAAAACAAAAATTGGATTAACATCCACGACATTTACATTTACGATTTAAAGACCGAAGAAGAAAAAAGATTGACCCACGGTTTAAGGGCAAACAATCCTTCTCTTTCCCACGATGCCAAAAAGATTGTTTTTGTTTTTCAGAAAGACGGCACTTCAAATCTCGGGACTATTAACATTGACGGCACGGGATTTAAGAGAATCACATGTTTCGAAGACGGCGAGCAGGTTTACAATCCGAAATTTAGCGAAGACGATTCCTACATTCTTTTCGATTACTCGTACCACGAAGGCAGGGACATTGCACGGGTGGACACAAACGGTTCAAATTTTGAACTAATTATGAACGCCCCTTACGACGAAAGAAATCCCGTTGAAGAAAATGGAAAAATCTATTATTCGTGCGACAAGACAGGAATATTTAATATTTACCAATACGATTTAAAGACGGGGAAAACGAAACAGCTTACCAACGTAATCGGCGGGGCTTTTATGCCCGATGTTGATTCGCAGGGAAATTTAACTTATGCGGGTTACACTTCAAAGGGTTACAAAATCTTTTACATCACCCGGAACGAGCAGGAAAAGGTTGACACATCCGCTCACTATGTTTGGAGAAATAATCCTCCGCTTAGCAAAGACAAGCCCATTGGGGATTTTACCAAAGCCGAAATTGATTCGCTCAGGTATTTCAATGATTACGACGTCCCCGATTACAAAGTTAAGGATTACCGCGGTTCGTTTACGCAAATGAGTTTTTTCCCGTTTGTCAGGTACGACAATTACAACACCTCAAACAAAGGCTTGGACAAAATCAAACCGGGTGTTTACTTCACTTCGACGGACATGTTGAACCGTTACAGTATTTTCGGCGGCGGCTCGATTAACAGAAGAATGGAAAGGGATTTGTTCCTAATGTTTGAATACCGCGACCGTGTGCCGTTGCTTTATTCGTTGGGACTAACGCCCAAGTTGTCGCTCGAGTTGTTTAGTGTGAGCCGTAAAACCGACGTCGATATTGTGTTTGACCCGAACCGTCCCGATTACATTGTGCCGACGGACGTTACTTACAATTTGTTCGAAGTCGATTTTGCAGCTCAGCAGAAAATAATTGCCCGCGGGCACAGTCTTGAATTCCGCTTTTCGTTCAGCCGTTATTCTGCGGCGCTCGGCAGTTTTATTATTCCGCACACAACAACGCTTTACCCGAGTATGAGCGACGAGTATTTCATCGGCAGAAGTTTTCAATTGAAATATGATTACAAAAATCTTTCTCCCTCGGTTGACTCGGACATTAACCCGGTCGGAAGGGAAGTGGAATTCAAATATTCTTACGACCTTGACAAATACAACCCCGACAGCCAATACAAAATTGAAGACGGCGTGCTTGTGCCTCTCTACCGCAATTACAATTTCCACCGGGTAGAATTAAATTGGAAAGAACATTTTGCCGTTGCAAGGCGGCAAACTCTTAACTTGCAAGTCAGAGGCGGTTCGATTTTGGGAGCTACCGTCCCCACGTTTTTCGATTTTTACCTCGGCGGACTAGTGGGAATGAAAAGTTATCCTTTCTACGCCGTTAGCGGAAATAAAATCGGTTGGATTAATCTTACTTACCGCTTCCCCTTATTTAAAAACATTGATGCGCGGTTCGGGCATGTTTACTTGGACAAAATATTTTTCTCTGTCTTTGCCGATTACGGCGATGCGTGGACGGGTAAATTCCCGGGAATGAAAGACTTCAAAAAAGGAGCGGGAATTGGTTTGAGAATTAAAATGGTTTCGTTCTACATTTTCCCGACAAGTTTGTTCTTCAATGCCGCTTACTCTTTCGACAAATTCACGAGAAATATTTTCGGCGAGGATGTTACTTACGGAAAAGAATGGCGGTTCTACGGCGGCTTACTATTTGATTTTAGTCTTTGAGGTGCATTATGAAAATAAAATTCTTTTTAATGATTTTGTTTTTGTCCGCTTCCGTATTTGCGCAATTTAAAAATGGAAACTTAACCGGTAATTTAAGACTTGATTCGGAACTCTCAATTAAAAAAACAATGCCGCTTTTTGTTGAACAATCGGAGAAGTTGGCAGCTCAAAAGAAATCGGTCTTTATTGCAGGCGGGCTATCGGCTTTGATGCCCGGTGCGGGACAATTCTACAACAAAGATTATTGGAAGAGCGCGCTCTTTTTTGCAGCTGAAGTTGCGGCGGTTACGGTTGGAGTTATCT
>JALWGH010000072.1 GCA_027013735.1 Melioribacteraceae bacterium
ACGGGCAATTCTTTTTAACGACAAAGATTTGAATATTCAATGGCAAACCGATTCACCGATTGTTTCCGGAAAAGATTTGAAAGCCAAGAGATTTAAAGAAATAGAAAAAGATTTTTACTATTAAATTAAATAAGGAGTAACTGCAAATGGATTTAGCTGTAATTGGTACAGGCTACGTCGGATTGGTCTCAGGCACTTGCTTTGCAGAAATGGGTAACGACGTAATTTGTGTGGACAACGACCCCGAAAAACTTGAGAAACTTAACAATAAAGAAGTTACTATTTACGAACCCGGACTTGAAATTTTATTCAAAAGAAACATTGAACAACAAAGGCTCAAATTTACAGACAACTTAAAAGATGCCGTTCTCAGCTCGGAAATTATTTTTCTTTGTCTTCCCACTCCTCAAGGGGAAGACGGCTCGGCGGATTTGAAATACGTTTTCAAAGTTGCGGATGACATTGGAAGCATCCTAAGCGAAGCGGGCGACAAGGATTTTAAAATCATTGTCAACAAAAGCACTGTACCTGTCGGCACGTCCGGTGCGGTAACAAATATTATTAGTAAATACGGACTAAAAAATTTCGAAGTGGTTTCGAATCCGGAATTCCTCAGAGAAGGTTTTGCTGTTGACGATTTTATGAAGCCCGACAGAGTCGTAATTGGTGCAACGAGCGACTATGCTAAAAATAAAATGAAAAAACTTTACGAGCCTTTTGTCCGACAAGGTAATCCGATTTTGGAAATGGATCCTGCCAGCGCCGAAGTAACAAAATACGCTGCAAATTCTTACCTTGCAATGAGAATTACTTTCATGAATGAGCTGGCAAACTTCTGCGAAGCGGCAGGTGCCAATGTGGACCTTGTAAGAAAAGGAATGGGCACAGACAGCCGGATTGGCAAGCGTTTTTTGTTTCCGGGAATCGGGTACGGCGGTTCTTGTTTCCCGAAGGATGTTAAGGCGCTCGTGAAAACTTCGGACGAATTGAACAGCCGGATTTCACTGCTGGAATTGGTGGATAAAATTAATGAACGGCAAAAGCACATTCTCGTGCGTAAGATTAAAAGCCATTTCGGCGAAGATCTTACGGGTAAAAATTTTGCCGTTTGGGGACTTGCATTCAAACCGAATACTGACGATATGCGCGAAGCTCCGTCGGTTGTTATCATTAACGATTTGCTCGATGCCGGTGCTAAGGTTACCGCTTACGACCCCGAGGCAATGGAGAATGCCAAAAGATTTTATTTGGGAGATAAAATTTCTTACGGCGAAAATATGTACGAAACTATTGAGGATAAAGACGCTCTTATTATTGTTACGGAGTGGAACGAATTTCGTAATCCCGACTTTGCCGAAATTGAAGCAAAGTTGAAAAACAAAGTTGTTTTTGACGGAAGGAACATTTACAAGCCGGAGCAAATGAAAGAGCTTGGTTTTGTTTACTACAGCATCGGCAGGCAGCCGGTTAATGTTTAACTTTCCAAAAGGCTTTCTTAACGGAAAGCCTTTTTCTTAATGTTGCAATGAAATTGCTTTTAATAGGACATACCGTAAAGGATATTATTTCTTACGCAGGCAAGCAGACCGTTAAGCCCGGCGGGCTTTATTATTCACTTGCCGGTTTGGTTAACCTTGCTAACGAAAAGGATGAAATCTTTTTGCTCACCTCTTTTGATGAAGAAAATTTTGAACTGCTTCGACGTTTTTTCTCGAAGTGTAATCGCGATTTTGCGGTGATTGTTTACAAAATGACTACTGTACATTTAACTGTGTTTGAGGACAAAGAACGAAGCGAAGAGTACGAAAATATTACCAACAAATTAAACATTGAACCGGTGCTTAATTCGGGAATTAAGTTTGACGGAATTCTAATAAATATGATTACAGGTTTTGAGCTTTTGCCAGAGGATGTTGGCAGGCTGAAAGAAAAATTTCAAAGCAAAATCTATTTTGACGTTCACAGCCTTTCCCGTGGAATGGACAAAAACAACAGGAGATTTTTCAGAAAAATTCCGGACGCAAATGAATGGCTTGGAAATGTTGATGTGGTACAGTCAAACGAAAACGAATTACTGACTTTGACCGACAAGGAAAATGAAATTGAAATAGCAAAAGAAGTTCTTTCCTACGGCCCTGAATTTTTACTTAAAACAATGGGACGATTGGGTGTGCGTGCTTACTACACAAACAAAGACGAAGTGGCATCGGTTTTCTTACCGGCGGTAAAAATGCATTCTACGAACCACGTTGGCTGCGGGGACGTTTTTGGGGCAGCGTTCTTTTATTCTTATATTTCGGGGAAAAATTTGATTGACTCTTTACGTTTTGCCAACACTGCCGCTGCGGTAATTACCACTTACGAAAAATTTGAAGATTACGAAAATTTAAAAAATGATGTGGAGAAGCTGCTTTAACAAATGATATTGTCAAAAGACTTTTTGAAAAAACGAATCCTGATTGTCGGCTCCAACGGAATGCTCGGGCAGAGGTTAACCGAATATTACTTGCGCAACGAGAAGGTTGAGCTGCTTGCTTCTTCTGCCGAGGACGAGTCGTTTATTAAAGAAGTAGAATACAGAAAAATAGACATTACTAATAAAGATGAAGTTAAAAAGTTAATTAACGATTTTTACCCCGACGTAATTATTAATGCCGCGGCTTACACAAACGTTGACGGCTGCGAGACGAACAAAGAGTTGGCTTGGAATATTAACGTCAACGGCGTTGCCAATCTTGCCCATTATGCTTGGACTTGCGATGCACACATTGTTCACATTTCCTCGGATTATGTCTTTGACGGTGAAAATGGTCCTTACTCCGAAACCGACAGAGTGCATCCTATTTCTTATTACGGCAGAACAAAATTGGCAAGCGAAAACACTCTTAAAGGCAGCGGTGTTTTTGCAACAATAATAAGAACAAATGTACTTTATGGTCCCGCCAAGTACGGCAGACCCGATTTCGTAAAGTGGGTGGTCAATTCACTGAGAGAAAATAAAACCATTCGAATTGTTACCGACCAAATAAACAACCCCACTTACATTGACGACCTTGTTTCCGCAATTTCAAAAATTGTTGAATACAAGAAGGAGGGGCTTTACCACATTGGCGGAAAGGAGTTTCTTTCGCGCTTCGATTTTACGATTAGAATTGCCGACTTCTTTGAGTTAAACAAAGATTTAATTGTGCCCATTAAAACCGCCGAATTAAATCAAGATGCACCGAGACCTTTGAAGTCGGGACTGTTGACACTCAAGGCTGAAGCGGAATTAGGTTATTCGCCCCGTGAGTTGGAAGAGACATTTTTGTTAATGCAAAAAGAATTAAATCTTTAAAAGTGATTTTGCCGATGTTTGAAAAATACGAGGGCTTTATTTTCGATTTGGATGGTACGGTTTACCGCGGTGAGAAACTGATTGCTGGAGCAAAGGAAACCGTCAACACTCTTATTCAAATGAGGAAAGATATTATTTTCGTTTCCAATAAAACTACTGAATCGGCTAACGATTATTGGCGTTTCCTTTCTTCCAAGGGACTCAAAATAAAAGAGAAACAAATTATTACTTCTTCGCTTTCGATTGGAAATTATTTGAGAATCAATTTTCCCCGTGTAAAATTCTTTGCAATCGGGGAAGAGAAGTTTATTGCGGAGCTAACCGGCGAGGGCGCCGTTTACTCCGAAAATCCGAATGAGATTGAAATTGTAGTAGTTACGTTGGACAAAAAAGTTAATTTTGAAAAACTTGAGATTGCAGCTAACGCATTGGAAAAGGGAGCCAAATTTTTTGCGGCAAACATCGACGATACTTGTCCCGTGGAAGGTGGCGAAATTACAGACGCAGGGGCAATTATTACTGCGCTTGAAAAAAGGACAGGCAGGAAATTGGAAAAACATTTCGGCAAGCCTTCTCGTTACATTTTCGAGCTAATTGAATCGAAGATGAAGTTTCCGAAAAATAATTATTTGATTGTGGGAGACAGACTTTTAACTGACATCAAAATGGGGAATGACTTTGGAATTGACACCGCGCTTGTTTCAACGGGAGTTAAAAATTTTTTTGAACTTTACCCCGAAGTTGCTCCCACGTACAAAATCCGTAGTGTTGCGGATATTTTAAACGGCGAAGGCATTTAATTTTCTAATAAAGACGGCAAAAGTTTTAACTAAGTAGAATTTGGTTTAAATTTGTTTAATTGATTTAATAAAATTTCCATTAAAACCCGGAGGAAAAAATGATTGATAAAATTCAAGAATACTTAGGCGACGAAGCCGAATCGCTGCTAAACCACAAAGCGATTTTCCCGAAAGACAAATTAACTTTACCCGGTCCCGATTTTGTTGACCGCGTTTTTTACCATTCCGACAGAAACGTTAACGTGCTGAAAAATATGCAATGGATTTTTAACCATGGCAGATTGGCAGGCACCGGTTACCTTTCCGTTTTACCTGTTGACCAAGGAATAGAGCACTCCGCAGGCGCATCGTTTGCACCTAATCCCGATTATTTTGACCCCGAAAAAATTGTTGAACTGGCAATCGAAGGCGGGACAAATGCAGTTGCTTCCACCCTTGGCGTGTTGGGAATGGTTTCCAGAAAATACGCGCACAAAATTCCGTTCTTGGTAAAATTAAATCACAACGAGCTTTTGACCTACCCGAACAAATACGATCAAATAATGTTTGCAAGCGTAGAGCAGGCTTACGACATGGGTGCTGCTGCCGTTGGTGCTACAATTTATTTCGGCTCGCCAGAAAGCAACAGACAAATTGTTGAGGTGAGCGAAGCCTTCCAATACGCACACGAGTTGGGGATGGTTACGGTGCTTTGGTGCTACTTGAGAAACTCCGCATTCAAAGCGGACAAGGACTACCACGTTGCCGCTGACTTAACAGGTCAGGCAAATCATCTCGGCGTTACTATCGAAGCGGACATCGTTAAACAAAAACAACCTGAAAACAACGGCGGTTTTACTGCGTTGAAGTTCGGAAAGACACATCCGAAAATGTACAGCGAACTGACAACCGACCACCCGATTGACCTCACCAGATACCAGGTAATTAACTCTTACATGGGTAAAGCAGGTTTAATCAATAGCGGCGGGGCTTCGGGGGATAACGACTTTGCTCAAGCCGTTCGTACCGCAGTGATTAACAAGCGCGCCGGTGGAATGGGCTTGATTTCGGGAAGGAAAGCTTTCCAACGCCCGATGGACGAAGGAGTTAAACTGCTCAACGCAATTCAAGACGTTTATCTTTGCGACGATGTTACAATTGCGTAATTATTTTTCATTCAAAAATGCCCGGTTCAAATGCCGGGCATTTTCGTATTAAACAAAAAGCACAATGTACGATTTTACCTCCCTCTTGCTTCTCTTTGCCGTAGGCGCAGTGGCTGGTTTTATTAACGTAAATGCCGGCGGGGGGTCAACGCTTACTTTACCAACCTTAATTTTTCTCGGACTTGACAGCGCACTTGCCAACGGAACGAACCGCGTGGGAATTTTAATCCAGAACATTGTTGCTCTCTTAAAATTAAAGAAAGAAAATTACAGTCAGGCAAAACTGAGTTTGAAACTCGCGCTGGTTACTTTGCCCGGCGTAATTGTGGGAGCGTTTTTCGCCGTAAAGATTTCCGACGAGACATTCAAAACCGTTCTTGGTTTTATTCTAATTGGCGTGATTATTTCAATGTTAATACCGCGTGCAAAAATTAAAGTTGACAATAACCCGGACAAGAAGATTACTCTTCCCGCTTACCTTGCTTTGTTCGGAATCGGGTTCTACGGAGGGTTTGTCCAGGCAGGCGTGGGCTTTCTGATAATTGCTACTTTGTATTACCTGATGCACTTCAGTCTTATTTACGTTAATATGCACAAACTCTTTATTATTGCTACCTACACCATTCCCGCAATTTTGATTTTTGCTCTTACCGGCAACGTCAACTGGATTTACGGACTTACTCTTGCGGCGGGAAATTCCTTCGGCGGTTATTGGGGAATACGCTTTGCCGTCAAGAAAGGAGATAAATTCATTAAAGCAATTTTAATTGTTGCCGTTTTAATAATGGCGTTGAAGTTGCTTAAGGTGTTTTAAGTGCGGATACAAGTTTGTTGTGCCGTTCCTACGGAACTCATTTTAACTTGTTTGTATTTGGCTATAAAGGTGTCGTCCCTACGGGACTGAGTCCCAGTGGGACGAGATCTTTGTAGAATATCAAACAAAGATGTAAAAAAGAGCTCCAGCGGAGCGACACCACACTCGCTAAAACGGGACTCTTGGATAATTGGAGGATTGGATAATTGGATACTGTTCTTATTTTAGTTAATCACTTCGATACCTTCGGCATCGTTTTTTATTTTCTTTATTGATTTTCTCCACACCTTCGACCCTGTTGAGGTAGGTAAAGTGTTGTTAACCTGTAGCGTAGATTACTTGCAATCTGCGTGGTAAATATCAACCCAAGGGGCAGACTTTAAAATTTTAGCGGAGCAACAAAATATTTTCCCAAAAATAATCCTTCCCTCTACCGTTAAATAATCCTATATTTATTTTTTAAATAATTTTACTTCGAAGAATTACTTACATCTAAAATAAATGGAAAAATTCAAACTCGTCTCAAATTACAAACCTTCGGGTGATCAGCCGAAAGCTATTGCGGAATTAACCGAAGGTGTTCTGCGCGGTGACAAACATCAGGTTTTGCTCGGCGTTACCGGCAGCGGCAAAACTTTTACCATTTCAAATGTAATTGCAAACGTAAACAAACCGACTTTAATAATTTCCCACAACAAAACTTTAGCCGCACAGCTTTACTCCGAGTTTAAAGCTTTCTTTCCCGAGAACGCGGTCGAGTTTTTCATTAGCTACTATGACTACTACCAGCCCGAAGCCTACGTTGTAAAAAACGACCTCTACATTGAGAAAGATTTTTCGGTAAACGAAGAGATTGACCGCTTACGTCTCAAAGCAACAACGGCTTTGATTGAAGGCAGACGCGACGTGATTATTGTTGCAAGCGTTAGTTGCATTTACGGAATTGGCGCACCGGACGAATACGCCCGCCAGATTTTGTTCCTTAACAAAGGTCAACAAATTGAGAAGAAAAAACTGCTCAGAAAATTAATTGACATTTACTTTGTCAGAAACGACGTTGAATTCACGCGAGGCTCTTTCCGTTCGCGCGGGGATGTGGTGGAAATAATTCCCGCTTACCAATACGAAGAAGCAATACGAGTTGAATTCTGGGACGACGAAATCGAGAGGCTTTCCATTATTGACGCGGTTACGGGCAATGTAATTAGAGAGGTTGAATCCGTTGCCGTTTACCCCGCCAAATATTTTGTTACTTCGAAAGAGAAAATTAACAAAGCCATTGTAACAATCGAAGAAGAACTTAAAGAAAGACTGGAATACTTCCGCAGGGAAGGTAAGTTTGTTGAGGCGCAAAGGTTGGAACAGCGAACCCGCTTTGACATTGAGATGATTAAGGAAATCGGTTATTGTGCCGGAATTGAAAACTACTCGCGACACATGGACGGACGCCCGCCGGGCTCGCGCCCCGCCTGCCTGCTCGATTACTTCCCCGACGATTACCTGATGATTATTGACGAATCGCACGTGACGGTTCCGCAAATACGCGGGATGTACAACGGCGACAGGGCGCGTAAGGAAACGCTTGTGGAATACGGTTTCCGTCTGCCCTCCGCTCTTGACAACCGTCCCTTGAAGTTTGAAGAATTTGAGAAACTTGCAAATCAAATAATTTACGTCTCTGCAACTCCTGGCGATTACGAATTGAAAAAAAGCGGCGGTGCTTTTGTTGAACAAATCATCCGCCCCACCGGTTTGCTTGACCCCGACATTGAAGTCCGTCCGGTTAAGAATCAAATTGACGACTTGTTGGAAGAAATAAGGATACGAGTTGAAAAAAAGGAACGTGTTCTCGTTACAACTCTAACAAAAAAAATGGCGGAGGATTTGACCGATTATTTGGAGAGGTTAAACATTCGAGTGCGTTACATTCACAGCGACATCGACGCGCTTGAACGTGTGGAGATTATTCGCGACTTGCGAATAGGCGACTTTGACGTGTTAGTGGGCGTTAACCTTTTGCGCGAGGGACTCGACCTGCCGGAGGTTTCACTTGTTGCAATTATTGACGCGGACAAGGAAGGCTTTTTGCGCAGCGAGCGCTCCTTAATGCAAACAGCAGGCAGAACGGCACGGAACGTTGACGGCAAGGTAATAATGTACGCGGACAAAATTACCGAATCGATGCGTAAAACAATTGATGAAACAAAACGCCGGCGCAAACTTCAGAAAGAGTACAACGAGAAAATGGGAATTACCCCGAAAACAATTTACAAAAGTCCCGAGGAAATTTTGGCTTCCACTTCCGTCGCCGACGTCAGGAAAAAATATTCCGAGAAAGAAACTTCCTTTACAAAAATTGCCGAGCCCGTAATCAAATACATGACCAAATCCCAGAAGGAAGATTTAATCGAACAAATGACGGAGGAAATGCTTGCCGCGGCAAAAGACCTTGAGTTTGAACGCGCGGCTTACCTGCGGGACGAAATTGAAAAATTAAAAAAACTAATGAAAGGAAAACGCAAATGAACGGGAAACCTTTTGCACAACCGATGTTGAAAGACGGAGCGCTTAAAGGGAAAGTAATAGTAGTAACCGGCGGTGGCACCGGACTCGGAAAGGGGATGAGCGCTTACTTTTCCGAGCTTGGCGCTAAGGTGGCAATAGCAAGCCGTAAAATAGAAGTGCTTGAAAACGCTGCTGCGGAAATAGAATCAAAAACGGGCAACGAGGTTTTGCCCGTGCAGTGCGACGTTAGCAATTACGCCGATGTGGAAAAAATGCGCGAGGCGGTTGTGAACAAATTCGGAACCGTTGACGTGCTTGTAAACAACGCCGCGGGGAATTTCATTAGTCCCACCGAGCGTTTGTCAAACCGTGCATTCGACATCATTGTAAACATTGTTTTGAAAGGCGGTTACAACTGCACGTTAAGTTTCGGTAAATACTGGATTGGCAAAAAACAGCCGGGCACTATTCTGAATATTGTTACCACTTACGCCTGGACGGGCTCCGCTTATGTTGTCCCTTCGGCTGTTTCAAAGGCGGGAATGCTTGCGCTCACACGTTCCCTTGCCGTTGAGTGGGCAAAGTACGGAATAAGATTAAATGCAATTGCGCCGGGACCCTTTCCTACTAAAGGCGCGTGGGAACGCCTTTTGCCGGGAGACCTTGTGGAGAAATTCGACTTCCGTAAGAAAGTTCCTCTGCGCAGGGTCGGGGAACATCAGGAATTGGCAAACCTTGCCGCTTACCTTGTCTCCGATTTTTCCGCTTACATTAACGGCGAAGTAGTTACCATTGACGGTGGCGAATGGCTGCAAGGCGCAGGACAATTCAACATGCTCGAAGCAATTCCGCAAGAGATGTGGGATCAAATTGAACAAGCCGTAAGAAATGCGAACAAGAAAAATCACAAGAAGGAAGAAAAATGAAAATACTAAAAACTTCAATCCTCCTTTTGTCCTTTATTTTAGGGATTATTTTTACATTAAGTTTTTCCCGGCAAGGAATAACAGTGCTTTCAGCACCTGCGGGAAAATTATTTACTCACATTGACAAAAACGGAAAGACCGTAATTCCAAACGGCAGGTTCATCACTCCCAGCGGACGCAGCATTACAGTAGCGCCGCACCCTTACGGATTAACGCTTAGTAACGACGGTAAAATTGCGGTTACGGCAAACTCGGGAACGTCTCCGCTTTCGATTACAATAATTAAAAACATTAACTCCGCAAAGCCCGAAGTTTTACAAGTGCCGCCCGGAGCCCACACGGACAAGGGCGTAATTGAATCCGTTTTCATGGGACTTGCAGTTTCGCCGGACGACAAATTTGTTTATGTCTCCGCCGGGCAGAAAAACGGGATTTACATTTTCTCTACCGAAGACGGCAAAAAGGAAGGATTCATCAGTTGTTACATTCCAAACGAAAAGTTCGACAAAACAGGCTACATCGGCGACATTGCACTAACAAAAGACGGTTCGAAAATTTTTGCCGTTGACCAAATCAATTTTCGCATTGTTATTATTGACGTAAACCAACGCAAGGCGCTAAGGAGCGTTGACGTTGGGCGTTACCCCTTCGGCATTGCGCTTTCGAAAGACGAAAAGACCGTTTACGTTGCAAACGTAGGGATGTACAAGTACGGCAAAATAAAACGCACAGACGGTAAGGAAGGCGTCGGCAACGGTCTTGCCTTTCCGCCATTTGCTTACCTCTCAAAAGAATCCGAGGAAGGCGTTACAATCGATTCGTTCTTCGTACCCGGGCTTGGCAAACCCAACGTGCCCGAGTCTTTTTCCGTTTGGGCTGTTGACGTAAGTAATTTGGAGCAACCCAAAGTTGTTGCGAAAATTAAAACGGGAATTCTGATTGGCGAAAAGGTTGAAGGCATTCCCGCACTCGGAGGCTCAAGTCCAAACTCGATTGCCTGCACGAAGGATTACGTTTTTGTAAGCAACGGCAACGACGACAACATTACCGTTATTGACTCAAAAACAAATCGGAAAGTAAAAGAAATTTCCCTCAAGCCTGCAAAAGCAGTTGAACATTTCCGCGGAGTTATTCCTTTCGGGCTGGACGTTTCCCCCGACGGCAAAAGACTTTTTGTTTGTGAATCGGGAATTAATGCTGTTGCTGTAATTGACGTTTCGACGCTTAAAGTAATTGGACACATCCCTACAGGTTGGTTCCCGGCAAAAATAAAAGTTACTCCCGACGGCAAAAGCATTGTGGTGGCAAATGCAAAAGGTTACGGCAGCGGTCCGAACGGAGGCAAGAATTTCCGTAAAGGACCGGAAGGGAGCTACATCGGCAATTTAATGAAAGGCACGGTCTCGATAATCGGGATTCCGGAAGATTCCGAACTGCCGCGCTTAACAAGGCAGGTAATTGCAAACAATTTTAAAATTGAAAAAATCACAAGGGCTTATTTGAGGCGCAGGGGAAACAACCCGATCCCGGTTTACGGCGGGGAGAGAACTTCGCCGATTAAACACATCGTTTTCATTTCGAAAGAGAACAGAACGTTCGACGAAATTTTCGGACAGCTTAAAAATATTAACGGCGACCCGTCGCTCGCGCGTTACGGAGCTCACGTTACTTTTTCCAATCGTGAAAAGACGGAAACGGTAAGAGATGCAACTGTGATGCCCAATCATCTAAGGCTGGCGAGGCAATTTGCAATCGGGGACAATTTCTACGTGGACTCCGACGTTTCCGCCGATGGGCACCGCTGGCTCGAAAACACTTACCCGAACGAATGGGTTGAAACTTGCACACCTGCAAGCTACGGCAGGAACCGCAGGTACGATTGGAAATCCAAAGCGCCCGGCGCCCTTGCGATGAACGGCGCGGCGGGAGCGGTTTACCCGGAAGATTACAATCAGGCGGGAACACTTTGGGATCACTTGGACAGAAACGGAATCAAGTTCCGCAACTTCGGTTTCGGCGTAATGTTCTCACCGGCATTTTACAAAAGGCAATTTAAGTACTCGGGGATTCACCACTTTGCAAATTACCCGCTCTCCGCTCCTTTGTTTGAAAACACTTCACGGACTTACCCCACATTCAACCTTGGTATTCCCGACCAATTCAGAATCGACCAGTTCATTAAGGAATTCCACCAAAGGTGGGAAACAGGCAAGGACACTCTGCCGCCGATGCTTACGGTAATTATTCCGAACGACCACGGCGCCGGCGAGAGACCGAAGGACGGTTACCCGTTCCGCGAAAGTTACATGGCGGACAACGACCTTGCCGTGGGAAGAATGATTGAATTCCTCTCCCACACAAAATACTGGAAGAACATGTTAATCGTAATCACGGAAGACGATGCACAGAATGGCGTTGACCACGTTGACGCACACCGGAGCGTTTTGCTGGTGATTTCCCCTTACGTGAAACATCATTACGCGGGACATTACCACTACAGCTTCGGCAGTATCTTCAAAACGTTTTTCAATATTTTGGGTTTGCCTTACTTAAATCAGTACGACGCAGGGGCAACGGATTTGTCCGACATGTTTACCGACAAGCCCGATTTTACCCCTTACAACGCCATGCCCGTTGACAAAAGAATTTTCGACCCGCAGAAAGCGCTTGACCCGTTAGACGAAAATTTCAATTGGAAGGCGGTCAGGAACTCGCCTGAAATTGATGACGTGAAGGAAATGATGAAAGACATGAAGGAGAGCGAATCCGACCGGATGGAAGGAAGGGAAAGGTAAATTCAAAAATAAAAAGGGCGGCTCGAAAGCCGCCCGAAAGTAATTTCCGCTAAATTCAAAAATCACTTAGAATCTATTTCTTTTAACAGCTCGTCAACCGCGGCTTTTAATTGTGTGTCTTTCCCCTTTGCTTTGTCGTCGGGATTGTTGTAAACAATAATCTGCGGGACAGCAGGTCCGTATTCCATGTTCTTGTCGGTTGCCTTTACGTACCAAGCCCTGAACGGCATTCTGACGTAAGAGCCGTCAATCAAGCCGTGACCGCCGGTGGAAATTACGGCGCCGAAAGTTGGCTCGCCCACGAGTGTGCCAATCCCCAATGTTTTGTAAGCGTGGGAGAAGATTTCCGCATTCGAGTAACTGTTTGAATTACACATTGCAATCGAGGGCTTTGTCCAAGGGGAGTAAGGTAGTCTCTCGCCGTAGGGATAATATTCCCTGAACTTCTTGTGCTCTTTGAGGGACTTTGCCGCACCGCGCGGAATTGTGTAAGCGTGCTGGCGGACGTTAAGCACGGTCATTAAATAATCGGTCGTCCATCCGCCGCCGTTAAAGCGGACGTCTATTACAATGCCCTCCTTGCCGTAACCGCTTGCGGTAAGCTCCCTCTCGAATTTTTCAAAGCTCGTCCAATTCATTCCTTTGATGTGAATGTAACCCAAACGTCCGTGTGAATATTTTTCGGTCAAGCGTTTGCGTTCGTTTACCCATTCGTTGTAAAGCTGGTCTTTGAGACTTCTAACCGGACGAATCACAACCTCGCGCTGCTCCCCGTCTTTATTGGTTACGGAAAGGATTACCTTCTCGTTCACCTTGTTAATCAAGTATTTGTAGAAGTTCTCATTTGCTTTGTAAGGATTGCCATTAATCGCCGTGATTACGTCTCCGGCGTAAAGCTTGCTGAAGTCCTTATCTGCAGGGGATTCGGGAATGACCCTGAGAACTTTCAACCCTGCGTCCGTAGGTTTGAACTCTGCGCCAATCAACCCGAAGCTTTCCTGTTGGGTTTCTTCCCTGTCCTGTCCGTACATCCCCATGTGGCTTGCGTCCAATTGTCCGAGCATTTCGTTGAACATGTCACGGAAGTCCCTGTCCGTAGAAGCCGCAAGGCAGAGGGGCTCGTATTTTTCTTTCAACGCTTCCCAATTTCTGCCGTGGAATTCCGGGTCGTAAAACCCTGCGTTTAGTGCGCGCCAGGCTTCTTCGAAAATTTGTTTCTTTTCTTTCTTAAAGTTGATGTCCATTTTTGCCGCAAACGAGACGCTTTCGGTTTTGGAGGATTTAAGATTTAACTTTGCGAGCCTTCCGCCTGATTTGGAGAAGTAAAGATATTTGCCCTTGGGACCCATTTTAGCGCCGGTGGGATTTTGTCCGCCGTTTGTAAGGGCTTTCATTTTTGTCCCGTCCCACTTAATGCCGAACAAATCATTTCCTTTGCTTGGCGGGTGAACCGCTGTAAAATAAAAGGTTTCGCCGTCTTCGGAAATTTCCAAATTGTTTTCGTCTCCGGGCAGGGAGGTTACTTGAACGAGCCGTTCGTAAATTTTGTCGAAGTCAATTTTAACCGGCTTCGTTTTATTCGATTTTTTCTTCCCTTTCTTTTTAGAACTTTTTGCAGGCGCTTCGTCTTCGGATTCTTCCCAATCGGCGCGGGTTTTTTCCCAGTCCTTTTTGTTCAGCCACACGAACCAGACGTCGTTGTTGTTATTGTTACGCTCGGAAATAAATCCGAGTTTGGAACCGTCTTTGCTCCAGACGGGGGAATAATCACCTTTCGGGTGCATACTCACGTTAACGGGCTTGAGGCTGTTGTCCGCCGCCTGAATGTAAACTTCGCTGTTAAAGTCCAGGTCGTCCAAAGCGTAAGCAAGCCATTTGGAATCGGGGCTCCAGGCAACACCGGAAGGAGTTGCCCAGCCGTCGAGCAAAACTGTTTCGTTGCCGAGAGTGACGTCTTTATTGACTTTCGCGACAACGAGCTTGCCCCTGCCGACTAAGTAAGCAACCTTGTCTCTGTCCGGCGAAACGACCAAACCGGATTCGTCTTCAGGCGTTTCGGTTAAGCGGGAGATTTTTCTTTTTAACGTTCTGAAAATATTTCCCTGTTTAGGGTCGGCGGATTTTACAAAATAGATGTCGAACTCACCGTCCCTGTCGGAAACGAAAATCAGGGACGAATCGCTTACCCACTGCGGATTGAAATCCCTTGCCGGGCTTTGCGTGAGGTTTACGCTTTTGCTCTTTCCTTTTTTATTTTCCTTAACAAAAATTTCGCCGCGTACGGTAAAAGCAATTAATTTTCCGTCCGGGGAAACGGCGTAATCCGTTGCTTTGCTGTGAAATTGTTTGTGCACAACGGGGTCAAGTTTGTAGTCCGCACCGATTTGAATGTTAACTTTCTTGATTTTTCCGTTTTTGACGTCGAGCAGGTAAACGTCCGAGTGTTTTTCAAACGCCGCCAAATTGCCGTTTGCGCCAACGCTGAAATACCTGATTCCTTCGTCTTTGAAATTCGTTAACACCTGCGGTTTTGAGACCAAATTCCCGTTGTCGTCTATTTTCATCTTGTAAATATTGTACCTTCCGTTGCGCGAGCTGAGGAAGAAGATTTCGCCGTTCGCTCCCCATTGCGGGTAAATGTCGTTGCCGTTGTAGTCGGTTAGTTTGGTGAATTTGTCATTTTCGATGTCGTAGAGCCAAACGTCTTTGTTGGCGGGACCGGTGTAGGCTTCCCTGCTGATTCTGCAGGCTCCGCGTACGAATGCAATGAATTTGCCGTCGGGGGATTTTGCAGCCATGTAACCGACTGCGTTCAACAGCCGGTAGGGTGTTCCGCCTTTTGCGGAAACCGTGTAAATTTCCCTGTCCCATTCGGCTTGTTTGAATTTCCTTGAAGTGGAAAAAATCAGAGAGCCGTCCTTTGCCCAGTCGGTAAGTACGTCGTGAGAGGAGTGGTAAGTTACTCTCCTTGCCTCGCCGCCCTGAGCGGGGATAATAAAAACGTCGTCGTTGCCAAAACGTTTTCCGCTGAAAGCAATTTGTTTGCCGTCGGGGCTGAATTTGGGAGCGTACTCGTAACCTGAATGTACCGTCCTCCTGACGGCTTCACCTCCGTTTGTGCTAACCGTCCAAATGTCTCCTTGGTAAGAAAAAGCAATCTCCTTACCATCGGGACTCAAAGCCGGGTAGCGTAAAAGTTTCTCGGTTTGAGCCTTCGCATTAAAAAACAAAAGCAGGGAAAAGATTCCCGCAAGAAAAGTTTTCATTTTTAACCTCGTATTTATTGAAATGATTTTCAAACTGTTTTGACGTTGGGGTAAAATAAAAGTTAACTGACAAAATCAACTTGTAATTTAATCGTTTCGTAAAAATAAGAAAATTAAGGATACGAGTTTAAATT
>JALWGH010000073.1 GCA_027013735.1 Melioribacteraceae bacterium
AAACAAGTCCTCCGCCAATGCCCGTGCCCACAAACACAACAAGCATGTTCTTGGCTTTCTTAAATTCAAATTTTTGAATTCCAAGCGTGGCAAGGTTAACGTCGTTTTCAATAACGACCGGAATTTTAAAATAGCTTTGTAATGCTTTTTTAACATTGAAATTTTTTATTTTCAAGTTCGGTGCGTTTCCGACTACTCCGGTATGCGGGTTTACCGTTCCGGGCACACCCATTGAAATTGCAGTAACGTCTTCTTCTTTAACGCCGGTTATTTCCAATAATTTTTTAATTGAGCCGGCAACATCATCAATAATAGCCTTTGCGCCTTTCTCAATATCCGTCGTGGTTTTTACCCTTTCAACAATTTTGTTTTGGGAATTTAATAATGCGGTTAATATTTTTGTACCGCCCAAGTCAACGCTAATAATGTTTTTATGTGACAACTTTTCACCCTATATTTTATTTTTAATTTTTAGCAAAATAATTAACGTTCCCAATAATTCAAAATTTGAATTACAAAAAACATTTAATATTTTCAATTTAACAGAAGATGCAATATCCAAGAGCGAAAAAGAAATTCGGGCAGAATTTCTTAATTGATTCGAACATTTTAAACAATATTATTAAAGAGATTTCGCCTGCAAAGAAAGAAAGAATTGTTGAAATCGGCGCCGGACAAGGAGCGTTGACTTCATTGCTTGCCAATTCGGAAGCTGAGATTATTTCTTTCGAAATTGACGAGGAGTTGTTTAGTCAAATAAACGGAAAATTCGGAAACGTTAAAATCATTAACGAAGACTTTTTGAAATTTAATCTCCGTAATTTGTTCAAAGGTGAAAAACTCAGAATTGTCGGGAACATTCCTTACAACATTACTTCCCCGATTATTTTCAAATTAATTGAAAACATTGACATCGTTAAAGATGCCGTCTTTCTTATTCAAAAGGAAGTAGCCCAAAGAACCGTTGCGAAAACCGGCAGCAAAGATTACGGAATACTGAGCGTCATTCTCGGCTATTTTGCAGAGGTCAAAATTGCTTTCGATGTTTCGCCGAACGTTTTTCGTCCCAAGCCGAAAGTCCATTCTTCTTTAATTCACATTTATTTTAAGGAAAAACGGAATGACATCGACGAAAAACTTTTTATTCAAATTGTAAAGGCTGCCTTCAACTACAGAAGAAAAACCTTAAAGAATTCATTGAATAATAGTATATTTAAAGATTGTGATTTTAAAAAAATGGAATTCAATTTTAACTTGCGTGCCGAAGAACTGAGCGTAGAAGATTACGTCGGTTTGACAAAATTATTCAAGGAATTTTGTAATGGAAAAACAAGAAGCACAAGTCCAACCGCGTGATGTGATTAAAGTCGATAAGGAACTAATCGACAACATCACTAATTTAATCGAAGCTCAGGATTCGCACAGCATTCTTACAATTCTTACCAATCTTCACCCTGCCGACATTGCCGAAATAATTAACCACCTTAACGTAAACGATGCGCAATACGTCTTCGACATTCTGGACAAAGACACGGCGGTTGAAGTAATTACCGAACTTGACGAAGACCTAAGGGAGGAAATCCTCTCCGAAATAGAC
>JALWGH010000074.1 GCA_027013735.1 Melioribacteraceae bacterium
CGAGTTTTGCAAGGTAAACGGCAACTTTGCCTGCAAATTCGTAATGCTTGGGATGGTGAGAAGTAACCGAAATTGCAATTGCCGGTACGTCCATTATTGCAGCCTCGCGTGCTGCGGAAACCGTTCCACTGTAAATAATGTTTACGGCTGTGTTGGAGCCTTGATTGATTCCGGAAATAACAATGTCGGGCTTTTCGCACATAATATTTCTAATTCCCATTTTAATGCAGTCTGCGGGTGTGCCGTCAACAGCGTAGCCGTAAAAATTACCATCGCGGTATTGCTCGGTAACTCGTAAAGGAATTTTCATTGTTATTGCATGCCCTACGGCAGATTGCTCCGTCAAAGGCGCAACAATTATTACTTCGCCTAATTCTTGCAAGGCATTTGCAAGAACTTGAATGCCGCGTGCGTTAATTCCGTCGTCGTTTGAAACTAAAATTTTCATTTGCTTATTTTTAATTTAATTAAAAAAATTACTAACCTTTTCCGGCAAAAGTACTCGTCAAGCCCCTCTCTTTCTAAGAGAGGGGTTTGGGGAGAGTTCCTAAAATAAACTCTCCCCCTTTCCCCCTCCCTTAAGAAGGGAGGGGACGGTGTTTTAAGAAAAGCTCAACTTCATTCTATTTTTCAAAAAACATTTAATTGAACTCGTTTGTGACCTTATTTCAAGATTACCACTTCAACAAGTTTTTCACTCGTTGAAGCCCCTCTCTTTTTAAGAGAGGGGTTTGGGGTGAGTTCTAAAGTAAACTCTCTCACCTAAGAAAACAATCTGTAATGAAATGAGAGCTTTGCCTGATTTAATTCAAAAAACTTTTCTAAAAAATTGAAAACAAATATAGGAAAAAATTTAATCGTGCGATTTTTAATTAAAGGGGAAAATTAAAATACCAGTCCGAGCACGAGGTAAATGAGAGCCGTTACTGTTCCTGCGGCAACGGCGTAAGGCAGTTGTGTCTTTACGTGGTCGATGTGGTCGCTTGCAGAAGCCATTGAGGAAATAATTGTCGTGTCCGAAATCGGCGAGCAATGGTCTCCGAAAACTCCTCCGCCCAATGCAGCTGCGATGGTTAAGTAAAGGTTGGCATCCAGATTTTGCGCCATCGGAACGCCAATCGCAATCATTATTGCAAAAGTTCCCCAAGATGTTCCGGTTGCAAAAGCAATGAAACAGGAAACGAGGAAAATCACTACAGGTACGAATTTAGGCGCAAGCCAGCTTTTGGTTACTTCGGCAACGTAAACGCCCGTACCCAGCTCTTTGCAAACCGTTCCGATTGCAAAGGCGAGCATCATCAATAATGCCAAGGGGATTAGCCCGCTTATTCCTTTGAAAATCAAATCGACGGTTTCTTTAAACGTGAAAATTCTTTGTGTCGTGTAGAGAATTATTCCCGTAGTAATTGCAATCAAAACGGAATAAAGCACGGAAGCCGAACCCGAACCTTGTCCGATTGCCAAGAATATTTGTTTGTACCACGGGTATTGCTGAATATTTTCAACACCGTTCCAGCCTGTCAGGACAAGCATTATCGGCATCATCGAAACCATTACAATAATTGGAATCACCATATTTCTTGCTTTGGGCTGAACTCCCGTTTTGCGTGGCAGGGAAACAACATCGGAAGAAATCAAAGGCGTAGCGTCGTCCCGAATTACTTTCCCTTCTTTCTTTGCACGCTCTTCGGCTTTCTTCATCGGGCCGAAATCTTTACCCGTAATGATTATTATTACTACCATTAACATTGCAAGCATCGGGTAGAAATTGAAAGGGAAAGCGTGCACTAAAATTTTGAACGGGTTCGCAAAACCTTGTGCTGCAATCAAACCCATAATGTAAGCGCCCCACGCATTCAAGGGAATTAAAATGCAAGTCGGTGCGGAAATGGAATCGGCAATGTAAGCTAATTTCTCGCGTGGAATTTTCAGCCGGTCGAATATCGGGCGGAAAACCGTTCCAACCGTAAGAGCGTTGATGCTGGATTCAACAAATATTGACGCACCTGTAAGCCACGCAATTATTTGTACAATCTTTCTGCTTTCGCCGATTTGCTTTTGTTCGAGTTTGTGTAACACATTGTTAACAATTTTTACAAAACCGTCCACACCGCCGGAGCGTTGAATAAAAGCAATTAGCGCGCCTACCAGAGAGCTGAACATTATTGTGCGGGTGTTGCCGGGATTTTTGAAAACGTTAACGAGCGCCTCAATTGTTTGCACCGTTCCGTCTAAAATGTTGCCCCCGGCAAGAATAATCCACCCGAGCCAAATGCCGAAAAGAAGGGAAACAAACACCTGACGTGTTTTAATGGCTAAGATGATAGCCAAGATAGGAGGTAAAATCGACCAAAAAGAGTAATGATCCATCTGCGCCAATTGTTTTGAAATTTGGCTACAAATATAGGGATTTTAGTTAAAAGTGAAAAAGTAAGTTGAGAAATTTTTTAGCTCAAAGCATTTCAAAAACTTAAACTCTAAATTTGAAATTCTAAAAAATTTTCTTAGGTTATCGTACTAACAATTATTAAAAATTTAAATGGGTAAATAAGATGATACCTTTATTTTCAACCGACCAAGTTAGATTGGCGGACAAATACGCAATAGAGAAATTAGGTCTTTACGGCACGGTTTTAATGGAAAACGCTTCCCGCAGTGTGTTCGAAGAAATTTTAAAACACTTTCCCGAGTTAACACCCGGAATGCCTGTCGGCGTTGTGGCAGGCAAAGGCAACAACGGCGGAGACGCTTTCGCTCTTTCGAGACATTTAATTAACTACGGTTTTTCGGTTACCGTGATTTCCCTCGCTTCCGAAAAGGAATTAAAAGGCGACGCGGAGTTTAATTACAAAGTGCTGAAGAAATTGATTGCACGAACAAAAGGTTCGAAGCTGATTCATTACAAAACTCCGGCAAATTTGAACTCGCTTGCCAATTGTGTGCTTATTGCTGATGGCATCCTCGGCACCGGCGCAAAAGGCGGATTGAGAGAGCCGTTTAAGTCCGTTGTGAAAAAATTAAATTCTTTCGACGCAATCAAAGTTGCAATTGATTCGCCGACAGGACTGGATTTACACAATGCCAAAGCGGACGAAGATACTTTCCGTACGGATTTGACAGTTACGTTTGCTGAGTTGAAAGCCGGACTTTTTTACGAAGGCGGTTACAAATTTGCAGGCAAAGTTGTGAAAGGCACAATAGGCATTGGCGACGAGTTTTTCAACACGCTGGAAGTTAAAGAATATTTGATTGAGCCCGAAGATGCTTTCGTGGGAATGCCCGAAAGGGAATTGGACGACCACAAATATTCCGCCGGCAAGGTGTTGGTGATTGCGGGTTCGGCTGATGTCCCCGGCGCTGCTGTTTACGCAACGAACGCGGCAATTCATTCGGGAGCGGGAGCGGTTTACCTTGCAGTGCCGGAGGGGGCGAAAATCCCCGCCCAAACGAATGTGAACTCGGCAATTGTTCTGCCTTACGCAGGCGCAAACGGGCAATATTTTTCCGAAAATGCAATTGAGGAAATCAAAGAAAAAATTGAATGGGCAGACGCAATTGCCATTGGTCCGGCGCTTGGCAGAAATGAAGAAACAATAAACGCTGTTATTTCTTTGCTGAAAAAATACCCGAACAAAAATTTTGTGCTTGACGCCGATGCGATTTTTGCCGTTGGCAAATACGGTTACAAAAAGTTAAAATTGAAAAACAAAATTTTCACTCCGCACCACGGCGAGTTTGCTAATTTAATGGGAATCTCAACCGAAGAATTAAAATCCGACCTTCTCGGTTACGCCCGTAAATTTGTGAAGGCAACGGGAGCGTATTTGGTTCTTAAAGGCGCGCCTACAATTGTCTTTAATCCGGACGGCGAAGCATTTATTAACACGGTAGGCAATCCCGGAATGGCAAAGTTCGGTACGGGTGACGTCTTAACCGGCATGATTGTTGCGTTTGTAGCTCAGAACAAAGTAATTGAAAGCTCCGTTGTTTCGGCTGTTTATTTACACAGTCTTGATGCGGATTTACTGGCGGATAAATTCACGGAATTGGGTTTAACCGCAGAAGATTTGGTTTTGAATATTCCTTCAACTATTCGGTTTTTGAATGACTCGTTTGTACAACCTGCTGAAGAAGAATAAGAAAACTCTTGTTTATTACCCGCTTGCAATTTACTGGGCGACGCTGCTTGTATTAACGAGTCTTCCGTCGGTAAAGTTTATTGACAAGTTTAAGGTAAGCGATAAAGTTGAGCACTTGCTTGCTTATTTCGGTTTGGGAATTTTGTTCTCCCTTTCACTTCATTTTCAAGCGAAGTATTTAAAACTGCGGGAAAAATTCTGGCAGTGGAGTATTGCATTGATTTCCATTTATGCCGCTTTGGACGAAATTCACCAGCTTTTTATTCCGAACCGTCAGGGAGATGTGTCGGATTGGCTTGCCGATTTTTTAGGAGTTTTAATTGCTTCGTTCATTGTTAAAAAATTTGTGGAAATGAGTTTAACCTTAACCGACGGAACTTTCAGAGCGTGATTTTGTTAAATAAATTGAATTTCAACAGGCGAAAACAAAAAATAATTTAAAATCAATTTGCAAATTCAAAAATCATTTAATAAGTTTTCGAGCAAAATATATTCCAAGTTAGGAGGTTTACCTTGGCATTAAAAAAGAACCCTAAAGTTGACTTGAGACTCAAGTATCAACGAGTTTTTGAAATAAGCTTGGCGTTATCGCTGTTTATTTTGATTATTGCTTTTAAATATTTCCCGAATATTCAAAAGCAAAAGGTAAAAATTCAGGCGCCACAGGAGCTTGTACAAGTAGAAGATGTTGAACATACGAAGCAGGAAGCTCCGCCACCGCCACCGCCAAAGCCCCCAATCCCAATTGAAGCTCCGTCCGATCAGGAACTTCAGGATATTGAGCTTGAAG
>JALWGH010000075.1 GCA_027013735.1 Melioribacteraceae bacterium
AAATAAACGAAATAAAAAGAAAAGGAACACTTCATTATCCTTATCAGTAAGTTTTTTGCTTCAAAATATTTTAAAGATGTTTTGCTCACTAAAAACCTCTTAATACTAGAATAAAGTTATTAAATTTTTTATTTTTTTGCAAATAAACGGAAATTAATTTTGGATTTTGAAATGAATGTTAAAGGTTGAATGTTGAGTGGATTGAACTGGTGTTTTTTGATGTCCGAAAGAATTTGTAATGATTAAATAAGGGTTTATTTACAATTAGCGCTCAGACGCTGACTCTTTACCCGCCTTATGTGGAATTTTACTCATTGCCCTTTCGGTTAAAGCCGTGATCGTAAGAGAAGGATTAACCCCCGGGTTTGCGGAAATCATTGAGCCGTCGCAAACGTAAGCGTTTTCGTAACCGAACAATTTGTTGTTTTTGTCAATTACTCCTTCTTCGGGATTTTCTCCCATCACGCAGCCGCCGAGGATGTGAGCTGTTGTGGGTATTCCAAGCAAAGTTTCCGTTAACAAGGCACCGGCTGTTCCGTCAACCTTGTCCGCAAACATATTTGCCAAGTCTCTTGCTTCTTTCATTAATGCTGTGGGAGGGTTGCCGGTGTCAAGGGAAGTTTTCATTGCCCGCAATTTACCTTTCTTAAAAGAAAGCGTCGAATCGATTGTTCTCATGAAAAGTAAAATCTGAGTGTGTTTTGCCCAGTCCTTTACCAAATAGAGCTTACTGCTTTTTACGGGATGAACTACCATTGCAATCAAAGTTTTTGCAAGCCGCAGGAAAACATTCTTACCTTCCACCAACGGAAAGACGAGCAAACGCCAAAAGCCCGAACCGGAAGGATACCTTACCGGTTCAAGGTGGCTGTGTTCGTCCGCGTGGAAAATGGAGCTGATTGCCACTCCTTCCGAGAAAACTTTGTCTTTCTGCGGAGCCGTAACGCCAAGCAAACTTTCGGAATTTGTTCGAACCTGACGCCCCAGCATATCGGAAATGTTGGGCATGTAAGTATTTTTCATTTTCAACAATAACGGTAGGGTTCCCAAAACGCCTCCGGCAAAAACAATCCCTTTTGTTCTCACTTTTCCTGTTTTAGGAAATAATTTCTGCGTCTCCTTCCAAGTAATTTCGTAACCCGAACTACCGTTAGCATTATCGAGCGGACGAACCGAAACAACTTCCTTTTCGGCTAAGATTTTCACTCCTTTCTTTTCCGCAAAATAAAGGTAATTTTTGTCCAATGTGTTTTTAGCATTGTACCTGCATCCCACCATACAAGCACCACAAAAATTACAGCCGGCTCTTTGTGGTCCTTCCCCCTTAAAATAGGGGTCGGGAACTTCCTTTTCCGGCTCACCGAAATAAACCGCAACTTTAGTCGCTTCAAATTCTTTTTCTTTGCCCAAATCAATTGCAATGCTGCGGATTACCTCGTCGCCAAGGTAAAACTTAGGATTTTTAACCGCTCCGAGCATTTTTTCCGCAGTTTCGTAAAATGGTTTTAATTCGTTTTTCCAGTCTGCGAGGTGAGCCCACGAGGGAGATTGAAAAAAGTCGTCCTTTGGTACGGGCAATGTGTTCGCGTAAACA
>JALWGH010000076.1 GCA_027013735.1 Melioribacteraceae bacterium
TTATTTCTATTTTTTGAACAGCCAAACCGCCGTAAATAAAGGCTAAGCCTGTCATCGAAGCAACCGTGAAGTTGTTTATTAAGGGTAACTTTTTAATGCAACAGGAATAAAAAAACAGAAGCGCTATGGAAAAAACCGCAACTCCAAAAGTTAAGTTGTTGATTATGTAAGAAAAATAAACGCCTGCAATTGTAAATAAAAAATACAATACGATTGCAAACGGAACGGAAATTTTGCCCGAGGGTAAAGGGCGTTCGGGGTGACTTGTTTTGTCAATTTCAATATCGAAAATGTCGTTAATGATGTTTCCTCCCGCAGCAATGAACGCTGCGGAAAAAGAAGCAAGGAGAATAAAAGTGTTAATGGTAAGTTGATTTAACGCAAGCAAACCGGCAATGTAAACTGCGGTAAAAGTGATTACAAAATTAACCGGTCTGATAATTTTTAATATTGAAGCAAGCGCTCTCATTTATTTATTTGTTTAATAAAAATTTAGCTTCTTAAATTTAGAAAAAAATATTTAAAGTTGAAATTCGTTGTAACATTTCCCCCGCCTTGTTCGTCTATTAAATGTGATTATGGCGCGCAAAGAGACGAAATACAATAAGCTTTTTAATTCCTATAAAAATCGTGTTTACGAGTATGCTCTTTACATGCTGAAAAACCAAATGGACGCCGAAGATGTAACGCAAGAGGTTTTTATTAAACTTTGGCAAAGAATGAATGAGGTAAAAACATCGAAGCTCGGAAGTTGGATAATGAAAACCACAAGAAATCTTTGCATCGATTATTTACGGAAAAGAAAGACGGTAATTAATGGCGAAAAAAAGATACTGCAAGAGAAAGACAAAGAAGAGAAAACTATCAATCTGGCTGCACAGTTCGAAACAAAAGTTGTGACAGAAAAAGTGAGAGCTGTAATTTCCGACTTACCCGAGCTTTGGAGGTCTGTTTTTGTACTTTACGAAATTCAAAATTTTAAATACAGGGAAATCTCGGAAATGCTCAGTGTTCCGGTAAACAGCGTTAAAGTTTACCTTTTTCGTGCAAGAAATAAAATACGTGAGGAAATTTTAAAGAATGACAAAGTTGAAGTTTGAAAGTTTAACCGACGAACAAAAAGCACTGCTTCTCGATTATGCTTACGGCACGGTAAACAGGATAAGTGCCTTAAAGGCAAGAAGGTTAGTGAGCACTAACTACGTAGCGCGGGAGTTTTATCTCGAAAACAAAAAGATTGCGGAAGCGGTTCGTAGTATCAAAGAAAAACAACTCTCCGAAAAGGTTGAGGAAAGGATACTGAAAAATATTTCCGTCCTTGCGGAAAAAGAAATTGATTTGAAAAAAGAATTAAAATTCCGTCAGTTGAATGTTGGTTTTGCCGGCGCTGTGGTTACGGTTGTCGTTGCCTTGATTGTAGCGTTGTTGGTGAATTTCAATTCGCCGAAAAGACAGTATTCTTATTCTGAAATCCGAGAAGCGAACAAAGAGGTTTTGGAATCATTGGCGATAGTAGCAAGGACATTCAAAAAAACGGAAATTTTTGTTACAAACGACGTAGTGGCTAACCGTTTGTTACAGCCGTTTAAAAAAAGTAAAAGTTTGGTAAATAATTTGTTTGAGGTAAAAAAATGAAAAGAATAATAACGATTGCCTTTTTAATTATTGCGTTTATTTCAAGCGCTAATGCACAGGACAAATCATATTTAAATAATCCCGGCTACGTTGACTTCGGGAGTTTCTCCGGTTTGGAAGAAAGCGAAAACGTGGTAGAGATTCAGCTCGAAGCGCCAATATTAAGACTTGTGGCTAAAATGTCGGAGGAGGACGACGAGGAGTTGTCCGATTTGCTGGAGGGGTTAAAACTTATTAAGGTTTACGCTTTTGATGCAACAAAAAAGACACAGCCCGAATTCGTTCGGAAGATTAAAAGACTTAACGGAAAATTGTTAAGAAAAGGTTGGCAGAGAATAGTAAAAGCAAAGGACAAAAATGATTACGTTAACATTTACATTCGTACGGATGGGGATTCGAATATCGTAGGGCTTGTAATTATGGCTGTGGACAACTCAGGCAGTGTTGCGTTCGTTAATATTGTCGGTAACATTAATCTTGAAACAATCGGCAGGCTCTCGGAAAAATTTGATATTCCTGAGTTAGACAAAATTGACGAAGCGGATTCTGCAAAAGCAAAAAACAAATAAACGGGAGCAAAACAATGAAAAAAGCATTTTTGATTTTTCTGTTAGTTTTTCTGGTTTCGGGTTGTGTGGATGTTGACGGTAATTTTGAAAATGTAAAAGAAACCGTGCTTGCCGGACTCAAAGAAAACGTTGAAAAACAAATGGAATTTTCCGTAGGGGGATTAACGTTGTCTCTTGCCGGGGCATTCTTGTCCGACGAAGATGAGGACGAGGCTCAAGCTCAAGAAATGTTAAGCAATGTTAGTAACGTCCAAGTGGGAATTTACAATAGGCTTGAATGCAGGCGTACGGACTTTAATTTTATAAATAAAACGGCAAAGCGGATTTCTTCTTTTGGGTTAATTCCTATTGTAAAAGCTCGTAACGGAGAAGAGGCGATGTTGATGTTTGTAAATAATGTTAGAGAAAGAGGGGAAATAGAAAAAATCTTAGTGGTGGCAATAAATCCCGATGAAATTGTAATTGCTCAGGTTGACGGCAACATCGGGAACTTAATTGAAACGGCTGTAAAAGACAAAGGATTTAATATCGGCAACAACTATTAAAATTGTCGGGGCGTAATGCTTCTGTTATTATTAGTCCGAACAACACACGCCTCTTGAATGTGCTGTAAAATCAGGGGGAGTTTAGTCTCCCCCGTAAATTTCGTCGTAATCTTTAATAGCCGCTTGAATAACCTTAAAAGCATGCTCTTTCCCGAAAACGGTTTCGATTGAAAATTTATTCTCTTCGCCGGGAATCAATTTGTAAGTTGTAAAATAATGTTGCAGGCGTTCAACCAAAACATCTGGAAGTTCGGAAATATCGGTAATGTTTCCGTAAATATTGTCGTTTTTAAGTACGGCAATTATTTTGTCGTCTGCCTCGCCGTGGTCAATACCTTGTAAACCGCCAACAACACGTGCACGTAAAATAATCTCTCCGCGAGAAATCGGTCGCTCGCTAATTACGCAAATGTCCAATGGGTCGCCATCGCCCTTGCCTGCTTTGGGATTTAGCTCCCCTATTCTTTCACCGCAGTAAGTTCTGGGAATAAAACCGTACAGTGCAGGTGGGTGGGAAGAACTTCTCTGGGGACGGTCAACGTGAATGTAGCCGGTGCTTTTGTCCACTTCGTATTTCACGAAATCAAATGGTGTAATTTCGATGTAGGCATTAACAATTTCCGGTGGATTCTCTCCAACCTCCAAGCCATGCCAAGGATGCGGTCGCCAACGGTAGAATGATTTTGGAAAAGCCATTTTTTTCTCCTTCTTTAGTTTAAAAATTTAATTCAATCCCGACCGGACAATGGTCGGAGCCCATTACTTCGGGTAGTGTGAAAGCATTAGTAATGTTTTCTCTTAAGTTTTCCGAAATGAAAAAGTAGTCTATTCTCCACCCAACATTCCTTTCACGTGCGCGGGTGATAACGTCCCACCATGTGTAAATTCCGCCTTCGTCGGTGAATAGCCTCAGTGTGTCTAAAAAGCCGTGGGCAAGCAGCTTGTCAATCCACGCCCGTTCTTCGGGTAAAAAGCCGGACGTCTTTTGATTTGCTTTCGGTCTCGCCAAATCAATTTCCTTGTGAGCGGTATTAACGTCGCCGCAAACGATAATGCTTTTGCCTTCGTCTTTTAGCTTTAAAACGTAATCGAGGAACGCTTCGTAAAAGTCAAGCTTGTATTGTAGCCGCGTGTGGTCCCTTTTGCCGTTGGGAAAATAGACATTTAAAAGTGTAAACTCGGGATATTCGAGTATCAGCGTTCTTCCTTCGTTGTCAAACTCTTTGACTCCTAACCCTTTTAACACATTTACGGGAACGGGTTTTGAATAGACTGCAACGCCGCTGTACCCTTTTCTCTCTGCTTGATTAAAATACGATTTGTAACCGTCGATGTTCGTGATGTCTTTATTTAATTGCTCAATCCAAGCCTTTGTTTCCTGAAGACAAATAATATCAGGGCTTTCCTTTAACAGCCATTTCACAAAACCTTTTTTCACTATCGAGCGAATTCCGTTTACATTCCACGAAAGCAGCTTCAATTTTTCTCCTACCAAAAAATATTGTTAGCTTAAATTTAAGAAATAGTGTAATGGTAAAAAAGAAATTTTAGCTTTTATCTTATAACAGATGTTTGAAATATGATTCAAGGAAGATTTTTAGCATTTTGTCTTAGTTATGTTAAAAAATTCTTTCCATTATGCCAGAAAACAATATGGGAAACTTTAAATTACCGATAAGTCCCGGTGTTTGTCGGATGGATTGACTTGAGGGTTGGTAATACAATTTAATACCTGTGTATTTGTTTATTCTTTTTCCTGTTCAACAACTTTCCAGTAACCTCCTTTGTCGGGCCCGATACGTTTAATTTTTCCTTCTTTTTTTAATTTAGCTAAATTCCACTCGATTCCTCTTCTTGTTAAGCCGGTAATCTCTATTAGATCATTTATTGTAACTGTAGAATTATTTTTCATAGCAGAAATAATTTTCTCCACAGTTTTCTCCACAGTTTTCTCCACAGTTTTCCCCGAAGTTATCCCAAGTTTTATAATTGTCTTAAATAGCTCCCCATCCACAAACTCGGCTGTAGCGCCCTTTGAATAGTACGGCAGATATTTGAAAACGTTACGCATACCCGAACCAACTTCTTCTACCAACCCCATTTGTAGTAAAAATTTACTGATAGTTGGATTCTTAGCAATAGGTGTAAAGTGTTCAGGATCAATTTTGCCGAAAACAATAGGATTATTGGGATTGCTAAATTCAACGGTATCCGAAAAAATCTGAATCATCGCCGGTGCAGGATGCATATATTCGCGGTGGGCAATACTATTAACCACCAATTCACGGAATATTTTACTGCGTAAGCTAATGCGAATATTACCCTCCAGATAAAACGGATCGTTCAAGTGTTTTTCGATAAAGCCCATCAGCAAATCATACGCATCAAGCAAATTTGTACGCACGGTAATCCGGTCATCGTACCGATCCACATTTTCGCGCCGCAGTAACGCTTCGAACTTGTAAGCAGGTAGAACCGACTGGATTAAATCATCCGTGCCAAAAAACAGAATCGCTGCTAAGGTATAGCCTTCGTTACCGTTCTTTGCTTTTCTGTAAAATCCGGCACGCGCCAGCAGTGCTTTTTCATCAAGTTCCTGCCAATGATGTGCCGTGTTGTTTAATTTAATTAATTGCTTTGCTCTTGCTATTAAATCTTGCCTGAAATCACCAAACTTAATTTCGGGAAAAACCGTTTGCTCGCTATAGTAATTTTGTTTACGATTAACGATTTTGGCAATCTCTGGGGGATAAGTTACTCGATAGTCGCCATCCTGATTTCTGATGAAAATATCTCCATTAGATTTATGAACATACGAACTTTCCGGTACTTTAATGACTAATACGATTTTATCCTCAATTTCAATTTCGTCAACGGATAAAACAATGGATGGTGACAGCTTTTGTTGGTTATTAGCAAGATTTGCAATGTCTTTTTTAAGCTTTGCCACCTCTTTTTTGTTGACACCAATAATTTTACCTTTATCACTGATGCCGAGTAAAATAAAGCCACCCTTGGTATTAAGAAAGGCACAGATTGTCTCAAACAGATTAGCCGGTAGTTTATCGTGACTTTCCTTAAACTCAATACGCAGATTTTCTCCGCTTTTAACAAGCCGTAAAAGTTCGCTTTCCGTCATTCGTTACTATTAAAAGTTTTTCGAATTAAGTTTTTAACAAATTAATTTAATGAAATTATGTGACATATAAAATTGAAATACGACCGTAAAAAGCCTTGGTTTTCCTTAGAGTTTGTTTATTGTTTCTGTATTCAAACTTTCATCACTAATTTTAAACTTGTACACCAAAAGCAAATTAGATTCTGAATCTACAAGAAAAATAGTCGTTTAAACCATTTTCTTTTTGCCGTTGTCAAAGGACTAACAGATAAAAAACATTAATTAAAAAAAGGAGAAGAAAATATGTTTGGATTCAAGAAAGCAGCCTTGTTTTTAACTATAGTAGGAATTCTATTTGGTTTTAATGCGTGTGGAGTTAGTGAAAGCGCGCCGGCAAAAGCGGAAGTTTCGGATGCCGAAACTCTCTCAAAATTAATTGAGACTATGCCAGTCGCTTCCGATACTATTAGTAAAGCAGTTGTTGAAGGATTACAATATATGAGGGAAGAAGAGAAACTTGCGCGTGACGTTTATATTACCTTGAATGATATTTACGATTACAGAGTTTTTAAAAACATCTCAAAATCAGAACAAATTCATATGAATGCTATTCTGTACTTATTAAATCGTTACGGAATAGAAGATCCGGTTAAAGATGATGCTGTCGGTGTTTTTACAAATCCTGATTTGAAAGAATTATACGAAACACTTATTGCACAAGGTAAGACTTCTGGAACCGATGCGTTGAAAGTAGGTGCAGCTATTGAGGAAATTGACATTTTGGATTTACTTGAGAAAACAAAAGAGGCCAAAGAATATTCGGATGTAACGAGGATTTACGGTTTCTTGGAAAGAGGTTCTGAAAATCACTTGAGAGCATTTGTAGGCAATTTGAGAGTTCAAGGAATAGCTTATGAACCACAATATTTGGAACAAGAGTTTTTTGATGAGATTATTAACTCCCGTAATCATCCGCCGGTTGTGGCCGATTCAACTTTAACCGATGATGAGAAGGCAGCATTGCAATACGTTATTGAGGAGGAAAAGGTTGCACATGATCTTTATCTCACGCTTTACAACGAAAACAATTTGAAAGTATTTAAAAATATTGCCCGTGCTGAACAAAGACACATGAATTCGGTTGAGAGATTGTTGAATTTCTACAAAGTTGAAAATCCAATTAAAGATAATACGGTTGGTGTTTTTGCAAATTCGGATTTACAAGAACTTTATGACACAATGGTTCAGAAAGGTTCCCAATCCGAGATTGAAGCATTAAAAGCCGGTGCTGCAATGGAAGAAATGGATATTCTTGATTTGCTAAATAAGATTGAAACCGTCAACGGACACAACCGAATTACAGCGGTCTTCAAGCGTTTGGAAAAAGGCTCGGAAATACATTTAAGAATATTTGTTAGAATTTTAAAATTAAGGGGTATTACGTACGAACCTCAATATTTGGACCAAGCAACTTTTCAAAAAATTATTAATCCATAAATTTTAACGTTGAATAAAAAGCCGCTTCGGCGGCTTTTTTATTTTTAAATTGTTTGTGCCTGTATTAAATTTAAACGTGCTTTAACTTGGTTGTTGAAAGAATTTAATAGTTGCATATGACATCAACCGCAAAAACAAAATCCGATTACGAAAAACTTTACGATTCCTACGATGACAGGTATGAACAAAACCGAATGTCAGACACGCTTAAATTTTTAGACAAGGAAATCACACAAAATAAATTTAATCAAATTTTAGAAGTCGGATGTGGAACCGGTTATTGGGTAAAAAATCTTGTGAGCGGAGAACGTTTTGTTGCCGGGTTGGATTTGTCTTTGCCAATGCTGTTGCAAGCCCGTAGGAAAATTAAACACGGACACCTAATAAACGGTGAAGCTTCTACCCTTCCTTTTGATACACGAACTTTTGATTTTGTTTTTTGCGTTAATGCCGTGCATCACTTTGAAAATAAAGAGCGTTTTTTCGTTGAAGCCTTCAAAGTATTGAAAACAAAGGGCGAAATTGCAATTGTGCTTGCCGATATTTTTAATCCCGATTACAAATGGTACGTTTACGATTATTTTGACAGAGCTTTTAAAATAGATGCGGCTCGCATTCCGAGTATTGAGAGATTAAAAAAAATGATGAGCAAAGCGGGGTTTTCAAATTTAAGAACGGTAATAACGGAAGTCATTAAAGACAAACGCAAAGGGACAAATGTTTTGTCTGACCACTTTCTCCAAAAGAAAGGTAACTCAACGTTGTTTGCTTTAAGTGACGAAGAATATTCCGTTGGGCTGGAAAAAATTCGGGAGGAAGCAAGTAATCTGAATGCTGCGTTTTTAACTAATGTAATTTTCAAAGCCGTAATAGGCAATAAAGAAGGGTCTTGAAGGCACTTGCTATTTAAAATTTTTTTTATGAAGTTAAAACAATGAAAATTAAACATTGGATTTTTTATGCCCGAAGAATTTATTCTAAATAAGAAGAGGATAGTTACCAACTTCAATCCCGCACGCTCGCTTCTGGATTTCCTCAGGAAAGAAGAAAAGCTCACAGGACCTAAAGAAGTATGTAAAGAAGGCGATTGCGGTGCTTGTGCTGTTTTGATTGGAGAAGAGAAAGGCAGCGTAGTTACTTACAAAAGCGTTGCTTCCTGTATTTACCCGCTTGGCAATGTTCAAGGAAAGCATGTGGTAACTATTGAAGGATTAACGGGTGAAGATTTGAATTTCATTCAATATCATTTTGCAAAAGAAGATGCCGCACAATGCGGATATTGCACGCCCGGTTACGTCTCTTCGTTGACGGCATATTTTTTAAAGTCTTCCCAGTATTCAATTGAAAGTGCTATTGACTCTGTTTCGGGAAACATTTGTCGCTGTACCGGTTACGCCTCGATTAAAAGGGCAATTGTTAATATGATTAATGAAATTAACTCTGCTCCTTTGCGTCAAGACGAGAAATTGAATTTTTTAGTTAGACAAAAAATTATTCCCGAATATTTCAAAGACATTCCCGAGCGTTTGGCGGAGTTAAAAAAAGCCGGGGACACGAAACACGAAAAAGGAACTCCAATAGCCGGCGGTACAGATTTACTGGTTCAACAACCGGAAGAATTGACAAATAAACAAATAAGTTTTTTGACTGTTAACAAAAATAGTTCAATTTTTGAACAAAACGGCGAAGTGGTCTTATCGGCGGACACGACATTCGAGGACTTTGGCGAGTCAACAATAATAAGAAAATATTTCCCCGACATTGACGAAACCCTTAAATTAATTGCCTCCCCGTTAATTCGTAATGTGGCTACAATCGGCGGCAACATTGTAAACGCTTCCCCCATTGGGGACTTTACAATTATTTTACTTGCGCTCGATGCGAAGGTTGTTCTTGAGAATAAAACCGGTGAAAAAAGAACAGTTGCGTTAAAGGATTTTTACAAAGGGTACAAAGCCTTGGATAAGTCATCTGACGAATTGTTAACTGAAATAAAGTTTTCTGTTTCTGAAAATTTGATTTTTAATTTTGAAAAAGTTTCCAAACGTACTCACCTCGACATTGCAAGCGTAAATACGGCACTAGCAATTTCCTTAAGTGGCGAAACAATCGAAAACATTGGGCTTTCTGCGGGTGGTGTAGCCCCCGTGCCGAAATACTTAACCGAAACGGCTTCTTACTTGAAAGGAAAAGAAATTAATAACGAGACAGTCCTTAAAGCGGCGGAAATTTCGCGCTCGGAGATTTTGCCCATTAGCGATGTGCGAGGAAGCGCCGATTACAAAAAGGCTTTGCTTGGGCGTTTAATTGAAGCGCATTTCTTTAAGCTGTTTCCGCAATTCTTAAATGCGGAGGTTTTACTATGAATAAAGATGTGATTAAACACGTTCGAGGCGAAACCTTTTTTATTGACGACTTTCCCGTTCCAGAAGGAACGCTGTATGCAGCCGTTTTCGACTCGCCCGTTGCGCACGGGATTATTAAAAAACTCGAAGTTAAAAAAGCTCTTGAATCCAAAGGGGTAAAAGCAATATTGACGGCTGAGGATATTCCTGGCGAAAATCAGATTGGCAATATTATTAAAGATGAAACATTGTTGGCGGAAAGTAAAGTTGAGTACATCGGTGAGCCTGTTGCGGTAATAGTTGCCGACACTCCCGAAAATGCAAGAGCTGCGAGAAGTAAAATTGAAATCGAGTTCGAAGAGCTGCCTGTAATTACAGACCCGCGGGAAGCAATGGAGAAGGGGCAGTTAATTGCACCTCCTGTGGTTTTTTCTTCGGGCGACACAGAAAAATCTTTCGCGGAGTGCGACACGGTTGTTGAAGGCAGAGTTGACATCGGAGGGCAGGAACATTTGTACTTGGAATTACAGGGCTCGCTTGCAATCCCCGACGACAACGGCGGAGTTAAATTACTTTCTGGCACTCAAAGCCCGACGGCTGTTCAACGCGCAACGGCAAATGTGTTGGGCGTTCCGATGAATAAAATCGAGGTGGACGTCCCGAGACTCGGCGGAGCTTTCGGCGGCAAGGAAGACCAGGCAACTCCGTGGGCTGTAATGGCTGCGCTCGCTGCTTTCAAATTGAAAAAACCGGTTAAGTTAATTCTCAACCGTCAGGAAGATTTAAGAATGACGGGTAAACGGCATCCCTATTCTGCCGATTACAAAATAGGATTAAACGAAGAAGGAAAAATTTTAGCTTACGAAGTTACTTATTTTCAAAACTCGGGTGCTGTTGCTGATCTTTCGTCCGCAATTTTGGAAAGAACGCTTTTCCATACTACCGGTAGCTATTTCATCCCGAATGTAAAGGCTACGGGCTATATGTGCCGTACAAACCTCCCGCCAAATACTGCTTTCAGGGGATTCGGTGGTCCGCAAGGAATGTTTGTAATTGAATCGGCAATTTTTAAAGCCGCAAAAGAACTGGGTAAAAGCCCGTGGGAAATTCAGAAGAAAAATTTATTAAACGAAGGAGATTATTTTTATTACGGGCAAAGAGCTGAAAGGGTAAATGCACGAAAGACGTGGGACAAGGCGGAAAACATTTACGAATTTAACAACAAATTAAAAGATGTTGAAAAGTTTAATACCGAAAATAAGATTTTGAAAAAGGGCATTGCCGTGATGCCTCTTTGTTTCGGCATTTCTTTTACAAGCAGTTTCTTGAATCAGGCAAGCGCGTTGGTTCATATTTACACGGACGGCAGCGTTGGCATTAGTACGGCAGCCGTTGAAATGGGGCAAGGAGTAAACGAAAAAATCAAACAAGTTGCCGCAAAGGTTTTGTCTGTCTCGGCGGACAGAATTAAAATCGAAACAACGAACACCACGAGGATTGCCAACACTTCGCCTACGGCGGCAAGCACAGGCGCGGATTTAAACGGCAATGCCACCTTGTTGGCTTGTAATTCTCTGAAAGAAAGATTAAAAAAACACGCTGCCTCGATGCTCGGTGAGGAAGATTCTGCAAAAGTCGAAATTAAAAACGAAACGGTTTTGCACAATGGAGCTTCTACTAAAATAAAGTGGGAGGAACTCGTTTCGTCCGCCTATTTAAACAGGGTTAATCTTTCTGCCCACGCCTATTACGCTACGCCCGATATTTACTTTGACAGGGAGAAAAACAAAGGACGTCCGTTTGCTTACCACGTTTACGGAACTGCAATTACGACGGCAACGGTTGACCTCTTGCGTGGCACATACGAAATTGACGAAGTGGACATTGTGCACGATTACGGTAAGAGCCTGTTTCCCTCAATAGACAAAGGGCAAACGGAAGGTGCGGTTGTGCAAGGCATTGGCTGGCTTACTATTGAGGAGCTTGTTCAAAACGAGAAAGGAAAGTTATTGTCTAACACTTTTTCAACTTACAAAATACCCGATATTTATTCCGTACCGGATGAAATTAAAATTCACTTCCTTGAAGAATCGGAGAATCCTTACGGACCGCTAAAATCGAAAGCAATTGGCGAGCCGCCGTTTATGTACGGCATCTCGGCTTACTTTGCAATTCTGAATGCGATGGATTCGTTTGTGAGTATTTCGCTTGAGAAGATAGAGGCGCCTCTCACTCACGAGAGAGTTCTGCTCAAAATAATGGGAGCAAAAAGAGGTTAGGTTTTAAATAGTGTCAAGAGGGCTTTTAGCGAAGCCTTGATTTTTACAACAATGAGTAAAAGCAATTTAAAATTGTTTTTTCTTGCGTTGTTAATTCACGCTAATGTTGCAGGACAAACGCGCGATTCGCTAATATTTACGGAGGTGATGTTTCGTCCTTCCGCCGCAAACTCCGAATTTATTGAGTTGTTTAATCTCTCTTATTCCGATTCCGTTGACCTAAAAGGCTGGAGTGTTAAATATCACTCTTCGAAAAAAGATTTTTTAGATTCTTTAACAATTGGGAAAAAATTATCTCCCCGTAGCTACGCTGTTGTTTTTGAAGGCGACTACGATTTTGAAAACGGCGTTTACAAAAATCTGATTCCCGTGGACGCATTGGTTTTAAAAATTTCGGACAACGCTTTTGGTTCTTCGGGAATGTCAAATTCGACAAACAGAACACTGCTGTTGTTTGCACCGAACGGCGAGGTTGTTGATTCTTGTGAATACACTGCGGACAACAACGCCGGATATTCCGACGAAAAAATATTATTAGACAAAGGCGACTCATCGGACAATTGGGCAAACTCAAAAATGTTTAACGGCACGCCGGGAAATCGCAATTCGGTTAGCCCGTGGGATTACGATGTGGGGATTTCGTCTATTAAAATTTTTCCGGAAAAGATTTTTGTAAACGATACGGCAAGAACGGAAGTAAAAGTTTTTAATAAAGGGTTACACGCTGCAAATAATTTTAACGTTTCCATTTACACATCGAAAGATTCCGTTAATTACAATTTAATTTTTGAGCAGACGGTTAACGAGATTGACCCAAACGATTCTGTCTCTCTGAGTGCGCGGTTTGTTGCCGGGCAGTCAGGTAAAGTCTTTTTGAAATCAGTAATTAGCTTTAACAAAGATCAGAATAATACAAACGACACTACTTCAGCATTTTTTGAGGTCAGACCTAAACCAAATAGCAGGGGCGATGTGGTAATTAACGAATTAATGTACAAACCGAAGCAAGACGAACCAGAGTGGATTGAACTTTACAACCCAACACAAAGTAAAATTAATCTAAAAGGCTGGGAAGTTAGAGATAAAACAAGTAAGACCGATTTGTCCGATACTTCAGTCTTTATTGATGCAGGCGGATATGTCGTTTTTTCGAGGGACACGCTCTCATCCAATTATTTAGGCAATTTTAAAACCGTAATAATCAATTTACCTTCCTTAAACAACTCTGGCGACAGGATTGTTTTGCTTGATTCCCTCGGGCAAACAATCGACTCGCTCGAATATTACGCCGACTGGGGAGGCGGAACAGGACTTTCTCTTGAAAGAGTTAGTGCTGCAGGGGAAACAAACAACCCCGAAAATTGGGGAACGTCGAAAGGCAATTACGGCGGTACTCCGGGCAGACTCAACTCAATTTCACCCAAGAAATTTGACCTTGCCATTCAAACGTTCGACTCGGATCAAAAATTCATCGAATACCAACACGAATTAAAAACATTCGTAATAATTAAGAACAAAGGTTCGGAAGACGCTAAGAATGTAATGTTAAAAATTTACCTCGATAAAAATAAAGACAACTTTCCTCAAAACAACGAGGCTCTTGATTCACTAATAATAACGGGGCTTTCATCGGCTGATAGTGTGGAAAAGTCAATAATATTAAGTGATTTGCCTCTTGGTAAAAACACTTTGATTTCTTCTCTTGATTTTGCTAAGGATGAATTCCCTGACAATAATATTGCCGAATTGGAAGTGAACATCGTTAAATTTGCGGCGGAGAAAGGGGACATCGTGATTAACGAAATAATGTACGCGCCTGTAAACGGCGAACCTGAATGGATTGAACTGTTTAATAAAAGTAACAAGGAAATAAATTTGCAAAAATGGTTTGTCGGGGACAATTTACACAAAGTTACGTTAAGTGAAGAGAGAGCAATTGTTTTACCCGGAAAATATTTTTTGCTTGCGAAGGATTCATCATTTTTAGATTACCACAATTTAACTTCCGGAATTACATTTGTGGAGTTCCCGTCATTGAACAATGCCGGGGATGCTGTTGTGATTAAAGATTCGCTCGACCGCTTAATTGATTCGGTTTATTATTCTTCCGCCTGGGGAGGCACAAAAGGAAAATCATTGGAAAGAATTTCTGCATTTGCGGAAGGTAAAGATTCTACGAACTGGAGCTCTTCAGTTGCAAAAGCAGGCTCAACTCCCGGAAAAATAAATTCTGTTTCACAAAAAGAGTTTGACCTTTGTCTTGAAGAACTCACAGCAAGCAAATCTTATTTTGCAGTTAGTTCAAAAATTGAACTAAATGCAAAAATAAAAAATTTAGGAATCGAGCCGGCTGAGAGCGCGTCTCTGGATTTTTATTTTGACGGGAACAAGGACGACAAAATTACCGCTGACGAATTTATTAAATCGGTTGCGCTGCCCGGCATAGGTTTTGGCGACAGCCTAAAACTGACGGTCGATTTAAATGAATTGCCCGTCGGACAAAATAAAATATTCTCGGTTATTAATTTCCCCGAAGATCAGTTTAACGATAATGATACCGCAAGTGTTGTTGTAAACATCGTAAAAATAAATGTTGACAAACAAGACGTTGTTGTAAACGAAATAATGTTTGCGCCGACGGATGGCGAGCCAGAATGGGTTGAGTTGTTCAACAAAAGCGAAAAGGAAATAAATCTTAGTAATTATTATCTTGGAGACAATTTCTCTTTTGCAAATCTTGTAAAAAGTAATTTGTTGTTAGAACCACAAGGCTATTGTGTAATAGCAAAAGACTCTTCCATTTTTGATTTTTATTCAATTAACAGCAAAGTTCTTGTTACTTCTTTTCCGAATTTGAACAATGGCGGAGACGAGGTTGTTTTGAAAGATTCTCTTTTCAGAACAATTGATTCGGTAAAATATTTCTCCACTTGGTTGAAGAAAAACGGTCAATCGCTCGAAAGAATTTCGCCGGCACAAAGTTCAACCGATTCGGCTAACTGGGGAACTTGTGTTTTGAAACAGAAAGGGACCCCGGGGACACTTAACAGTATTTCAAAGAAAGATTTTGATGTGGCAATTGATTCGGCGTGGGTCTTTCCGGATTTAGTGGAAGCAGGCAAATCCTTTGGCTTAAAAGCAGTGGTTAAAAATGTCGGAAAAAACAAAATTGCTTTTACTGTGAATGTTTACAAAGATGAAAACGGAGATTCAATTGCTGACAAACAAATGTACGCTTCAGCTTTATTTAGTTTGGCTTCCGATTCATCAATGTTGGTTTCACTCAATAATATCAGTGCTTTGAACGCCACAACAGATTTAATCGTGAAGTTAAACTGTACGGAAGATATGAACCTTGCTAACAACAAGTATTATTTAACCGTAATTCCAACGTTTAAGAAAAACTCAATCATAATAAGCGAAATAATGTTTGACCCTTCGGGCGATGAGCCCGAGTGGATTGAGTTGTTTAACAACAGTACGGATACTGTTAATCTAAAAGGCTGGAGCATCTCGGACGTTTTGGCAACGCCTTCGAAAACAATAATTACAAAAGAAGATTGTCCCTTGGCTCCGAAAAGCTATTTGGTAATTGCAAAGGATTCTTTAATTTTTAATTATCACAAAACAATTCCCTCGAAGGTAATAGTAATTCCTTTTGCAAATTTAAATAACACGGAAGACGGAGTAGTATTAAAAGACGGGGCTTTAACAACCGTAGATTCGGTTAAGTACTGTGATTATTGGCTTGAAAAGGAAGAGCACTCCATTGAAAAGAAAGATTTTAATTTAAATTCCACATCCGCTTCAAGTTGGGGAACTTCCGTTGACAAAGAGAACAGCACGCCGGGTAGAATAAACAGCATCCAAATAAATATTAAAGATTTAATAGTAACGGACATTTTCACCGAACCGGCATTTCCTTTAAGAAACAGTGATATTAACATTAAAGTAAAAGTGTTAAATCGTTCTAAAGAAAAAATCAATAATGTTTTGTTAAAGACTTTTGTTGTTGATAACGGAGAAAGGTTGTTTGACTCACTACGTATTACAAATATTAAGGGAGGCGATTCTCTAATAATATCAACGCAAAACAAGTGCCACATTGTCGATTCGCTTAAAATAAAGGCTGAAATAAACTGCGCCGCTGACGAGAACCCTTTTAACAACTCCCTGACAAAAACTGTTTTTGCAGGTGTGGATAAAAACACGATTCTTATTAGCGAGTTTTTAGTTTTGCCCGATACAAACGAAACACAGTGGGTAGAGTTTTACAACAACTCGGGTGCGGAAATCGACTTAAAGAATTGGACGATTACGGACGTGCGACCGGAGGAGAAAGAAAAAACACTCGTTTCTCAGTCCACAATAATTAAGGCAGGTGAATACTTTGTTGTTAGCAGGGACACGTTGCGTAATACATCCGAGAGTGTGAAAGAATTTGTTGTTAATTTTGGTAACTTAAGTTCAAAGGAAGACGGAATAGTGTTACGGGATTTTCGCGGGCAAACAATTGACAGTCTTTACTACACCACCAACTTTCCAATTGTGCGTGGTCGTTCGGTGGAAAGGCGTAGTTTTAACGACTCAACGAACAATGTGAGCAACTGGCTATTTTGTTTGGACAGGGAAAGAAACACTTTGGGGAAGGTAAACTCTGTTTTCCAACTCACCCCGGCTGAGAAGAAGTCGGTCGTAATAAATGAAATAATGTTTGAAACTTCACAAGACTTTCCCGAATATTTGGAACTAACCAATGTCTCTAAAAACCCCGTGGATATTGGCGGTTGGAGTTTAATAATCGGGAAAGGCAATAAATACTGGCTTTCCGGCGAACGCTTAAGTTTAAATCCCGGCGGCTATTTTGTTTTTGCTTCGGATTCAAACATCTTCGACCGTTTCGGAATTTCCCCAAAAAGCAAATTTGTTTCTGTTTCCAATAGCAACTCTTTTTCTTTGTCGAACTCCGCAGACGCCGTTGTGATTAGAGACGCATTTAATAATGTAATTGATTCGGTTTACTACAGTGGTTCTTGGTGCAACAATAATATTTTGAACACGAAAAACAAATCCCTGGAAAAACTAAATCCTCTTTTTGAAAGCAACGACAAAACAAGTTGGAGTACTTGCGTTGACGCAAGAGGTGGAACGCCCTTGAAGAAAAACTCCGTGTTTACGCCTTTGAAAAAAGTTTCTTCGGGATTAAGTATTTTCCCAAATCCGTTTTCCCCGGACGAAGACGGGCACGAAGATTTTACGGTACTTGCTTACAAATTTAGAACTCCTGTTGTGCAAATACGCGCGAGGGTGTTCGACGACCACGGCAGACTTGTGCGAACGTTAGCGGTTAACAAGGCATCTTCGGGCGAAGGTAAAATTGTCTTTGACGGCAGGGACGATTCCGGCGCTACGCTTAGAATGGGAATGTACATTGTGTTTATTGAGGCTGTGGGAGCGCAAAACAAAACGCTCGAAACATTGAAAGAAGTTGTGGTAATTGCCCACTAAGTTGTGGTGTGTTAGTTCAATGTTTACTTTTGCAGTTTGAATCTGATTCTTAGAACTCCGTCGTTAAAGCTTGTGGAAATTATTTTGAACGCTCCTATTTCCGCTGTGGACTTCACGTGATCACCGATGCACGGACAGGCATCGTAATCACCAACGTGGATTATTCTTATTTTCTCCCCGGCGCTTTCAGGCAGCTTTGACAAATCGAACTGTTTTTCCGCTTCAGATCTTGGCAAAAATTCTTCTGTGACGGGCAAGTCTTTTTGAATTACCTCGTTTACCCGTTTTTCAATTTCGGAGATTTCTTCTTCGGTTAAATTTCTGCCGAAGTGGTAATCGCATTTTGATTTTTTCTTTTCGATGTGTGCGCTGAAAGACCTGCCACGATTGAACATTCTAACCATTGTTTGGTTTAGAATGTGTTCTGCGGTGTGCATCCGAGGATCGTAATTTTTTCTTTCCTGCAAGTTGCCTCCAAAAAAAATGCGGCGCCGAAGCGCCGCTGTGTCGAATTATTTTTTACTAAATCCGAGTTTGTCGCCTTCTCTGGTTACAAGAATAACGTCTCCGCTTTGGTACTTGCCCATCAAAATTTCTGTGGCAAGCGGGTTAATCAGGAATCTTTGAATAACTCTCTTGAGCGGACGTGCGCCGTAAGAGATGTCGTAGCCGAGTTCAATTAAGAATTCTTTTGCCTTGTCGTCAACTTCAATTTTCAGATTCTTGTCGCTCAGCATTTTGTTAACACGCTCAAGTTGAATGTCAACAATTTGAGTCAATTCGGATTTCAACAAAGGTTTGAACAAAACAATCTCGTCGATTCTGTTTAAGAATTCGGGACGAATTGTTTGCCTTAATAATTCGTTTAGTTTTTCTCTCAGCTCGTCGAGAATTTGCTGGTAATTATTCTCGTTGAACTCGGAAAGTTTTTCCTGAATCAAATGCGAACCGATGTTGGACGTCATTATTATTATTGTGTTTTTGAAATTAACGGTTCTGCCTTGGTTGTCCGTAAGGCGTCCGTCGTCCAACACTTGCAGTAACACGTTGAACACGTCGGGATGTGCTTTCTCGATTTCGTCAAGAAGAACAACGGAATAAGGCTTCCTGCGAACCGCTTCGGTTAATTGACCTCCTTCCTCGTAGCCCACGTATCCGGGAGGAGCGCCGATTAATCTCGAGACGGAGAACTTCTCCATGTATTCTGACATATCGATTCGAATCATTGCGTGCTCGTCGTTGAAGAGAAATTCCGCCAAAGCCCTTGCAAGCTCGGTTTTACCGACGCCCGTAGTCCCGATGAATATGAATGAACCGATCGGACGGTTGGCGTCCTGCAAGCCTGCGCGCGAACGGCGGATTGCATTTGCCACGGCAGAGACAGCTTCGTCTTGTCCCACTACTCTCTTGTGAAGCTCCTCTTCCATTCTCAGTAATTTGCTTCTTTCGCTTTCAAGCATTCTGCTGACGGGAATGCCTGTCCACTTGGCAACAATTTCCGCAACGTCCTCGGCGTCAACTTCTTCCTTCAATAGCTTACTGTCTTTTTGAATTTTTGAAAGCTCTTCGCTTTCTTTCTTCAGTTCGTTTTCAAGTTCAATCAATCTGCCGTAACGAATTTCCGCAACCTTTGCAAGGTCTCCCTCGCGTTCGTACTTGTCCGCTTCGTTTTTCAAGCGCTCGATCTCGCTTTTCATATTACGGATTTTTTGAATCCGTTCTTTCTCCAATTGCCATTTGGCTTTTAGCGCATTCCGTTTTTCTTCGAGCTCGCTTAATTCTTTTTGGAGCTCTTTTAACCTGTCTGCGGATTGGGAATCTTTCTCGCGCTTTAGCGCCTCGCGTTCAATCTCAAGCTGTTTGATTTTTCTCTCGAGTGCGTCAAGTTCTTCCGGCATCGAGTTTATTTCAATTCTTAATTTCGACGCAGCCTCGTCAATAAGGTCAATAGCTTTGTCGGGCAAGAACCTGTCCGAAATGTAACGGCTTGAAAGTTGAACGGCGGCTACAATTGCTCCGTCCGTGATGCGAACGCCGTGGTGAACTTCGTAACGTTCTTTCAATCCGCGCAAAATTGAAATTGCGTCTTCCTCACTCGGCTCTTGAATAATTACGGGTTGGAATCTTCTTTCCAGAGCCGCATCTTTTTCGATGTACTTTTTGTATTCGTTCAGCGTGGTTGCTCCTATTGCGTGCAGCTCGCCGCGGGCAAGCGCGGGTTTCAAGATGTTAGCCGCATCCATTGCGCCTTCGGTTTTTCCTGCCCCAACAAGCAGGTGGAGCTCGTCGATGAAGAGAATAATTTCGCCGTTGGATTCGGTAATCTCCTTGATCACAGCTTTCAGGCGTTCTTCGAACTGTCCGCGGAACTGTGCTCCTGCAACAAGCGAACCCATATCGAGAGCGACAATTCTCTTTGTTTTTAAGTTTTCGGGAACGTCGCCCGAAACAATTCTGTGAGCAATCCCCTCTGCAATAGCCGTTTTACCAACGCCCGGTTCGCCGATTAGTACGGGGTTGTTCTTCGTGCGCCTTGAAAGCACTTGCAACACGCGGCGTATTTCTTCGTCGCGGCCGATTACCGGATCGAGTTTGCCTGCGCGTGCAAGCTCATTTAAATCCCGACCGTATTTTTTAAGAGATTGGTAAGTGTCCTCGGGATTTTGCGAAGTAACTCTTTGGTTGCCGCGAATATCCTGCAAGGCTTTTAAAATCTCGTTCTTTGAAATTCCTGTTCGTTTGAGAATATCGCCTGCGGTTCCTTTGTCGTCGAAAGCGGCTAACAACAAATGCTCGGACGAAATGTACTCGTCCTTAAAAGTCTTTGCTTCTTCCGCCGCGCGGTCGAACAGTTCCGCCGTTGCGCGTGAAAGCTGTTGATTGCCAACGCCGGCTCCGGTAACTTTCGGTAGTTTTTCAAGCGCTTCGCCGACTTTGATTTTTAGCGTGTTTGTATTGACACCAGCCTTTTGTAAAACGGAAACAGCGGCGCTTTCGGTGTCCTGCAGCAAAGCGGCAAGAATGTGTTCCGGCTCAACAATCTGGTTGTTGTATTTTTGCGCAATCTCAACGGCGTTTTGAACCGTTTCCTGCGCCTTAACCGTCATTTTGTTAAAATTAAATGCCATATTTATTTTTTCTCCTTTCTCAATTTCAGTCTAATTGCAAATTAACAATAATTTTGATGTAATTAAAGGATAATTATTGTCGAGCCATTTTACAGTTTGACGAAAAATTTGTTTCTAAAATAGTTCAAAAAATGAACTAAATTTTTCTTACGTTGTTTGGAAAATCCATTGCTTTGATTTAGCTTTTTTAATCAAAAATATTAAAACTTCTTGTTTGTTTTAAAGATATTTGAAAAACAGCGAATTGAAAGATGAAAAAGAGTGAGAAATCTGAGTTACTGCCCGAACACGGCTATTGCTTTGTTTGCGGTTCGCAAAATCCGAAAGGAATCGGCTTAAGATGGTACGGTTACAAAAACGGCGAAATACGCTCGACGTTTACATTAGGTAAAGAACAGCAAGGTCCGCCTAATTTTGCACACGGCGGGGCGTCGGCTGCAATCCTCGACGAAATAATGGGAATGGCGGCGTGGTACGCCGGTTACAAAATAGTTTCGGTAAATTTGAATATTAATTATTTACTGCCGGTTCCGCTCGGTGTGGAACTAAAAGCGAGAGGGTACATTTTTAAGAAGGAAGGCAAGAAACTTTTTGCCCGCGGGGAGATAATTTTACCCGACGGCAAAATTGCGGTGAAAGGTGCATCCGTGCTCGTTGAACCGGAAGGATTTTTTGACGGAGTAAGCGACGAGTACAAAAGTCTTGTGGAAAAAGTGGAAGCGCGGAGAAAGGAATAAAATTTATTTTCCGGAAAGTTTTTTGCAGAGGAATTCCAGCGCTTTTACAAATCTTGGTCCGGGACGGAAAAACAAATCGGGATTAATTTCGTAAACACTGCCTGTTTTAATGGCGTTCAGGTTTTTCCACTCGGGGAAAAGTTTCAGTAAACCCGAAGTGTCTTTGATTTTTCCTTCGGGTAAAATAATAACGTCGGGATTGTCTTTTAGAATTTCTTCCCTTCCGAAAACCGGGTAATTCAATGGCGAAGAGTCCGCAACGTTTTTTAAATTACAAAATTTGAGATATTCGTTAACGAAAGTGTTTTTTCCCGCAAGCATTAACGGACTCAAAGAAACAACGAACATTGCCTTTAATTTGTTTTTGCTTTTTCGCTCTTTGCGGATTTTTTCAACCTGTCTGTCCCATTGGCTAATAATTGAATCGGCGTGTGCGCTGTCGTTAAAGATTAAAGCGAAATCGCGGAAGGTTTTTTTTATTCCTTCATAATTTCTCGGGTTAGAAACAAATATTTTGAAGCCTAATTTTAGAAGTCTTTCGTACGTGCCTTTTGTGTTTCCTTCAACGGTCATAAATATTAAATCGGGTGAAAGACCGATTAGTTTTTCGTAATTGACCGAGAACAAGTCCCCGACCTTTGTTTTATTTTTTGCTTCCGGCGGGTAATTGCAATAAGTTGTGTTTGCAATTATTTTGTCCCCTTCCCCCAATGCAAACAGCATTTCGGTTAAGTTAGGCGCCAATGTAACAACACGTTTTGGAATTTCGGAAATACGGATTTCATTTCCCAAATCGTCTTTAATTACCTTTGCGTCAAGAGAAAAATTTGCAAGACTTAGAAGCGCGACGGAGAAAAGAAATAAAAGCGTTTTGATTTTCACGAAGACAACCGGAATTTTTAAAGAAAAATAAACCTTAAATCTAATAATATTTTGAAATTTTTATTCATTGATTTATTTTTGCGGTGCATCCTTAGCTCAGTTGGTAGAGCATCTGACTCTTAATCAGCAGGCCGGGGGTTCGAGTCCCCCAGGATGCACACCGGAGCCTTGTAAATCAAGGCTTTTTTTATTTCCAAACTTTTTGCCCGGAATTCCGCAGTGGAATTTCGGGTTTTGTTTTATTGGGATTATTTTTCATTTTAAAGACTGCTGTTCAAATGATTGTTCAACATATAGTAGGGGACGCAAAGTTTGCGTCCCCTACAACAGATAGATTAATTGTTCGTAGCTCGTAGGGACAGCTCGTGAGCTGTCCCCATGATGAGAAACAAATTAAAATTTTAACCGTGGAGACAACTTGCAAGTTGTCCCTACCAATCACGTTATCGTTCAACAGCCGTAGGGACAAGTCGCGACTTGTCCCTACGATTTATTGACAAAGAAAAACAGGGTAAAACAAAATGAAAAACAGAAAACCAAACAGGTTGCCGTTTTTCGATTATTCAAATCCCGCATGGTATTTTGTTACCATTTGCACGAAAAATCACATTCAACATTTCGGCAAGGTTCAAAACGGAAAAATGATTTTAAACCAATTTGGGAAAATTGTTGAGAATGCGTGGAATTGGCTTAGTGAACAATATGATTATTGTAAATTGGACGAATACGTAGTTATGCCAAATCATTTTCATGGGATAATTATTATTGACCCAGAATTTAATCAAAATAAGCGTAGGGACAGCTCGCGAGCTGTCCTTACAATCCACAATAACATTCAACAGAATAGTAGGGACAACTCACGAGTTGTCCCTACAAATTACGTTAACATTCAACAGGAACGTAGGGACAAGTTGCGACTTATCCCTACGAAAGAGGCAACAAAACACATTAAAATTAAATCTTTATCTGAGTTGGTTGGGGCATTTAAAACAAAATCCTCTAAAGAAATTCACCTTGCGGGTAATCCCCATTTCAAATGACAGCGGTCTTTTTTCGACAGGATAATCCGCAACGAGAGGGAATTGTACAACATCAGAAATTACATTCAACAAAATCCGTTGAAATGGGAGATTGAAAAAGGAGTAGAAAATTTAGATTTTTAATTAACAAATATTCCACGTGTTTAAATGGAAAAAATGTTGATGTTCAAATGTAGGGGACGCAAATTTTGCGACCCCTACAGATTAAGTTAACGTTCAGTAATGGGACAGCTCGCGAGCTGTCCCTACAAATACCATCTCAAACACAACCAAAATCCACGCATCCCTAATTTTTCAATTAGATTTTCCTTATTTTCGAGTTGTGAAATTTGAATATTAAACCGGAAAAGGACAGATGAAAGTAACCGAACATCTTGATAAAGCAAAAGAACCCTTAATCAGCTTTGAAATTATTCCGCCCAAACGCGGCGGGGATATTCACCAATTGCTCAGTGTTCTTGAGGACATTGTAAAATACAATCCCCCGTTCATCGATATTACCAGTCACGCTGCCGAGATTGTTTACGAGGAAACAAAGAACGGCGAATTCCAAATGAAAGTAAAGCGCAAAAGACCAGGCACTTTGGGCATTTGCGCATTGATTCAAAATAAATACAACATCGACGCCGTTCCGCATGTTATTTGCCACGGCTTTACAAAAGAAGAAACAGAAGACTTTTTAATTGAGCTGCGCTACCTCGGAATAGACAACGTTCTTGCCGTCCGCGGGGACGAAAGTTCTTTTGACAAACCGGTTAAGTACGGGCGCAGTGTGAACAAATACGCCGTTGACCTTGTGCGTCAAATAAACGATTTGAACCACGGAAAATATTTGGAAGATTCTTTGTTAAATGCCGATCCGATGAACTTTTGCATTGGCGTTGGCGGTTACCCGGAAAAACATTTCGAAGCGCCGAATCTAAAAACCGACATTAAATTCACAAAGGAAAAAGTTGACGCCGGGGCGGATTACATTGTTACGCAAATGTTTTTCGACAACCAAAAGTTTTACAATTACGTGGAGCTTTGCCGCGAGGAAGGAATTACCGTGCCGATTATTCCAGGCTTAAAAATAATTACATCCAAACAACAAGTAACGTCTCTACCCAAGAATTTTTACATTGATTTGCCGGACGAACTTGCCGAGGAAATTCTTGAAGCCAAGCCCGAACACGTAATTGACATCGGCGTTGAGTGGGCTCTTAAACAGACCGAGGATTTGCTCAATCACAATGTGCCCGGAATACACTTTTACATAATGCAGAACTCCGGTCCCATTAGCCGCTTAATGAAAAAACTTAATTATTGAAACGCAAAGTTTTGGTAAATAAATATTAAAAACGGAGTTTGAAATTTAGAAGATGAAAATTCAAGAAGTTCCGCAAAAAATCAAAATACCTCATTTCCCCAAAAAACTTTTGTGGGGAGTGGCTGGCTTGGGGGGATTTGCCGAGAGTTCCGTTATCCCGACGCTTCAACAATTAAAAAGGAGTAAGATCGTTTCGGTTTATTCTGGCAATAAGGGTCGCGCCGAAGTGATAGGAAAAAAGTTTGCCACCGATAATTTCTTTGACAATTACGATGAATTCCTCAACAGCGGCATCGAAGTGGTTTACGTTGCAAGCGCAAATCCCGATCATTTTAACCAAACGATTCGGGCTTTGGAAGCCGGCAAGCATGTTTTGTGCGAAAAACCTATGGCAATGACTTCCGCCGAAGCGGAGCAAATGGTTAAAGTTGCAAAAGAACACAATGTGTTTCTGAGCGTTAACTACGTGCATCGCTTCCACCCATTGTTGAGAAAGGCAAAGGAGTTAGTGGACAAAATGTTTGTGGGCAAAGTTATTTCAATCTCCGCTGATTTTAATATTGATTATCCGCCCGGGGATAATTACCGTTTTGTCCGCTCCAAAGGCGGGGGACCTTTGAGGGATTTGGGAACGCACATGTTCGACGTTCTCCGTTACTTAAACGGGGAAATCTCGGAAATAAAAGGCTTTGAAGACAATGTGGTTTACAGCAGCGACGTTGAAGATTTTGCAATCGGGACGGTTAAATTTGAAAACGGCGGATACGGCTCGTTTAATGTTTCCTTCAATGCCGCAAAAGCTCCGAACGAAATAGTAATTCAAGGGAACAAGGGCTACATTACGATTCAAAACGTTGTGGGCAAAAAGTTTGCCTCGGCAAAGTTAATAATCGACGTTCACGGGGAAACGAAAAAGACCTTCAGGAGAAGGGCAAATACTCTGCTGATTCGTTTCCGTGAATTTCAGAAAGCAGTGTTGCACAACACCCAGCCCGAAGTAACGGGCGAAGACGGTTGGAGAAATTTGATTTTAATCGAGAAGTTCGAAGCTCAATGCAAATAAAAGAAAAGTTAGTTGAAATATGCCACAAGGTTTACGAAAAGGAATTTGTCTCGGCTTTTGACGGCAACCTTTCCGCCCGCCGTGAAGACGGGAATATTTACATTACCCGTTCTGGCGTAAACAAAGGGGATGTAACGCCCGACGATATTTTACTGATTGACCCCGAAGGGAGAAAATTGGAAGGCGAGGGAAAAATAACAACCGAGGTCAAGATTCATTTGATTGCTTACAAACACCGTAAAGAAGTAAATGCCGTAATTCACACTCATCCGGTTTTTGCAACTGCTTTTGCAACAATGGGAGAAGGCTTTACAACGCCTGTTTTTCCCGAAGTTGTTTTAGGTCTTGGTAAAGTTCCTTTGTGCCGTTACGGAACGCCCTCCACGGACGAACTGCCGGACTCAATGTTGCCCCACATTTCTTACGCGTGGGCATTGCTTTTGGAAAATCACGGCGCCGTAACATTCGGCAAGAACATTGAGGATGCTTATTTCAAAACGGAAAAGTTGGAGCACACGGCTAAAACCATTTGGGCAATCAGAACAATGGGACGCGAGAAAACGATTCCTTTAACAAAATTGAAAAAGCTTTATTCGATTTCCGAAGAGGTTTACGGAATTAAAACAGACGAAAGAAATAGAATGGATTACTGAGAGGTTTGAATGAAAGTTGCTTTGGTGTTGGGCGGAATTTCCGCCGAAAGAGAAGTTTCCTTGATGAGCGGTAAAGCAATGTTAGCCGCCGTTAAGGAATTAGGCTACGATTACGTTTTGGTTGACCCCGCTTACGGAAACGAGCAACCTGAAAATGAAGAAGATTTTTTTAAGGATGGAATAAACTTTCCGAACAATTCCGCTAATTACATTAAGGCGGTTGAATCGGGAAGATTTGAAAATGTTGACATTGCTTTGCTTGCGTTGCACGGGCAGTTCGGCGAGGACGGTTTGGTGCAATCCCTGTTTGATTTGAAAGGAATTCCTTACACGGGTTCGGGAGTTTTGCCCAGCTCGATTGCAATGGACAAGTCCGTTTCGAAAATATTGTTTACGCATTTCGACGTGCAAACCCCGCGTTGGATTTTGCTGAAGGACAAAAGCTACGACCTTGATTTAACGAAAAGGAAAGTAGAAAAGTTTTTCGGTTACCCGTGCGTTGTTAAGCCCAACGACCAAGGTTCAACAATCGGGCTGACAATTTGTAATTCGCACGAAGAAATTGAAACCGCTATTGAAAAGGCTTTTGATTACGGAAGCAAAGTTTTAATTGAAGAGTTTATTGACGGGCGTGAAATTGCCGTGGGAATTCTTGGCGGAAAAGCCTTGCCTGTTTTGGAGATTGTGCCCCGGCACGGAATTTACGATTACGAATGTAAGTACGAAGACGGGATGAGCATTTACGAAGTTCCGGCTAAAATTCCCGACGAAACGGCAAAGCGCCTGAAACAACAAGCTCTGCTTGCTTACCAAGCGGTTGGATGCACGGCTTACGGTCGTGTGGACTTCCGGCTTTCGAAAAATTTGGAAACTTACTGCCTTGAGGTAAACACTTTGCCCGGAATGACAAGCCACTCGCTACTTCCGAAAATGGCGGAAGCTACGGGAATCAGCTTTGCCGAATTGATTGAGAAAATTATTCGGGTTTCGTTGGATACAAGACGTTAATCCTATTTTTAATTGAAAGTTGAAAATTTCTAAGCGCTGGATGATTGGATGAATGGATTTTTGGATGGTTTTGATTTACATTACTACTTTTTTCCAAGGGATAACATCTTGATTAACCACAGGTTTCAACCTGTGGGATTAGCAAGCGAAAACAACAGAAAAGTTTTGGCGCGATTTTTGGGTTGGGGTGTTTGAGATAACTACCGCTGTTGGCGGGGCAAGCAAAAATCGTGACAAAACGTTAATGGGAAACCAAACGAATGAAAAGAAAAAAAAATAAAAATTATTTTCTCTGGTTCTTTGTTGTGCTGGTTTTGTTGTCTTTGGCGTTCCTTGTTTTTAATTCTTACGGATTGCTTGAATATTGGAAAGCTACCAAAAGAAACGCAACCATTACGGAGCAGATAAAGAAAACGGAGAAGGAAATTAACAAAACCGGACTTGAAATAGATTCGTTAAAGACCAGCGAGAAAAAAATCGAACAGATTGCACGAGAAAAATACAATATGCTGAAGCCGAACGAAGAAGTTTTGAAAGTGGAAAAGAAATAAAATGAGCAAAATAAAAATCCCCGAAATTCCCCTTGCGGAAAGAATCCGCCCGAAAACATTGGACGAATTCCGCGGGCAAGACCACCTTGTTGGCAGGGGCAAACCGATTCGCACAATGATTGAAAACGATGCTCTTACATCTTTCATTCTTTGGGGACCGCCGGGAACGGGCAAAACAACTCTTGCAAAAATCATTTCACGTCAAACGGACTCGGAATTTTTTCAGATAAATGCCGTCTCCTCGGGCGTGCGGGACATTCGTAAAATAATAGAGTTTGCCAAGGAAAACAGAAATTACGGTAAAAAGACAATTTTGTTCATCGATGAAATTCACCGCTTTAACAAAGCACAGCAGGATGCTTTGCTCTCGTCGGTTGAATCCGGCGAGATTATTTTAATTGGCGCTACAACCGAAAATCCCTCGTTCGAAGTAATTCCCGCTCTGCGTTCCCGGGCAAGGGTTTACGTGCTTAACGAACTTTCCAAAAAAGACCTAAATGACATCATTGATTTTGCTTTGAGCAAGGATGAATTTCTGAAATCCCTTAATATTAAAGAGCTTGACAAAGATTATTTGATTTACGCCGGGGGAGGGGATGCGAGAATAATGCTTGGAATCCTTGAAAATGCGGTTCTGCAGAATATTGACAAGGATGAAATTAAAATCACGAAAGAAGTAATTGAAAATGTAATTCAGAAGAAAAATATTATTTACGACAAAGCTGGCGAGGAGCATTACAATATTATTTCCGCTTTCATTAAAAGCATTCGCGGCAGCGACCCGGATGCTGCTCTTTACTGGATGGCAAGAATGCTTGAAGGCGGTGAAGACCCATTGTTTATTGCGCGGCGAATGGTAATACTTGCGTCGGAGGATATTGGCAACGCTTCGCCCAATGCGCTTGTTCTTGCAGAGGCAACATTTTCGGCGGTTCACAAAATAGGGATGCCCGAAGCCCGCATTATTCTTGCACAATGCGCTACCTACCTTGCTTCTTCGCCTAAGAGTAATGCGTCTTACGTTGCAATTGAAAAAGCTTTTAGCGACGTTAAAAACAAACCGCTCTTGAAAGTCCCGCTTAAACTGCGAAACGCCCCCACGAAACTGATGAAGGAATTAGGCTATCACAAAGAGTACAAGTACGCACACGAAGGCAAAAATAATTTCGTGCTTGAAAATTACTTTCCCGACGAAATGAAAGGAACGCAGTATTATTTCCCCACAGAAAACGGACTTGAGAAAACCTTAAAAGAAAGATTAAAAAAACTCTGGCATGGGTGGAAAAAATATTAGTCTGATTTTCTCGCCGGGTATTTTGTCCCCTAATTATCGTCTTACAGTCGATTCATTCATCCATGCATCCGATCATCCGTAATGTGAAATTTTCCACTTTCCATTTTCCACTTTCAATTAATTATCTTTAACACCTCACCAATTACAGCCTTCATCGGCAGCTCAATTTGTTTCCTCCCTTGCTTAACCCTTGGCATTTTAATAATTTGCATGTTCATTTTAAAATAAAAATTACGGACGGCAATGAAGTATCCTTTCAAAGAAATCGAAGAAAAATGGCGTAAAATCTGGGAAGAGAAAAAAGTTTATTCAACCGATTTAACCGACCTTGAGAAAAAGCTTTACACATTGGTAATGTTCATTTATCCCTCGGGGGCAAAACTGCATATCGGTCATTGGTACAACTACGGACCCACAGACTCGTGGGCGCGTTACAAAAAGCTACGCGGCTACAATGTTTTTGAGCCAATGGGTTACGATGCCTTTGGTTTGCCTGCGGAAAATTACGCAATCAAAACCGGCATCCATCCTTACGACAGCACAATGCAAAATATTAAGGATATTCGTGACCAGCTCAAAAAAATGGGTACGATGTACGACTGGAACGCCGAGCTGATGACTTGCGTACCCGAGTACTACAAATGGAATCAATGGTTGTTCTTGCAGATGTACAAGAAAGGATTGGCTTACCGTAAAAATGCGCCCGTAAATTGGTGCCCTTCCTGCCAAACGGTTTTGGCAAACGAGCAGGTTCAGCCGGACGGCACTTGCGAACGCTGCGGCACGCCGGTGATTAAGAAAAATCTGACCCAGTGGTTCTTAAAAATAACCGATTACGCCGAAGAACTTTTGAACGACCTCGACAAAATAGATTGGCCCGAAAAGACCAAGCTGATGCAGAAAAACTGGATTGGTAAAAGCACGGGCACGGAAATTAAGTTTCAAATTGACGGCTCGGAAAAAACGTTTACGGTTTTTACCACCCGTCCCGACACGCTCTTTGGGGTTACCTACGTGGTGCTTGCTCCCGAACACGAGCTTGTGCAGGAAATTACTGCGGAAGAACAAAGATCCGACGTGGAAAAATACATTAACGAAGTCAAAAACCTTTCCGAAATTGAGAGGACTTCAACGGCAAAAAAGAAAACGGGAGTCTTCACCGGCGCTTACGCAATCAATCCCGTAAACGGCGAGAAAGTGCCCATCTGGATTGCGGATTACGTTCTTGCAAGCTACGGAACAGGCGCCGTAATGGCTGTGCCCGGGCACGACGAAAGGGACTTCGAGTTTGCGAAGAAATTTAATCTGCCAATTCGTAAAGTAATTTTACAGGACGGCACAAAAGAAGAAGACGAACTTACCGAAGCCTACACGGAAGTAGGCACAATGATTAATTCCGGGCAGTTTAACGGCTTGCGCTCGGACGAGGGAATTGAAAAAATTACCGACTTCCTCGTGGAAAAAGGCGTTGGTCAAAGGAAGGTAAATTACAGACTCCGCGATTGGTTGATTTCACGTCAGCGTTACTGGGGCACGCCGATTCCTGTTGTTTATTGCGACAAGTGCGGCGAGGTTCCCGTGCCTGAAGACCAACTCCCTGTTGAACTTCCTTACGATGTGGATTTCAAGCCGAGCGGCGAGTCCCCGCTTGCAAGGAACGAGAAATTCATTAATACTACTTGCCCCGTCTGCGGCGGACCTGCAAAGCGCGACCCCGACACAATGGACACGTTTGTTGATTCCTCTTGGTACTACTTGCGTTATTTGAATCCGCATTACGAAGAAGGGATGTTCGACACAGACCTTGCGGACAAATGGACGCCTGTTGATATGTACGTTGGCGGCGCTGAGCACGCAACAATGCACTTGCTCTACGCAAGATTTGTTCACAAATTTTTAAGGGACATCGGACTTGTTCACAGCGACGAGCCGTTTGCCAAACTTGTTCACCAAGGGACAATTACAAACAAAGGCGCAAAGATGTCCAAGTCCCGGGGCAACGTGGTTAACCCGGACGACTTCACCAACGAATACGGCGCGGACGTTTTCAGAATGTACCTAATGTTTATGGGTCCTTACGAATTCGGTGGAGACTGGAACGACAAGGGAATTGTAGGGGTGGACAGATTTGTGCAAAGAGTTTACACACTCTTTTCGAACAACAAGGACTTGCTTAAGAAAGTTACGCCCAAGGAAAAATATTCTCTCAACGACTTAACCGGAGCTGAAAAATCCGTTTACTCCAAAACAAACGCAACGTTACAAAAGGTAGAAAACGAAATTGAAAACTTCGGCTTTAACACCGCCGTTGCTGCGTTAATGGAATTACTCAACGAGCTTACTAAAAATGCGGATGCAATCAGTGACGAAATGAAAGCTTATGCCCTTGAACACTTTGCAGTAATGCTCGCACCGCTTGCCCCGCATCTCGGGGAAGAGGTCTGGAGCTTGTTGGGACACGAAAAATCCCTCTTCGAAAATCCTGTTTGGTTTAAATATGACGAAGCCGCACTGGTTAAAGAAGAAGTAACAATTGCAGTTCAGGTTAACGGCAAGGTTAGGGGTAAAATTCAAATCCCGCTGGATGCCGAACAGGAAGAGGTTAAGGAAATAGCTCTTAACAACAACAATGTAAAAAGACACACGGAAGGCAAGACAATCGTAAAAGAAATATTTGTGAAAAATAAAATTTACAACATCGTGGTTAAATAACGACAGGTAAAAGGAGATTTAATGTTAGACTTAAAGTTCATCAGGGAAAATCCCGAAAAGGTAAAAGAAGCCGTTAAAAACAAAAACGAAAAAGCGGACATTGACGAGATTCTACGTCTGGACAAAGAGCGCCGCTCTCTGCTTCAACAAACGGAAGAGTTAAAAGCCGAACGGAATAAGGTCTCTCAGGAAATCGGGAGGCTGAAAAAAGCCGGTGAAAATGCGGATGAAATCATTGCAAGAATGAAAGAAGTATCCGACAAAGTTAAAGAACTTGACGAGCAAGTTAGAAACGTTACGGAAGAGTTAAACAATCTCCTTGCGTGGGTTCCGAATATCCCCCACGAGAGTGTACCTGTCGGTAAAGACGAAAACGACAACATCGAGGTTCGCAGGTGGCTGCCCGAAGGATTTGAGTTCGAGAAAAAAGATTTTGTTAAAGACCACCTTGAGCTCGGCAAAAAATTAAAAATACTTGACTTCGAACGCGGTGCAAAAATCAGCGGCTCAGGCTTTGCCGTTTACGTGGGCAAAGGCGCAACGCTGGAAAGGGCTCTGATTAATTTTATGCTGAATTACCACATTGAGAAGCACGGCTACACGGAAATTTTCCCGCCATTCTTGGTTAATCGCGAATCGATGTACGCAACGGGGCAAATCCCCAAGCTGGAAGAAGATATGTACCACGCAAACAAGGACGACTTGTTCCCAATTCCAACCGCCGAAGTTCCGGTTACAAATCTTCACAGAAACGAAGTTCTTTCCGAAGATGACTTGCCCAAGAAATACGTGGCTTATTCGGCGTGCTTCCGCCGCGAGGCAGGCTCTTACGGCAAGGAGTCCAAGGGCTTCCTGCGAGTTCACCAATTCAACAAAGTGGAAATGGTTAAGCTTGTCAAACCGGAAAGCTCTTACGATGAGCTCGAAAAAATAACAAGCGATGCCGAGGATATCTTAAAAGCGTTGAACATTCCTTACCGCGTTATTCTGCTTTGCACGGGAGATTTAAGTTTTTCCGCCGCAAAATGTTACGACATCGAAACGTGGTCTCCCGCAGAGGAAAAATGGCTGGAAGCTTCCTCGTGCAGTAATTTTGAGGATTTTCAAGCGCGCAGGGGAAACATTAAATTCAGGAACAAGGAAACAAAGAAACTTCAGTTCGTACACACTCTTAACGGTTCCGGTTTGGCTACAAGCCGTTTGATGGTTTCGTTGCTGGAAAACAATCAGACGCCCGACGGGAAAATAATTGTTCCCGAGCCTCTCCGTAAATACACGGGCTTTGATGTTATTGAACCGTAAGCCCTTTTGAACTCACCCTTGTTTTTACATTCCAACGCTTACGGTGTCGGAAATTTCTGCGCTTTGCGAGCTGAGGTCGTCTCTAACAAAATAATGAACTACGTATTTCCCTTTTGCAAAGGTAGAATCGAGCTCAATTTGAACTTCAATCGGCACGTCGGAAATTTCTTCCTTTTTGTTCACATCCTTAATTCCGTCGTAAGCGTTTTTCAAAGTATCTCCGGCGGGAGTTATTAAATCGATGGAGTAAGATAATTTGGCGATGTATTGATCTTTGTTCTTCTCCTGCCGTAATCCTTTAACTCTTACCGAGCCGTTAAGTTCCCAACCGCTGTCAAGCTCGTAGGCAAAAGATTCCGGCGAAAAGAGCGCAAGCTTTTCTTCCTTTTTGGAACAAGCTGTTACAATTAAGATTACCGATGCTATTAGTGCGAGTTTTTTCATTTTTATTTAAGTCCTAAGGAATAAGTCTTAAGTAACGAGTAATTCGTCTTACGTCTAAATTACTTGTCGCGCCGAAGCCAAGCATAGCGCAGGCGTAGGCGGATTTCTCGTTTCTTCTTTCTTATTTTATTAAAAATCTCCGCCCCCGCCTCAGCAGGGGCGTTTGTTTTAATTGTTTTTCTTAAAGTCTTTCATGAACTCGACCAAATCTTCAACGCCTTTTTTCGGGAAAGCGTTGTAGATTGAAGCTCGCAGTCCGCCTACGGAACGGTGTCCTTTCAATCCCACGAAGCCTTTTTCCGTTGCCTCGGCAACAAATTTTTTCTCAAGCTCTTCGTTCTGCATTCTGAAGGTTACGTTCATCAGCGAGCGGTCTTCTTTTACGGTAACGGTTCCTTTGTAGTAACCGTCGCTTTCGTCAATGAAATCGTAAAGCATGTTGGCTTTTTCGAGGTTAAGTTTGTACATTGCATCCAAACCGCCGTTTTTCAAGAGCCACCTGTAAACCAAACCTATTACGTAAACCGTGAATGCAGGCGGAGTGTTGTAGAGGGAGTTTTTCTCCGCGTGGGTTTTGTAATTCAGGTAAGTGTGTAATGTGTCCTGCGACCTTTCGAGCATGTCGTTACGAATAATTACAAGAGCTGCACCTGCAGGACCCATGTTCTTTTGTGCGCCTGCGTAAATTAAAGCGTATTTGTTCACGTCGATTTTCCTGCTGAGGATGTCCGAGGATGCATCGCACACAAGGGGCACATTTCCAACCTCTGGCTCGGTCTTAAATTCCGTTCCGAAAATAGTGTTGTTGGAAGTAAAGTGAACGTAAGAAGCTTCGGGGTCAAGTTTCAATTCGTCCTGACGGGGCAGGCGCGTGAAGTTTTCATCTTCCGTGGAAGAGGCGATGTTTACCTCGCCAACCCTTTTGGCTTCCTTAATTGCTTTCTTAGACCAAGCGCCGGTGTTAATGTAATCGGCTTTGAAATTGGGTGGCATTAAGTTCATTGCAACCATTGAAAATTGCAACGTTGCTCCGCCCTGAAGGAACAAAACGCTGTAATTGTCGTTAATGTCGAGCAATGTCCGCAAGTCCTTTTCTGCATTCTTGATTATTTCGTCGAAAGTAGCGGAGCGGTGGCTCATTTCCATCACCGACATTCCCGTGCCTTTGTAGGAAAGCAAATCTTCTTTAACTTCAAGCAAAACTTCCTCCGGCAGAACAGCCGGGCCTGCGTAAAAATTATAAACTCTCTTTTCCATTTTTCTTCTTCCTTATTTTTTTAGATTAAATGCACAAGTAAACCGTCGCGTAGTTTCGGCTCGAACCATGTGGATTTGGGAGGCATGATTTCCCCCGCATCCGCAATGTTCATCAGGTCGTCCACCGAAACAGGGTAAAGCGAGAAGGCGACCTTTGCCTTGCCTTCGTTAACGAGTTTTTCCAATTCTCCCGTTCCGCGTATCCCGCCGATGAAATCGATGTTAGTGTCCGTGCGCGGGTCTTTAATTCCAAGAACGGGACCGAGTAAATAATTCTGAAGAATGCTGACGTCCAAATTTTCGCCTACATTGTCTTCAACTTCCTTAACGTTTTCGTTCGGCTTCAGTAAGTACCATTGGTTCTCAAGATACATGCAAAAAGTTCTTTTCTCCGGCGGTTCGGGATTTTCGGTTTTTTCAACACTGAAGTTGTCCCCGACTTTTTTCAGAAATTCGTCAACCGTCAAATTATTCAATGAAAAGACTACCCTGTTGTACGGCATTATTTTCAATTGCTCGGCGGGGAAAAGCACGGCAAAAAAGTAATTGTATTCTTCTTCCCCCGTGTGGGAAGTGTTTTGTTCTTTCATTACTTTTTGAGCTCTGCTTGCGCTTGCCGCGCGGTGATGCCCGTCGGCAATGTAAAGATTTTTAACTTTTTGAATTTCAAAAATGACGATGTCGTTGTAATCTTCCGGCATTTTCCAGACGACATGTTCAATGCCGTCTTCAGCCGTAAAAGCGTAAAGCGGTTCTGTTTCTTTCATTGTTTTTTCCACCGCCATGTCAATTTCGTGCACGCCGCGGTAAGTCAAAAATACCGCGCCTGTCTGGGCTTTGGTTGTTACAATGTGATTTGTCCTGTCGTCTTCTTTTACTTTTCTTGTTTTCTCGTGTTTTAAAATTACGTTGTTGTCGTAATCTTCAACGGAGAATGTTGCCGCAATTCCTACCTGCGTTTGCTCTCCCATTGTAAGTTTGTAAACGTAGAAAGCGTCTTCTTCGTCTTGAATAAGGGGAGCTTCCTTTTTTAATCTTTCGAGGTTTTCTTTTGCTTTTTCGTAAACAATCTTGTCGTACGGGTCGGTTTCTGCCGGTAACTCAATTTCGGAACGGGTAACCCGCAAAAAGCTTAACGGATTGTCCTTTGCCAATTCAGCCGCTTCTTCCCTGTTGACAACATCATAAGGAACACTTGCCACCAAATGCGCAACTTCTTTAGCCGGTCTTAATGCTTTAAAAGGTCTGATTACTGCCATTGTCCTACTCCGAATTTAATCCGTAATAATATTTTCTGTTCCCTTCGTAAAAATATTTTATTTGGCGTTAAATGTCTATTACATTCTGTTGACAGCCTAAAATAACCCTGTAAACATTGGTTATTCGCTGTCTTTCCGAATTTCTAACTTAATATTGCACGCCGATATTCAATGTAATAAAAACGCTTCCGAAATCTTTTCGTTTTCTGCCTGCCATTGATTCCACTCCGTCGTTGAACATATGCACAAAATAATAACGGAGATTCATTCCAAACAAATTGGTTCTGTCGTTTCCGAAATTTGCGCCAAAGCCCACGTAGCCGCCCGCGGCAAGGTAGCTTTGTGCTTCCTTGAAAGAATTAAAAAATTCAAGCTCATAAGGAGTGGTAACGATGTAAGTTGGTCCCGCGCCGGCGTTGACGTACGGACGGAAGTTTTCGGTAAGGGCTTTCGAAAAAAGCCTGTATTGCAATCCGAAGTTTAAGGGTAGTAAAAACACGCGGTTCTTTTTCCCGATAGTGAACGTTCTGCCCCAGTAGTCAATGTATTGTACTTCGTGTTCGTCTTTCGATTCCGAGATGGAAAAATCCGCAAAGCCTGTTAGCTCTTTTGTAAAATTTCTCCGCAGGAAAGTCCCGAAGCCGAATCCCCCCTCGCCGAACATTAAATCAATGCCCCAAGCATGGTCGGGGAATTTTACCGGTTTCGGTTCTTCCGCCATTTTCCCAAGTTTTTGTGGAAATACCGTAGTTCCGAAAATTAATAGAAACGCGATTATCGACTTTTTCAACATAACTTTACCCGAATATTTTGCGAAGTAAAATACAAATAAAATCAGAAAAACAATAGTAAAATTTAACGGAATAATTTTCTTTTATTTTGCTTGCCAGAAATTATTTCCCTAACTTGTGAACCTAATAATATTATTTAAGCCTTCCTTTTGGAATCTTAACATTCGAACTCGAGAAACTTGAAGAAGGGCAAATTCATTTAATCTAAATAAGGAGTAGAAAGTGAATATCTACGTGGGCAATATGCCAAGAAGTACAACCGAAGCGGAACTAAAAGTAAAATTTGAAGCCTTCGGCGAAGTTGAAGATGTAAAGTTAATTAAAGATCATTTTACAGGCGAATTGCGCGGTTTCGGTTTTGTGCGTATGCCTTCCGACCAGCAAGGACGGGAAGCAATTAAATCTCTTAACGGTACGGCAATGGGCGGAAGAACCCTTACTGTAAACGAAGCTCGTAAAAAAGGGAATCAGAGAAGATTTTTTTAATTTAATACCGCCCGGTGAATTACTGCCGGGCGGAAACTTTTCCCCCGAAAATATTTTCGCACATCTCTGTGAGGGAGTCGAACACTGGCACGCCGGCTTTAAGCAAAGCTTTTTTACTCTGATGTCCTCTCGAAATCAGAACGGCATCGGCGCCCATTTCAAAGGCGACTTCGGCGTCGTGCACGGTATCCCCTATTAACAAAGCCTTTCCGCCGTTCAGGTTTAATTTTGAAATGAGCTCCTTCCCAAGCTCGAGTTTGCTTGCCGCGTAAATGTTGTCCAATCCTTTTACTTCTTCAAAATATTCAAGCAAACCGAAATGCTCGAGCATCTGCAAAAGTGTGTGCAGTGAATACGCCGAAAGCACGGATTGTTTGATGTTTAATACTTTTAAGTTTTGTATTGCTTTTAATGCGTCGGGGAAAATGTCGGCTTCGAATTTTCTGCGTTCGTATTCGTCCATCCATTCCCGCCCGATTACCTCAAAGCTTTCTTTCGAGTAGTCGAAACCGAGCTTGTCGTAGTAGGACTTTACCGGAAAAGTAAAGATGTCCTTGTATTTTTCAACCGTTAAAAGTTCCAGTCCCCGTTTTTCGAGCAGACCGTTAATGACGTCAACGCAAAGGTTAACATCGTTGAATATCGTTCCGTTCCAATCCCAAATAACGTGCGAGTATTTAGATTGTGTCATTTTTCCCGGTTAATTAGTGCACACTTACTTTAATAAACATTTTTGTTCCTTTGGGTTTCAAATATAAAGACAATTCAATTATTAAATAAGTCTTAAGTGACGCGTGACGAGTCTCAAGTCTCTGTTCACTGTTATCCGTTCTCTGAATAGGGCGTCTTGCTTGTCGCGCCGAAGCCACGCAAGATGCGGGGCGGAGGCGGACGTCTCGCCTCTTGCTTGTCGCGGCGTATCCCGAGCATAGCGAGGGCGAAGACGGGACTCTAGCGAAAATAATTTCTTATTCAATTCTATTTTTATCACCAATATTTCTTGTACTACTATTTACTAAACTATTGAATGTCTGTTTATTCTTTGTCACATCTTAACTAAATTTCAATCTCGGAATTAGAATAATAATCGGAGAAACAAATGAAACTGCGCCGTTACATTTTTGTTGTATTTCTCATTACTGCAACATTCCTAAATGCACAGGACAGCCTCAAGGAAAGTTACAATTTCGAAATGCTGTACAAAGTAAAAATTACTCCGGTAAAAAGCCAATACAGAACAGGCACTTGTTGGGATTTTGCAACAACCTCATTCGTTGAAACGGAAATTTTAAATAAAAGTGGAAAGGAACTTGACCTTTCCGAGATGTACATTGTGAGAAGAACTTACCCGCGCAAAGCCGAGCGCTACGTGCGTTTCCACGGCAAGGAAAATTTTTCCGAAGGAGGACAGGCTCACGACGTAATTGAAACAATTCGGCAATTCGGAGTTGTTCCACAGTCGGTTTACAATGGTAATGTGGAAGACCCGAAAACGTACAGTCATCGCGAACTTTACTCGGTGCTGAAAAATATGCTCGACGCCGTACTAAAGCAAAAGCATCCTTCGAAATATTGGAAGAAAGCTTTCTCCTCCGTGCTTAACGTTTACCTCGGAACTCTGCCAAAAAGTTTTGATTACGAAGGTAAAACTTTCACACCGGAAACATTTTTAAAAAGTCTCGATTTCAATTGCGACGACTACGTGGAACTTACCTCGTTTACTCATCACCCGTTTTATTCCAAGTTTGTTTTGGAAGTGCCCGACAACTGGAGCCATGCGGAATATTACAACATCCCGATTGACGAGCTGATTAACGTAATGAAATACGCATTGAAAAACGGTTATTCGATTGCGTGGGACGGCGACGTTGGTAAGGAATATTTCAAACGGGACGGAATTGCAATTGTGCCTGTGGATTTCAAATACAAAACTTACCCGCCCGAAGAAAAAGAAATAACACAGGAATTACGGCAAAAAGAATTTGACAACTTCCAAACAACCGACGACCACCTGATGCACATCACCGGTTTGGCAAAAGACCAAAAGGGAGAGTTCTTCTTTTACACAAAAAACTCGTGGGGAACAAAACGCGGCTTTGACGGCTACTGGTACATGTCCGAGCCCTACGTACGACTTAAAACAATTGCGATTATGGTAAACAAAAATGCCGTTCCGCAAGAGATAAAAGAAAAATTAGGATTTTGAATTCAAAAAAATTTTTCAGAGTAAATTCTTTTTCTTAAAAACAAAGAAGAAAGAGGTGAATAATGAAAAAATTTGTCTTAGTCATGATGATTTTGTTCTCATCGAACTTTCTTTTCGGACAAGTGGGGCAAGCAGCGCTTCCCTGGCTTTATTTTCAACGCTCTCCGCTCTATCGCGGAACGGGTGACATAGGTGTTTCAAACTGTTCCGATAAAGTTTCCGGTTTTTATTTTAACCCCGCCATGCTCGGTTACGCCGGTAAAGAAAATCATCTTTCAATGTTTATGTTACCTAAGCAAAAGTATTTTCCTGATTTTGATTATCCGACCGTTAATTTTTCCGGGATAAACATTGGGTACAACTTAAAAAACAGCTTCTTCAAATTTCCCGTCTCTTTCGGCATAGGCGTTATTTACGACAAAATGGATTACGGATATTTCAATATTACAAAGCAAAATAATTCCGATGTCATTGGGAAAATTAACACTTATGATATATTCAAGGGATTGAGTATCGGTTTTGGTTTTGATTATTTCTTAAAATTTAACATTGGAATGTCAATAAAATTTATTGAGTCAAATCTTGGTAAAAGGTGGTACAACAACAAGCTTATTGAAATTAAGGATAACGTAACAGCGCTTGATTACGGCTTTTTAATTGTTGCTCCTTTAACGGAATTGTTTTTTGACAAATTAAAATATCGCATTGATGCGCGTTCTTATGTTTTCCCCGTATCAACTTTGTCAATCGGAGCTTCTTTGTTGAACTACGGGGATAAAGTCGTGTACTTTGACGGGGCTCAATCCGATCCACTCCCAAGGCAATCTTTGCTTGGTTACACATTTAATATTGGCGGAGCTTTGAAAATAAAAAACACTGTTTTTAATTTTATCGATTATTCATTTTCCGCTCAGGTAAATGATGTTCTCGTTTCAAATACGGACAACAGCAGTTGGAATTATAAAAATGCTTTTGCCGACTTTAAGTTTTTTAACAACTTAATTGAACTTAATTACGACAATCCAGTCTATGTTCACAAGGGGCATATTTTGTCTTTGTTGGAAACAATTAAAATTACTTCGGGACGAGTTAATGGCGAAGGCATAAATCAAGATATTCGTAGCGGTTATGCTGTTTCAACGAAAGGCGTGTTTAAGCTGTTGTCATTATTAATAAATAATTCAACAATAGATTATCTTTTTAATCATTTCGAATTTAGTTACTTTAATTACCAAATTAACACAAACAATTTTATTAAAAACGACTATTCTGCTTTTGCTATTGTTTTTAAGAATTTTGCTTTTTGATGCGTGAAAAAATTGTAGTCTGAAAATTATTTCGTTTCTGTTTAGAGCAACTGTGCTACCCACAGATTGCCACGCGCCTCCGACACGTCGGAGCCGTTTGCAATGACAGTGGTGTATTATAGATTGCTTCGCTTCGTTTCACTCTGCTCGCAATGACAGTTCATGTGCTTTTTGTCCAGCCCAAGTAAAACCTGCAAGGGGAAGGGATGTTGAGCAATCCAATAATCCAATTATCCAACCATCCAAAATTTTCAATTTAACTTTCCATTTTCCCTTTTCCACTTTCAATTGAATAAGTTTTAAGTCTCACGTAACGAGTCTCAAGTCTCTGTTCACTGTCCTCTGTTATCTGTTCACTGCGCAGTTATTTCTTGCGTCTTGCTTGTCGCGCCGTAGTCAAGCGTAGCGCAGACGAAGGCGGACGTCTCGCGTTTAACCATTTCTTCTTTCTGGTTTCTTATTTCTTCTGTTTTTTGCCAACAAATTTAAATTTGCACCCAGCTTTTAGAGTGTAAAACCGCCGGCAATTGCCATTTCCCGGTTCCTGAATTTGATTTTGAGCCGAACTCTTGTTATCTATGAAACTCTTTTTTAATAATTTACCCGAAGGGAAAACCCATTGTTAAAAATAAAACGCACAAAGACATTAAAGAAAGAACTAAAATTTATTGACGTTTTTGCTATTGCGGCGGGCACTACCCTGAGTGCCGGATTCTTTTTGTTGCCCGGAATAGCAGCACAGCAGGCGGGTACGGCAATGATTCTTGCTTACGTTTTGGCTACCCTGCCTTTGATTCCTGCAATGTTCAGTATTGTTGAGCTTGCAACCGCAATGCCGAGGGCAGGCGGGGTTTACTTCTTTCTCGACCGCTCGCTCGGTCCACTCTTCGGGACAATCGGCGGAATAGGAACTTGGGCGGCGCTCGTGCTTAAGGTTACTTTTGCGCTTGTGGGAATGGGCGCTTACATCAGTCTTTTTTTTGAAGACGTGCAGATTCTCCCAATCGCAATCGGGTTTGCCATTTTACTCGGAGCTCTCAATTTGTACGGTTCAAAAAAGAGCGGGAATTTGCAAGTTGGTCTTGTTGCTTTGCTTTTAATTTTACTTTCGATTTTTATTGCCGGCGGATTCACGGAACTTCATTACGAACACTTTAACAATTTCTTCGGCGCGGGTTTCTCAAACATTCTTGCTACGGCAGGACTCGTTTACATCAGCTACGTGGGAGTAACAAAAATTGCAAGTCTTTCGGAGGAAATTGAGAACCCGGAAAAGAATTTACCCCGCGGTGTTTTTGCTGCGCTTGGAACGGCAATTCTGATTTACATTCTCGGAACTACGGTGATGGTCGGGGTTTTGCCGATGAACGAGCTTGCGGGAAACTTAACCCCCGTAGCTTCTGCCGGCAAAAAGATTTTCGGACCGGTGGGGGAAATACTCCTTGTGCTTGCGGCGCTGCTTGCGTTCCTTTCGGTAGCAAACGCCGGAACGCTTAGTGCTTCCCGCTACCCGTTGGCAATGAGTAGAGACCACATTACTCCCGATGTTTTCAAAAAGCTTAACAAAAAAGGCACGCCGGCAGTCGCAATAATTTTTACCGTTGCAACGATTGTCTTGATTCTCATTTTGTTTGACCCCGTAAAAATTGCAAAGCTTGCCTCGGCGTTTCAATTGCTGATGTTCTCTTTCGTCTGCCTTGCGGTAATTGTAATGCGGGAAAGCAAAATAGAATCTTACGACCCGGGGTACAAATCCCCCCTTTACCCGTGGATGCAGATTTTCGGAATTGCGGCAGCCTTCTTTTTGATTGGAGAAATGGGAAGCATGCCTCTTATTTTCTCTACCGGCTTGATCCTGTTTAGCTTGCTTTGGTATTTCTTTTACGCTAAGGAACGCGTCGTGCGAGCCGGTGCAATTTACCACATCTTTGAACGCCTCGGGCGCAACCGTTACGAAGCGCTGGATTCGGAACTGCGCGGTATTCTTAAAGAAAAAGGGCTTCGTAAAAACGACCCGTTCGATCAAGTGGTAATGCGCGCGAAAGTGTTTGACTTTGACAAGACAATGGAATTTGAGGAAGTTGTAAATTACGTTTCCGAATGGCTCTCGAAAGTCATTCCTTTGCCGGCGGAAAAAATCAAAGAACAGTTTTTGGAAGGAACGCGTGTTGGCGCCACGCCTGTTGCACGTCAGGTGGCACTGCCACATTTCCGGCTTGATGTCGTTCCTCAAACGGAGCTGACAATTGTCCGCTGCAAGCCGGGAGTAAAAATCACTTTAATAGATCCGCTTACGCACGAGCCCGAGGAAGAACAAATCGTGCACGCACTTTTCTTTTTGGTTAGTCCTGAAAACAACCCGACACAGCATTTAAGAATGCTTGCCCAAATTGCAGGGCGGGTGGAAGACGATACGTTCGTTCCCGAGTTTAAAAATGCGGCGAACGAAATCGAGTTGAAGAAAGCTCTTTTGCACGACGACAGATTTCTTTCCCTCGTAGTTACCAAAGGAGCTCCGACTGAAATTTTTGCGGGAAAAACCGTTGCTACCAGCGGGCTTTCTTCCGGTTGCTTGATTGCACTAATTGCACGGGCAAACAAGACAATTGTTCCGAATGGAAAAACAAAAATTCTTGAAGGTGACAAGTTAACCATCATCGGAGAGCCGGGATTGCTTAAAAAATTAAAAGAAAAATACGAGCTAAAGTAATGAAACTGGAGTTTACCAAACTACCCGCAAAGGAAATGCTCAAGCGTTCGGAGGAATTCAAAAACTTAATGCTAAGGCGGAGAACCGTCAGAAGTTTTTCCAAAGAGTCGGTTGATTTTAGAATAATTGAGAATGCCATTCTTACGGCAGGCAGCGCGCCCAACGGCGCAAACAAACAGCCGTGGAAATTCGTTGTGGTTTCGAACCTGGAAATTAAAAGAAAAATCAGGGAAGAGGCTGAAAAATTAGAAAAGGAGTTCTACGAAAAAACCGCACCGGAAGAATGGCTGGAGGATTTGAAACCTTTGGGCACGGGCGCAAGCAAACCTTTCCTTGAAGATGCGCCGTATTTGATTGTTGTCTTTGCAGAGAAATACAGAATTGTTAACGGCAAAAAAGAAAAGAATTATTTTGTCAAAGAATCCGTGGGCATTGCAACCGGGTTTTTGGTCGCTGCGTTGCACAATGCCGGATTGGCGGTTTTAACTTACACACCGAGCCCGATGGACTTTTTGAGTAAAATATTAAGCCGTCCCGAAAACGAAAAACCTTTTATTCTGCTTGCCACCGGTTACCCGAAAGAAGACACGGAAGTGCCTGATATTACAAAGAAAAGTTTGGAAGAAATTTTAATTACCGTTTACTAATTAAGAATTAAGAATAAAAATTAAAAAAATATTGTTGATGTTGTTGTTGGAAAGTTAAATTATTTTCACGCACCAACAAATTTTTAACAAATTAGGGCGCTTTATTATTAAAATGATGATTAAATTTAGCAACTAAATTATTAAAAAAAAGCAGGAAAAATGGCTAACAAGAAAACCACTAACTACGAAATCTCAAAAGTTGAGAAATATTATTTGGAGCTTTCGGGCAAAAAGCTCATCTATTCGCCAACGGAAAAAATTCCGGTAATTCAGGTCTCAAACTTTCCCGAGTTGGGAAGACTAACCGCACTGCGTTTTCTCGAGTGGGTACAGGCAAATCCCAAAGGCGTTATTTCATTGCCCACAGGTAAAACTCCCGAGCATTTTATTAAATGGTCGGCTTACTACCTTAAAAACTGGGACACTGCGGAGGTTAAAAACTTTGTAAAAAAGGTTGGAATAGACCCGGCAAAAAGACCGAGCTTGGAAAACATTCGCTTTGTGCAAATAGACGAATTTTACCCGATTAACGCTTACCAGCACAACAGCTTTTTCTACTACATTCAGAAATACTACGTTAAAAATTTGGGAATTGATCCCGACAAGGCTTTGTTCATTAACGTTAATGAAATCGGCACTGCCGAGAACTTACCGTTAAACAGGGTGTTTCCCGAGGGCATTGTTGATTTGTCCTTACGAACAAGATACGCAAGCAACCGCGCCGAAAGATTGCAAAAAGAGACAATTGAAATCGTTGATGAATTTTGCACGAATTACGAAAAGAAAATTCGCGCAATGGGCGGAATCGGATTTTTCCTCGGGGGCATTGGTCCCGACGGACACATCGGCTTTAACGTGCGTGGCAGCGACCACTACTCCACAACCCGTTTAACAAAAACAAATTACGAAACTCAAGCAGCCGCCGCAACAGACCTTGGCGGAATTGAAGTAGCCCGCAACAGACTCGTCATTACAATAGGGTTAAACACAATAACCTACAACAAAGACGCAACGGCAATAATAATTGCCGCAGGCGAAGCAAAAGCAAACATCGTGAGGGACTCGATTCAAAACGAAATGACAAACAAATATCCCGCAACGGTTTTGCAAAAATTAAAAAACGCCAAGTTCTATTTGACCGACGGAGCCGCGCTCAGATTGCCGGAACGCCGTTACGACGACCTTTCAAAAATGAAAACGTTACCGAAGGTCTCTGTTGAACGCGCATTGATTAACCTTTCCATGGAAAAGAAAAAACCGGTAACCGCTTTGACCGAGGAGGATTACAAATCCGATAAATTTGCTACTCTCGTAAAAAGCAAAACGCAAAAACCCATTGAACAGCTTAACGAATCTCTCCGTAAAAATATTATTAAGAGATTCGAGCAAGGAATGAAGTTCATTGAAAATGAAAGGTTTTTACACACGGCTCCGCATCACGACGACATTATGCTTGGTTACCTGCCTTACATTAACCACCTTGTCCGTACGCCCCACAACAAACACCACTTTGTTTACTTGACCAGCGGATTTACGGCGGTAACAAATCAATACATGCTGGAGCTGATGACTAATTTGAAATACCACATTGATGCGGGGTATTTCGAAAAGCGTTTTAGAAACAACTACTTTGACCCGAACTTTAAGGAAGGAAGGAACAGGGACGTTAACCTTTACCTCGACGGCGTTGCACAGCACAGTCATTCAATTAAGTCCGAAGCAATCTCCCGCAGGATGCTGAGAAATTTAATTGAGATTTACGAGGAAGACAACGTTACTTATTTGAAAGACAGGGTTGACGAATTAATTAATTACTTCAAAACACAGTACCCGGGCAAAAAGGACATTACCCATGTTCAGAAATTGAAAGGAATGTTGCGCGAGTGGGAGGTTGAAGTGCTTTGGGGCTTCTTCGGTTTTAGCGTGGATGATGTTTCCCACTTGAGATTGGGATTCTATCAAGGTAATATTTTTACCGAGAATCCCGAGCTTAACAGGGACGTTCTTCCGATTTACCATTTGATTAAAAAATTCAAGCCCAGCGTAATTACCGTTGCGTTAGACCCCGAAGGCAGCGGACCTGACACGCACTACAAAGTGATGCAGGCAATTACGGAAGCTTTGCGACTTTACGAAAAAGACGCCGACGTTTCGAAAATAAAAATTTGGGGTTACAGAAACGTCTGGTACCGTTTCCACCCGGCAGAAGCGAACATCTACGTTCCCGTAAGCTTGAACTCATTTTCCATTTTGGACAGTTCGTTCAAGTACAGCTTCGGTTCGCAGAAAAACGCAAGTTTCCCAAGCTGGGAATACGACGGACCTTTCTCGCGGTTAGCTCAAAAAATACAGGCAGAGCAGTACAATATTATTAGGACATGCCTCGGTAAAGATTATTTCCTTTGCCACAAAAACCCGCGCGTTCGCGCCGCAAAAGGAATGGTCTTTATTAAAGAACTAACAGTGAAAGAATTCTACCAGCATTCGATGAGACTTAAGAAACTTACCGAAGATATTGATTAAAAGATGAGAATAAAACGGAAGAAGGGGAGAGATTTCTCCCCTTTTTATTTTTAAAGTAGTTCGTCTATTTTTTCGACAGGTCTTGCTAAGATTGCCTTGTCTCCCTTTTCGATTATCGGGCGTTCAATTAAGTCCGGGTTTTCAACCATTTTTGCAATCAGTTCCGCTTGAGTGTATTTTTTGTGTTTTAAGTCGAGCTCTTTGTAAGCCTTGTCCCTTCTTCTTAAAATGTCCTCGGCTTTTAATCCCATTTTTTTCAACAAAGTTTTTAATTTGTTCTTAGTGAATTTTTTCTCGTAATAATTGACTTTTTCGAACTCGACACCTTTTTCGGTCAAGTATTTCAATGCTTTGCGGCTTGTTGTGCAAGTCGGTTTTTGGTAAACTATTATTTTTTCCATTTTTCTCCTCCTATTTAAGTTTATTTCAAAAGCAAAGATATTGAAATGAATCCCAATAACACAAGAATGATTTTGTTGTAAGTTTCCGTCGGTATTTTACCGAATAATTTTTGCCCGATAAACGCCCCGATGATTACAACCGGAAAAAATTCCAAATAGAGTAAGTAAGTTTTGGCAGGCGTAACATTTGCAACAAAGTGTGAAATAATTATTAAAGACAATGTAAAGAGGAAATAACCTGCTATTGAGGCTTTTAGATCTTCTTTGTTAATTCCTTTAAGGTAAAAATAGATGACGACCGGAGGACCGTTTGTGTTAAAAGCTCCGCCGAGCAAACCGGAAATGAATCCGAACAAATAGCCCCAAGCATCGTTAATGTTAATTGGCTTAATTATTTTAATCAATGAAAAAAAGACAAACAGGAAAATGATTAATCCAAGTAAGTGCTCTAATAATATAGTATTGGCTTTTGCCAAGAAATACGCACCGAGCGGAACGCCAAAGAGAGCACCCCAAATTAATTTCTTCAAACGGAAAAATTTTAAATGTTTTTTCAGCACAATGATTAAATAAATGTTTACTGTAAATCCGAAAAGTGCTGCAAGAACAATTGCCTCCTTAATTCCAATTACCATTGCGAGCAACGGAACGGAAATCAATTGAAACGCAAACCCCGACAACCCTTGCGTGGCAGAAGCAATCAGTAATATTAAAACAACTAACAATATTTGAATTAAGTCCATACGATTAAATTGTAAATTTCCTTTCGGCAAAACTATTCTTATTTTTGCTAAAAAGAAAACAACCGGATAAAACAAAAATGAAATTAAAGAAAGGTTACACACACGTTTACACGGGTAACGGAAAGGGGAAAACCACTGCTGCTATTGGGCTTGCCGTACGTGCAGCCGGCGCAGGCTTGCGGGTTTATTTTCTTCAAATAATGAAAAACTTTCCTTACTCCGAGTTAAAATCATTAGAAGCGTTTCGTCCCGATATTATTGTTGAACAAGCAGGCGACGACGCTTTTGTGCTTGAAAAAAGGGAGCCAAACGAAAAGGAGAAATCGGAAATCAATAGAGCATTAAAAAACGTCGGCGATCTACTGAAACAAAAACGCTACGATGTTTTTGTGTTGGATGAAATTTGTGTTGCGACTTATTTTAAACTTTTGACTGCAAAGGAAATCCTTGATATTATTGAGCAAAAGCCGGATAATGTTGAGCTTGTGCTTACGGGACGGTATTGTCCCGAGGAAGTAATTTCCCGCGCAGATTTGGTTACGGAAATGAAGGAAATTAAACATTATTACCAACAAGGTGTTTTGTCGAGGAAGGGAATTGATTCGTAAAATTTTTTGAATGGGAAATTAGTTTCGGAACTTAATAAAAAAGGGCAGCCGAAGCTGCCCTGTTAAAACTGCTATTTAATGAAATTATTTTTTGTCTTCGTCTTTTTTCTTTTCTTCTTTTTCCGCTTGTTTATATTCTTCGGGAATGTGCCCGAGTTTTAATTCTTCAACGAGCCGCTTTGCAGCGTAGATGTCACCAACGGTTTCAAGTATTCCTTGGGAAGCCACTGCAACCGTGCGGTTTGCTTCGTCGGTGTAAATGTAAAATCCAGGGAGGCTTTCAATGTTTCCGTCGAACGCCACGCCAACTATTTCAGCGTTTTTGTTAATTACGGGGCTACCGGAGTTGCCCCCGATAATATCGCAAGTTGAGATAAAGTTAAGCGGGGTTTTCAAGTCCAAATGTCCCGGCGGATTTAACCATTCTTTCGGCAAGTCCCAAGGGAATTTTTTCAAGTGGGAGTAATAGCGGTCGTAAACGCCGTAGAAGGTTGTAAACACGGGCGCAACCGTTCCGTTGTATTTGTAAGGCTTCATTACGCCGTCGCTGATGCGCAATGTAAAAGTAGCGTCCGGCGGAATTGACGTGCCGTAAACGGCGTAGATTGCTTTGCCGAGCTCGTCGCTTAAAGCTTGTTCCTTCTCTTCCAACTTCGCCATTTTCTTCATATACTCGGCAAGTTTTGGTGCGGTTGCAAGAGTAAATTTAACAAACGGATCGTCGGAAGTTAATATTCCCTTCTTGAACAAAGCTTTCGCATCTTCCTTTGTTTTAATCTTACTGTTGTTTAATGCGTAATCAACGGCTTCCTTGCCTTCGTAACCGCCGAAAAGAATTTTGTAATATTCATTGTCCTTGCCGAGGTTAAGCTTTAAGTAATCGGCGTACAACCGAAGCGCTTCTTTCTCGTAAGGCAAGAATATTTCGCGCTTGTAAATATTGTCCAATTTTTTGTTCAAGGTGGAATCGGGAATTTCCTTCGCTTTTGCCGTTTGCGCAAGGAGAACCAGCTTCTTGGCAATCGTCAAATAAGTAGGGGATAAGCCTCTTCTTGAGGTAACCGATTGAGTAAAGTAAGCGTATTTCCTTTTTTCCCGCTGAACCTTTTCTATTGCGTCCCAAAGATATCCGTACTTTGCGTTTAACTTCGGATTGTTTTGAACGGCAGCTTTAAACTTTCTTTCAAAATCTTTTTTCCGCGCCCACAAATATTGGTTGCGCAAACCTTTTAACTCTCCGGTAATTGCCTTTTCGGAATTAGCCAGCATAAAGAACATATCGGAATATTTTTTCTTTTCAGGGAAACGCTTCATCATATCGGCGTAAATCTTTTTAATTCCCTGCAAGGCAAACGCTTGGTTACGCAGTGTAACGTCCCGCATAAACGCCAATTGGGAAATTGTCTTTAACCTGCTTGTCCTTGCCGGATTACCGACAACGAAAATCGGCTCTCCCGGTTGCGGACCGTTTTTGCTCCATTTAAAATAATGGTCTGTGTGGAGTGGTTTGCCGTCTTCGTCGTAAACGCGGACGAACGAAAAATCGGGATTGTAACGCGGGTAGGTGAAATTGTCCGGATCGCCGCCGTAAAGCCCCATTCTGCTTTCTCCCACAAAAACCATACGCACGTCGCCGTATCTTTTGTAGCCGTAAAGGGAATAACGCCCGCCGCTGTAAAGCGGAACAATCTTACAAACCAGTCCGGTGTCCTCGGCGTAACTCGATTGCAGTTCTTCGATTTTCTTTTCGCGAAGTTTTCTTTTTTCTTCCAAAGTTTTACCGTCTTTTTCGGCGGCAAGGACTTCGTCCGTTACGTCTTTGATTAAAACGAGCTGGTCAACAAAGACGCCAGGAATTTTTCTTTCGTCCTTTAACGTTTTGGCGTAGAATCCGTTCTTCTTAATGTCCTCGCCTTTTTTCTGAATGCTTTTTGTAATGAAATCAACGCAATGGTGATTTGTCATTACGAGTCCATCAGCAGAAACGAAGGAAGCCGAGCACCAACTTGCAAATTTCAATGCGGACATCCGCACATCGTCAAGCCATTCTTGGGAAGGGCGGAAATGGTAAGTGGAATCAAAGTAATCCACAGGCGGGTAATCGAAAGTCCACATTTTTCCGGTGTCGAATTTGCGGGCTTTAACCGTATCGTAATTTATCCAACTTTGATCGGATGCGGTTTTAACCGTGTTATTCGATACCGAGCAAGCTCCCGCAACGAGCAGCAAAGAGAGCAGAAGCGTTGCCTTCTTCAAATTGTAAAACACATTTCGCATTGTTTAACCTCGTAAATAATTTTCTGAAAAATTTCTCAAAAATTACTGCTTTCGTGATTCAAATAAAAAATCAAAGCAAATTTTGTTTTTAGACGGACTTAGGTTTAATTAGTTTCCTTAACAAAAAGAATCATTTTGTTGGATGTCGGATGTAAATTCGATATTTTAAAAATCGTTGATTCTTACAATAACAATTGGAAACAATGGCAAAGAAAGTTATTCTGAAAAAAGGAAAAGAAAAATCTTTAATGCGGAAGCATCTGTGGGTATTTAGCGGTGCCGTTAAATTTGCCGACGTGCAAATACAACCCGGCGAAACCGTTGATATTATTG
>JALWGH010000077.1 GCA_027013735.1 Melioribacteraceae bacterium
TCGGAACTTTCACGGCAATTACCGGCGTGAGCGGTTCGGGAAAATCAACACTCGTAAACGACACGCTCGTAAGAATTTTAATGAAAAAATTTTACAACTCGAAAGTCGTTCCTTTGAAATACAAAGGAGTTAGCGGACTTGAACACATCGACAAAGTAATTGAAATCGATCAATCGCCAATCGGAAGAACGCCTCGTTCGAATCCCGCTACTTACACGGGTTTGTTTACTTTTATTCGCGATCTTTACGCTCAGTTACCGGAGTCGCGGATGAGAGGTTACAAGCCGGGAAGATTTAGCTTTAATGTAAAGGGAGGCAGGTGCGAGGCTTGCAAAGGCGACGGCGTAAAGAAAATCGAAATGAATTTTCTGCCCGATGTTTTTGTGGTTTGCGAAGAGTGCAAAGGCAAACGTTACAATCAGGAAACACTCGAAGTCCTTTACAAAACCAAATCAATTGCTGACGTCCTTGAAATGACCGTCGAAGAAGCTCTTGAATTTTTCGACGAGTTCCCGAGAATTAAAAGGAAACTCCGGGCACTCTACGACGTGGGTTTGGGTTACGTGAAACTCGGACAGCAGGCACCCAAGCTTTCTGGCGGCGAAGCGCAAAGGGTAAAACTTGCTACCGAGCTTAGCAAAGTGAGCACGGGCAAAACCCTTTACGTATTGGACGAACCGACCACCGGCTTGCATTTTGAAGACGTAAAAGCCTTGCTTAACGTTTTAAATAAATTGGTTGAAAAAGGAAATACCGTTATTATTGTAGAGCATAATCTTGACGTAATTAAAGTTGCCGATTACATTATTGATTTGGGACCCGGTGGCGGTGAGCACGGAGGACGCATCGTTGCGGCAGGCACGCCGGAAGAAGTTGCCTCTAATCCGCGAAGCCTCACGGGAAAGTATTTGAAAAAAGAATTGGAGAGATTTAAATGAGCAAGCATGTTGCCGAATTCAAAAAATACAGAGCCGAGATGAATGACAAAATATTAAACTCGGGCTTCAGGGATTTTAAGAAATTTTTTGCGTTGGACAACAAAGCTTACATCGACGGCGCGCTCAACGCAAAAACAAAAGAGCTAATGGGACTTGTTGCTTCAATGGTTTTACGCTGCGACGATTGCATCCTCTACCACATTGACCGCGCTGTTCAGGAAGGCGCAAACAGGCAGGAGTTTTACGAGACGTTTAACATTGCTTTGATTGTCGGTGGCTCGATTGTAATCCCGCATCTGCGTTACGCCTTTGAGCAAATGGAAGATTTAATTGACGACAAGGAGAAAGAAAATGAATAATAAAACATTAATTATTGCGGGGGACATTGTAACCGTAAACGACTCGAATGAAATTATTAAGAACGGAGCGGTTGAAATTGAAAACGGAATTATTAAAAAGATTTACCGGGCGGGAGAATTCAACGCCGGAGATTTTGATGGCGAAGTAATTAACGAACCTTCCTTGACTTTAATCCCCGGATTTGTGCAAACACACGTGCATCTTTGCCAAACGCTTTTCCGCGGACTTGCAGACGATTTGCTTTTGTTGGACTGGCTGCAAAAGAGAATTTTCCCAATGGAGAATGCCCATTCGCAAAGCTCTTTGAGAGCTTCCGCAAAGTTGGGCTTGAACGAATTGATTAAAGGCGGAACAACTACAATAATGGATATGGGTACTATTAATCACGAAGAAGTAATTTTTGACGAACTGCTCAATTCCGGCATCAGGGCTTTTGCCGGTAAGTGCATGGTTGACAGAAATGACTTACTGCCCGAGTTTAAAGAATCCACAAGAGACAGCATTCAAAGCTCTGTGGAACTTGCTAAGGCTTTTCACAATGCCGGTGACGGAAGAATCAAATATGCTTTTGCGCCGAGGTTCGTTCTTTCGTGCAGTGAAGAGTTGTTGAAAGAAACCGCAGAGGTTGTTAAAGATTTCGAAGGGGCAATGTACCACACTCACGCTTCGGAAAACAAGGGCGAAATTGAAGAAGTGCGAAGGTTGACGGGAATGGAAAACATCGAGTACTTCAATTCAATCGGCGCTTTGGGAGAGCACACATTGCTTGCACACGGGATTCACGTAAACGAAAAAGAAGTCGGAATTTTGAAAGAGACGGAAACAAGAATAGCGCACTGTCCTTCAGCCAATTTGAAATTGGGTTCGGGCATTGCAAATATTCCAAACTATTTGGAAAAAAATGTTTCGGTTTCCCTCGGGGCGGACGGAGCGCCTTGTAATAATAATTTGAATATGTTCACCGAAATGCGCTTAGCCGCTTTGATTCAAAAGCCGGTTCATTCGCCGGAAGCAATGGATGCCTTGACAGTCTTCCGCCTTGCCACAATAGAAGGGGCAAGGGCTTTGCACATCGACGACGTAACAGGCAGTATTGAGGAAGGTAAAAAGGCTGATGTTGTTTTGTTGAATCTCCAAACTCCGACGGTCGGTTTGCTGAACGAAGGCGCAAATATTTACTCTAACATTGTTTATTCGGCAAACAGCGAGAATGTTAATTACGTTTTTATTGAAGGGAAAAAAGTTGTTGAGAAAGGTAAATCTTTACTTTACGATCAACTTGAAATTTACGAAAAAGGAAAAGAAGAATTACAGAATTTACTGAAGAGAATTGATTGAAAATGAAAATAATATTTGCAACGGGCAACAAACACAAATTTGAAGAAGTCAAAAAATTATTTGAAGACACAGATGTTGAATTACTCTCGCTGAATGATTTCAGCGTAAAGCCTAATATTATTGAGGATGCCGAAACATTTGAAGAGAATTCGTTAATTAAAGTAAAAACAGTTTTTGACTTTTACCAAATTCCTGCAATAGGGGATGACTCCGGTTTAACCGTTGAACAATTAAACGGCGCTCCAGGTGTTTACTCGGCGAGATATTCGGGTGCTAACGCAACATACGAATCCAACAACAAAAAGTTGCTAAAGGAATTGGAAAAATTTCCACAGCCTCACAAAGCCGCTTTTGTTTGTGCGGCAACCTATTACGACGGAAACGCTGTTATTACTGCGGTTGGTAGGCTTAAGGGTGAGATCATTAAAGAATACCGCGGTCAAAACGGCTTCGGCTATGATCCGATATTTAAACCCGAAGGTTACGAAAAAACCTTAGCCGAAATTACATTGGAGGAAAAGAACAAAATCAGTCATCGTGGTAAAGCCTTTAGCGAGCTTAAGCAATTGTTGATTGAAAAAGGAATAATTGACCGGTAATCTATTTTTCCGCAATTGCTAACTGCACAAGTCCGAGCGTAAGCGTGTAATATTCAACGTTGCTAAAACCCGCTTCGTACAAAAGCCCTTTCAAATCAATTGCTTTGTCAAACGAATGGACAGACTCGGGAAGGTAGTTGTACGCCCCAGGGTCTTTTGAAATTATTCGTCCGATAATCGGGACAATCTTTGAAAAGTAAAAATCGTAAACCTTTTTAATGAAGGGACTCTTAGGCATTTTCAATTCGAGCACCGTAGCCTTACCGCCTTTCTCAAGAACGCGGTGGAATTCAAGAAATCCTTGTTTGATGTCGTAAAAATTTCTGACGCCGAATCCGACGGTAATGTTCGTAAAGGAATTGTCTTTGAAAGGCATTTGTTTCGGCAACTGGCTTTTTTATTTTCTAATTGATATTATTTGATTATTGATTGCGTCAAAGACAATGAAATAATTATTATTTATTCGCTTTATTTCAGCACTTCCAATCGTTGAAGAGCCGCTTGCAGGTTTGAAATTTAATTTTAAAGAATAATTTTTTATTTGAGCGTCGTTTTCGGTTTTTACAAAAATTTTAACTTGCTTATTATTGTTTTCCACGAATAATGAAACATAATCAATATTCTTAAAATAATCTACAATATTAGGCAAATCCGTTAACCAAACGTTTTGCGTTTTTACCGTATCTATTATGTTTTGCAATGCAGAAAAAGTATTTTCGTTGTAACCGGTTAAATCAGGGTGCGCCAAAACCAACATCAAACCTTTTTTTGGTTTAACGGCATAGTTCCAATAGTCTTGTAAATATTGCCGGTATCGTAGGATGTCGTTTTGCAATTGCCGAGGCGTTTTGTATTCGTTTGTTTTAAGTTTCCCAATAAAAAAGTAATCATCGTGATATGTCGGAGCAATCTCAAACATATCCGTGGTCTGATAATAATCTCTACCGGCGAGAACCAAATTGTAAGGCACAACGCTGCCGTGTATAAAATCAATATTGTTTGCGCCAATACTGCTGTCATATAAGTAATTGTTTTTCTTTAACGCCAGCATTCCCTTGTAACTTGGAGTTGTGAAAGGAAATCGAAACCCTTTGAATTTAATTTGCCAAACGGCTTCGTTTTGTAAAACATCTTGCGTAGCGTCGGCAAAATCGAAAACGGTATAATCTGCATACAAGTAACCGCTTGAAGCCAAGGCGGCATTAGCCTTTTTTAAATATTTTCTAATATTGCTTTTTATTATACCGCTAACAAAAAAAGTAGGATTGATATGCTGCGATTGCAATTTATCCATAACGAATTTGTAAGAAGGTAACGTGTCCGCTATATTAAATGTAACTGCAAAAGCCGCGTCATAACCGTTAGGCCATATGTTTCGTTGCACTGGTAAAGCATTATGATGATAATAATCTTTCGCCACATATTCATAAAATTTTTCAATTTGTGAAATGCCGGCATTACCGCCTTCATTTGAGGGAGTCAACCAATCCGACAACCCAATCAGATAACTTATCCCCCGACCATAATTATTCCTTGTTATTGCCGGATATGTTATTATTCCTTTGCGCCAAATTGCCAAAGTATCCAACCTATCGGAAATAATTTGAACGCCGGTTGGAATCCAAACATCGTTTTCATAACCGGCTTTTTTCTCTCCTTTAAACGCTTGTTTTGTTCCGACAAT
>JALWGH010000078.1 GCA_027013735.1 Melioribacteraceae bacterium
GGACTTAAAAGCATTTTGTTAAAATCCGCTTTCAAGAAAAATGTTTTGTCTGCCGGAATTCCATTAAAACAAAAAGAAAAACTTTTGGAAATTCCTTCCGTTACGGTTGCAAAAATAAAGCCTGACGGGGAAAACAATTTCCTTAAAAAGTTTGCCGGAGATTTTGCCTTGATTTTATTGTTCATTTCCTCGGTTTTGTTTTCAGGGGGAATGTTTATCCGCAGTATTTCTGAGGAAAAGTCCAACCGGATAATTGAAATATTGCTAACAAGCTGTAACGCAAAAACAATTTTGAGTGGCAAAACTTTCGGGCTCATTACGGTAAACTTGATTCAATTTGTAATTTGGATTTCCGTCGGATTGTTGTTCTTTAACAGACAGCTTACAACGGCTTTTACTTTACAAAACATCTTGCAGTTTGCAATTTTATTCGGAGCCGGATATTTAATGTTTACAATGTTGTTTGTGTCGATAGGGGCTTTTGTAAAGTCCGACCACGATGCACAACAATTGTTAGCAATAATAAGTGTAATAGTAATCCTGCCGGTAATAATTGTGCTTCACATTTTTTCCCAGCCCAACGATATTCTAACACAACTCCTACTCTACTTCCCATTTACATCCGTACCAACAGCAATGTTGAAACTAACGGCAGGTTATTTAAGCAACTCGGAATATCTTACTGTCGTTCTATTGAATATTTTAACCTTTGTTCTCTTTCTCTTCGTTGCGGGGAAATATTTTTCAACCGGAGTAATTGAATACGGCACAGCCGCAAAAAACTCAAATTAAACACCCTAAAAATTTTTAGCCACCCACTTAAATTTTAACACCACTGCTCTCTGTTCACTGTTCACTGTTATCTGTACTCTGTTTAATTGCCTCGTCAATTATCTTCAACAAATCCTCTCGATAAAAAGGCTTGGAAATGTAATGAGTCAATTGATGCGACATTATTTCCCTTTTTTCCGTAATGCTTGCAAACGCGGTAACAGCAATAACAGGAACATTTTCGTAGCCCGGGACTTCCCTAATCAAATCAGTAAGTTCAATTCCGTTCATTCCTTGCCCCAAGCCAATATCCATAAGTATTGCATCGTATTGATTGGATTTAACTTTTTCAAGTGCTACGGCGGGTGTGGTAGCTCCGTCCACATCGTACCATTTCCTGATTAACTTCTGGACGGTGTCTAACGATGGCAAATCATCTTCAACGTACAATAATTTTTTCAGTTTTTTCTCATCGGTCATTTTTTACCCCTGCTTTAATTCCGCACCTTCTTTTCCCAAAGGGATATCAACAATAAAAGTAGCCCCTTTCCCTTCGTCGCTTTCAAGTTTAATTTTTCCGTTAATCATTTGAACGTATTTTTGTACGATTGTTAAGCCCAACCCTGAGCCTTGATAATTACGAGCTGTTCCTTCGCTTGCCTGTCTGAATTCTTCCCAAATTACTTTTTGTTTTTCTTTTGGAATACCAATACCTGTGTCGTTAACGGTAAGTCTTGCAAACTTTCCTTCGCTTTCATCTTCAAATGTATTTAACTTTATTTCGACGTAACCCTTTTCGGTGAATTTAATTGCGTTGTTAACAAGATTTTCCAAAATCCCGTGAACAATTCTCCGGTCGGTTTTAATAATAACCTCCTTGTCGGGAATAGATTTTTTCAAGGAAATATTTTTTTCGATAGCGCTTTGCAGGAATGAATCATAAACATCAAGGACAACTTCGCCCAAGTTAATATCTTCCAACAGCATTTCGTTTTGGTCGAACTCAAGTTTCGTAACATCCAAGATGTTGTTCAATGTGTTCAACATTCGGCGGGAAGTATTTAATATTCCCTGAGTCATTATTCTCAATTCTTCATTCTTAAGCTCATCCAATAATAACTGGGAATATCCCATTATGCCCATAAAGGGCGTTCTCAATTCGTGACTCATATAAACAAAGAATTGAGATTTCAACCTGTTCATTTCCTCGGCTTTTTCTTTTGCTTCAATAGTTGCCCGTAACATTTCTTGTCTTTCGGTTACGTCACGAATAATGCTCAACAAAAGACTTGGTTTATCTCCAAATTTCAAAAATGTATTTGTTAATTCGAGCCATCTTTTCTTACCGTTCCACAAAACAACTTCAACTTCAAAATTCGGCTCGAAATCTTCCCGAATAAATCGCTCTAAAAATTCTTCGAAAACCTTTTCGTTAAAATCATTGTAAACAACATAAAACTTCTTTCCTATTAATTCCTCTTTCGACTTACTAACCATTTCACAAAAAGCATCATTAACATCGACAAACTCGCCGTGTGAATTAATCAGTCGCATTGCATCTCGGGAATTTTCCCAAATGGAGCGGAACTGAGCTTCGGATTCCTTAAGCAAATTTTCCATTCTCTTCTTTTCGGTAATATCCTCTTGAACAATAACGTAATTTGTTATTTTTCCGTTTTCGTCCAGCAATGGAGAAACCGAAGACCTTACCCAGAAATATTCGCCGTTTTTCTTTTTATTAATAAACTCCCCTTCCCAAGAATTGCCCTCCGCAACATCACTCTTCATAAATTTCAAATAAGAATCGCTCTGCAAGCCAGACTGGAAAATGCTTGTTTTTTTACCAATAAGTTCATCTAAAGAATAGCCGGACATTTGCTCCAGCTTCGGATTAGCATATTGAATCCTCCAATTCGGGTCGGTAATAAAAATAGCGCTGGGACTGTTTTGTACAGCCTTTGCCAATTTATTAGCTTCCTCCTCAGTTTTCTTTTGTTCAATGTAAGTACTTATTTGCTGGGAAATTATTTCGATAATTTCTTTAGAGTATCTGTCAAACGCCTCAGGGTCTTTGTAATTCTGTAATACTATTGCTCCCGCGAACTTTCCTTTCAATTTAATTGGCGCACCCAACCATTGCTGAGGCAAGGCACCTATTTTTTTAATCTTCTTTGTTGATATTAACTCCTTAATCTGTACTTTGTCGAGTAAAAGTGTCTTTCCCTTTTTTAATAAATACCCTGTCAGAGAACCTTCCGCTTTCCAAAGCGGAGAAGAAGCTTCTCTGCTTTTTTCAAAAGGGATCGTAAAAATATGTTTTTCCTTGTCGTATTCCGCGTAGTAGAAATTGCTTGTATCAATAAACCGGCTTAACTCTTTCCGTACTATTTCAAATAATTCTCCGATGTTTTTTGAAAGCAAGACCGCACGGGCAATTTCGTATTGAATTTTTAAAATATTTTCGCTTCTCTTACGGTAAGTGATGTCTTCCACAATTCCTCTGAAACCGATTATTTTACCGTTTTTGCTTATTCCGTTCGTTTTAAAGAAAGCAGGAAAAAACGTTCCGTCTCTTTTCTTAGCCAGATATTCATTGCTTATCGAAATTCCTCTTTCGGTTATTTCTTTCAGATTTTCCGTAGCTATTTCCCTGTCTTGCTGTGCAATGAGATCTATTCCGTTAAGCCCTTTTTCCAAATCTTTTTCGGAGTATTTGAATAATTCCAATGCTTTCTTATTTGCATAAGTAATATTTTTTCTGAGGTCGGATTCAAAAACAGCCACGGGCAATAATTCCGCCATAGAGCGAAAACGTTCTTCGCTCTCCCTAAGTTGTTCTTCGGCTTTCTTTCTTTCCGTAATATCAAAAGCGCTGCCAATAGCAGTAGGTTTTCCTTCCCATAGCATTAAACCAGCGGTAAAATCAATCCACCTTTCTTCTCCCTTCTTAGTAATTATTTTAAATTCATAACGACTCTCTACCTTCTCACCTCTCTGACGCTCAAATCCACGTTGTTTAATAAATTCTTTATAGTCAGGGTGTACAACATCCCAAAATTTCATTTTATAAATATCATTCAATGAATAGCCGGTTAAATCCATTCCGGCTTTATTAACGTAAATAAAATTTTCTCCCCTATAAACAAAAATAGCCGTAGATGTGGCAGCTGCCAAAGTTCTGAATCTTTCCTCACTTTCTTTTAATTTCTCTGTTGTTCTCTTACGTTCGGTAATATCCCTTACAATAGCGCTTAAATATTTTTCCTTGCCTAACTTGAATTTTGTTAACTTAACCTCAGCGTCAAACTTTTCGCCGTTCAATCTAATATGTCTCCATTCAAAGAACTGATACCTGCCTTTATTAGCTTTGCTAATATATTTCAAAACTTCTTCTTCGGAGTTCTTTCCGTTCGGCTGCAAAACAGGTGAAAAATCAATTGGCGTTTTCCCAATAATTTCCTCTTTGCCACATCCAAACATTTTCGTAGCAGCAACATTACAGTCAACAAAGTGCCCATCTTTCATAATAAAAACCGCATCAGGTGAAGATTCGAACAAAGTGCGGAATTTCTCTTCACTGTATTTTAGTTTTTCCTGAACCTTTTTCTTTTCTTCAATCTCCAGCGCAAGATCATCAATAATATTTAAATTTACTTGTCTGGCTTTCTCCAATTCTTCATTTTTCTTTTTTATCTCCTCGTACATTCTCTTTAGAGGAGTCATATCATTAGCAATAAGAAGTATAGCCGGTTTGTTATTGTACATTATCGGAGAAGCGGTAATTTCAACCTCGGCAACCTCGCCGTTTTCCTTTACAACTTTTTCAATTAAAGTATTTACTCCTTTGCCCGAAGACAGCATATATTCAATTCTTTCTTTGGCAACTTGTAAAAATTCTTGGGATAAAAAAGAAAGTACGGACTTACCAATTAATTCTTCTTTGTTATCAAAGCCGTAATGTTTAGCTAATAAATCATTAGCATAAACAACTTTCATATCCTGATGAATCATTGAAGGCAATGGCAGGAAATCAATTATTTGACGATATATTTGATCAACGTTTGTCATAAGAGTAATTAAGTTAAATATATTTTACAAATAAAAATAAAAT
>JALWGH010000079.1 GCA_027013735.1 Melioribacteraceae bacterium
AAGAAAATCATTTGCTTTGTAAGGAAGCTTGTAACTTCTTTCCAATTTTAAATCGGGAAAATTAAAATTAACTTTTAACAACCTGTTGTCAAAAGTCAAAGCCCAAAGATTCTTTCCCTGAAACCGCACAACCTTGGTGTTCGCAAGTTTTCCGCTCCCGTTAAATTTCAGAACTTTCCCGCCTGCGGTTTTGAATGCTTTAAATTCTTTCCCCGTCCAAAACACAAAAACCGAATCTTTTGCACTCAGCATTGCTTGGGCATAATCGGCAGGCTCGGAGTAAAAAAGCTTGCCAAGAGAAACTCCATTCATTGAGTAAACGGACAATTTTTTTCTCAAGCCGGAGAATACAACGAGAATATTTTTTGTTACCCCTGCGTGGTCAACATCCGCACCAAGGCTGCCTGTAAGAATCACTTTGGGATTATCGGGATTGCCAACCGCCGCAACCTCTCCTTTTGAGCCGAGGAAATAAACGAGACCGTTAACCGCGCCCGTGCCCTGAACCTGAAACGGCGGAATAAACTCCGAGAGCAATCTCATTCTTGCCGAATCGTCAACCGAAACGAAATAATAAGTTTTGTTCATCGTGGAGGAATAATAAACCTGTGGCTTGTACCTGTTTAACGAAATAACCGGCTTCTCCGTTTTCAGGTGCGAAACAATTTTGCCGTTTTTCAAAACCAAAAATCCGTCGTCGTAATCAGCGGCAAGAACAAACTCGTTCTCTGCGGCAAGCTGTCTTGCGCGTCCCTTTGTTTCAATTGTCCGGACGTAATTTAATTTGTCGCCTGCAATTTTGTATTCCTTAATATTACTGACTTTCGGGTTCATCAGGAAGTAAACAATTATTATTCCGATGCCCAAACCGATTACGACCCAATTTTTCCTAATGAGTAAAATAATTCCGATGCCCGCCAAAGTCCCTAACCACGCGGCTCTCGTGTAACTGCCTGCAAGAGCAATCAATAAAATCAGGAACGCCAGCCCCAAAAGAATTTTATTCCGCGCTTTCAATTTTTCGTTCAGGAAAAAAGCAAAGAAATAAACGGTAACAATACTGAGCAATCCTCCCGCCGTCATTACGTATTGAAACGTGCTGGGTCCGCTGGACTTCAAAGTGTAAAGATGCCGGACGTAATGTTCGTACGAAGCAATCAAATAAACAAAAGCCGTAAGGAAAGCGGCGCCGAGGAAAATCCACACAACCCTTTTGGCGGATTTTTCATCCGAAGCAACAAAAAGCGTAACGTAAAGGACGGGAATAATCATAAACCTTTTTACAAGCGTGTGAGCTGCTTGGGAAGGGGCTACGGAAAAAACCGTTGAAAGAATTTCCGTGATTACAAACAGCAAGATTGGTAACTCAAGTCCTGTCTTGCCGAAAGGATTTTTCTTTTCGACCGCCCACTTCACCAACAAAAACAGCAACGCACCGAAATACCCGAGTTGACTAAGGAAAATCGAGTTCGTTAATGTTGCAAAAAACAGAACGGAAAATGCAATGATTATTTTGTCAATTACTTTACTATTTTGTCCTGTCGGATTCATTTGCCGTTCCTGAATTGTAATTCGTAAAGTTTGCGGTAAATCCCGCTTTTGTCTCTCAACAGTTCTTCGTGTTTCCCTTCCTGAACAACTGTTCCGTTTTCGAGAACCAAAATTCTGTCTGCATTTCTGATTGTGCTCAACCTGTGTGCAATTACAAACGTAGTGCGGTCGTTCATCAACCGCTCGATTGCCTCCTGCACAAGCGCTTCGGATTCGTTGTCCAGTGAGGAAGTTGCCTCGTCGAAAATCATTATCGGCGGATTTTTCAACAACGCTCTCGCTATTGATATTCTTTGCCTCTCGCCGCCCGAGAGCTTTGTTCCCCTTTCCCCTATTACCGTATCGTAACCTTGTGGCAACTCAATAATAAAATTATGTGCGTTCGCCGCCTTTGCGGATTCAACAATTTTTTCCAACGGGCAATCAGAAAGTCCGTAAGCAATGTTGTTGCGGACTGTTTCGTTGAACAAAACAATTTCCTGAGTAACAATTCCAATTTGTTTACGGAGAGAAGCAATCTTAATTTCTCTCAAATCAATTCCGTCAAAATAAATTGCTCCGCCTGTGGGGTCAAAAAAGCGGGGAAGTAAATCGACCAGCGTGGATTTGCCTGCACCAGAACTGCCTACAATCGCCACAATCTCGCCCCGGTTAACCCTGAACGAAATGTTCTTCAACACAAGCTCTTGCGAATCGTCGTAATGGAACGAAACGTTTTTGTACTCAATCGAATTTTTAAAGCCGTCTATTTCAACAGCGTCCGGTGCGTCAACGATGTTAGGCACGGTGTCAAGAATTTCAAAAACCCTGTCCGCCGCCGCGCTGGATTCCTGAATCCTGTTGTTTACACTGCTCAATTCCTTAATGGGCGGCATCAGTTGAAAAATTGCAAAGAGGAAACCGAGGAACTCGCTTGCTTTCAAGGAATGCTCCTGCAGAACAAGCAGTCCGCCGTAATAAACAAGCACAACACCTACTACTACGCTGAGGAATTCCGTGGCAGGACTTGCAATATTCCGAACTCTTACCATTTTAAGAATCAAACGGAAGAAATTGTTAGTCTCCTTGACAAATTTACGATTCTCGTAATCTTCCATTCCGAAGGCTTTGACAATTTTAATTCCCGTGATTGTCTCGTGCAAAACGGTTGTAATGTCCGCCATTTTTTGCTGAAGCACCGAGCTTTGCTTTCTTAAAATTTTACCGATGTAGCTGATTATTCCAAGGGAGAAGGGAAGAATGATTAAAGAAAAGATTGTGAGTTTCAGACTAATTGAAATAGCAATGCCGAGAAAGACCAATATTGTCAGGGGTTCCCTAATCATATTCAAGAAGACTGCTGACACGCTTTGCTGAATTACGTTCACGTCGTTTGTAATTCTTGAAATCAAATTTCCGGTCTTTTCGTTTTTGAAAAAACTCATCGGCAGTTTGTGGAGGTGTGCGTAAACTTTATTGCGAATGTCCCTAATTACGCCTTGCTCTACGTAAGCAAGAAAATAAGCCTGCAAATAACCGAAAATATTTTTTCCGAGAAACGTAATTAAAATCAGCACACAAATTTTTAGCAAAACTTCCGAAGTGTCGCCGGAGAAAACAAAATGCTTAAATTCCTCTGCAAGCTGATTTATTCCCTGCGTTAACCAATGCGGGAGAATATTCGTCCCGCCTGTCGATTTTACGGTTTTTGCAGTAGGGTTTTTCCCTTCTTGAAACAGTGTGCTGAGTAACGGAATAGTCAAATAAACCGAAGCGCCGTTTAATAATGCGTAAAAAATTGTAAAGGAAATCGAAGAGACTACGTATTTCCAGTAGGGCTTAACAAATTGTAATATTCTGAAATAAGTCTTCATTTTAACGAGTTCATTCTCCGTTCAATCTTAGTAAGCAATAATCACCGGTACGTTACCAGTTAGCTCCAAACAAAACAAAAATATTTAAAAACAATTTTTAATAATAAAAAATCTCTCGAACAAGTGTCACAAAATTTCAGATTAGAACCGCTGCAAAATAATCCACTACGGCAATAAAATAATTCCAAAGCGGACTGTAAATAAAAAGGAAAAGAATAAGCAAACCAATGTAGCCCAAGTGTAAATATTTGTAAGTAATTTGATTGGGGAAGAGATTAAATAAAATGTGCGTGCCGTCCAACGGCGGAATGGGCAAAAGGTTAAAAAAGAAAAGGAAAACGTTAAAATAAATCGTAAGATTTACCACGCCCAACAAAATTGAATTTAGTTCAATTTTTGAAATGTTCAAAATCAGTGACAATATTATTGCCGTAAACAAGTTGGACAAAGAGCCAACCGTTGAAACAATAATATCGTGAACCCTCGGATTACGAAAATTGCTTCTGTTTACATTTACCGGTTTTGCCCAACCGAGAATGAACCCGCCGGACATCATTCCCAAAATAGGAATGACAACACTGCCCAGCAAATCAATGTGTTTGAGCGGATTTAAAGTTAACTGTCCTTCCCTGCGCGGAGTGTCGTCGCCGAACAAATCGGCAAAAAACGCGTGTGCAAACTCGTGAATTGCAAAAGAAAGAAACAGAAATGGAATGAACAACAACCATTTCCACAAACGGGGATTAACCGAGACATCCACTTTAACCCCTCGGATGAAAATCTTTGTGCACTTGTTTAATGTACTCCCTGTCGATGTGCGTGTAAATTTGCGTAGTCGAAATATCCTCGTGACCGAGCATTTCCTGAACGGCTCTCAAATCCGCACCGCCTTCAACGAGGTGCGTTGCAAAAGAATGCCTGAACGTGTGCGGATGAACCGCCTTTTGAATTTCCGCCATTTTTACGTAACGGTCAATAATTTTCCAGATGCCCATCCGTGAAAGTTTTTTCCCGTTTCTGTTTAAGAAAAGAATCCCTTCGCTAACGCCACGCTTTTCGAACAACGGTCGGCTCTCCAACAAATATTTGCGTACCCATTTGAGGGCACTCGAACCAATGGGGACAATCCTCTCCTTGCTCCCCTTTCCGAAAATGCGAACAACTTCTTCTTCGAAATAAATGTCGTTTATTTTTAACGACGCAGCCTCCGAAACACGTAAACCGCTTGAATAAAGGACTTCGAGCAATGCCCTGTCCCGGATGCCGTATTTGTCGGTTGTGTCCGGCTGTTCAAAAATTTTTTCTATTTCGGCAACGGTTAAAACCACCGGGAGCTTTCTGTCCAGCTTAACCGATTCCAACGACTCCGCAGGATTTTCCGTAATGTATTTTTGATTAAACAGAAAATTAAAAAATCCACGCAGAGAAGAAATGTACCGCGCTGTGGTCGAACGTTTAATCCCTTGTTTTTGCAAGGAGCTTAAAAACTCCGAAATTAAACTTGTCTTAACTTCATTTAAGTCTTTAATTCCGGTCTGTTCGGCGTAATCCAAAAATTTCCTGATGTCACTGCCGTAGGAGTTCACGGAGTTGTCGGAGAGATTTTTTTCTAACTTAAGAAGAAGAAGGTACTCTTTTACAAACTGCTCTGTCATTCTTTTTCTTCTTCCGGCTCGCTTTCAATTTTGTCTTGATTGGGATAGCGAATTCTGTGGTATTGTTGACCAATTAAATAATTGTAAAAAGCTTCCTTGGTTTTGCTGATGTCCGAAAACGTCATCGGGGATTCGTCCAACTGCCCGTCCTCAATACGGAGCTTAACCAAATTGTTGATTACGTTCTTCACCTTTTGAGGCTCGGGGTCATCCATTGATTTTACCGTGGATTCAATTGCATCGGCAAGCATTACCAAAGCGGTTTCTTTTGTGTCCGGCTTGGGACCGGGGTAGCGGAATTCGTCTTCGGAAACTTTTTCCTCGCCCAAAAGTTCTTTTGCTTTTTCGAAGAAATAAGTAATAACCATTGTGCCGTGGTGCATCGGGATGAAGTCAATTATTTCGGCAGGTAAGCCGTGCTCTTCCGCAAGTTCAATCCCTTTCTTAACGTGACTAATTATTATTTGTGCGCTCTCACGGGGATTCAATTCTTCGTGAATGCTCTTTCCACCCATTTGGTTTTCGACAAAAGCGGTGGGGTTAACCAACTTCCCGATGTCGTGGTAATAAGCTCCAACCCTTGCCAGAGTGGGATTTGCGCCGATTTCAACAGCGGCCGATTCGACCATTGCTCCAATGGTCAAGGAGTGATTGAATGTTCCCGGTGCGTTCTTTGCCAATTCCTTTAGCAAAGGATTGTTGAAATCGGAAAGCTCCAAATAGGTAAGGTCTGTTGTAATCTTAAAAATCTTTTCAAAGAAAATAATCAATCCGTAAGTAAGCGCGGGACTGATCAAAGCGTTCGATGCGGCAAAAGAGGACGAAATTAAAATCGATTCAATCCGCGAAAAGCTTTCCATCCCGAATGCAAAAGCAGTAACCACGTAGCCGACAAGAATAAACAGGAACGAACGGAAAATTTGCGAGCGGTTTTTTACATCCCGCACGGAATAAACCGCCAAGCCGCCGGCAACAATGTTCATCACTACAAACACGTAATCGTTGCCGCGCAAAGCGCCTGTGGTTAAGGCAACAATCACAGTGCCGTAAAAGCCAATTCGCGAATCGAAAAATATTGCAAACAAAATTGACGCAACGGGAATAAAAATCAAAAGCTCAATCGGGGCGGAAACTTCCACGTGTCCGGCAAGGTAAGTAATAAAACTTTCGAACAAAATTACGATTGAAATCAACAGCAGTTTAAGGTTGTTGTAAAACAACTTTTTCCTGAAAAGAAAAATGTAAATAAAGAAGAGTGAAAAAATTGCAGAGATGTGAAGCGTTTCGCCGACTACTTGAATTAACGTATCGGTAAATGTGTTGACGTTTCCCTTCGCTTTCCTGTAAGCGTCTATTTTCTCTTTAATCTCTTTCGTAATCCTGTCGTGCTTCGCTACTATTCTTTCGTCCTGATTTACAATGTACTTTGTTTTGGGAACTTTGCTTTTTGCTATTTCAATTTCCTGATCCGTAAGCTCCTTACTGAAAACAACATTCGGCTTAAGAAATTTAAAAACAAGTTCCGAAACCGCTTTGTTCAAATTTAAATCAAAGCTGAAGTTATTGTTCAAGTAACGCGTAATGTATTCTTTCGCAGCGTCGTAATCGTAAAATCTTTCTTTCTTAATTAACTTCTCGAACTTACCGTTGCGCACGGCAATCAAATCTTTGTCAATTGAATTTAAGGGTTTGCTCAACAACCCTTTGGCAAGCACACGCCTTATTACTTCCTCCGCCATAGCAAAGGCATCGTCCAAACTGCGGGAGACTTTAACCGTAATTAATTTTTTCGAAAGACGTAACTGTTTGAATTCTTCAAATGTTTTGTTGGAAAAACCGGTCGGATTAATTGAAGATTTGTTAACAATAACCGAATCCAAAATTTTCGTAAGTTGGGACTTGTATTTCCTAAGCGAGTCGATGCTGTTTTTTAAAACTTCCTTGTGAACGACAAAAACCGGCGGAACGCTTTCGGCTGCCTGCTGAACTTTTCTTTTGTAAACTTCCGGATTTTCGGGCACTTCAAAAGTCATCGAGGCAATTAAGTCGTCGTTTGTCCATATGCTTCCTACGGTTACTTCCGACTCAATCGATTCCCCGCGTGGAAACATCAAGACAACCAGAATAACCGTCATCGCAAAAATTAAAATTCTGACGGTCATCGAACCTTTTTTAATATGTTTTAATTCGTCGGGCATTTTAACCTTTGGAACTCAAAACCATTTCCAAAAACTCAGCAGCGCCGTCTTCGTTGTTGGAGCGCTTGGTAACAAAATCCGCCAAGCGAATAATTTCTGGGACCGCATTGGCAACGGCAACTTTCAATGCTTTAGTGTCGAATAACGAGCGGTCGTTGTACCAGTCGCCCAAGACCGCCGTTTCGGAATATCCTACACCGACGTGTTTCATTAATTTTTTCAAACCAGTTCCCTTGGAGGTTCCCATTCTACGAGTTTCAATGTAATAAATGCCGGGATGCGAATGGGACTTGTAATAATTGGTGGAAAGCCCGAAGGTGTGGGGGAACATTAACTTTTGAGTAACGTACTTAATCGAATCCCTGTAATCTCCAGCCATTACAATTTCAAGCGTCGAATCCAAATAATCTTTGTAGCTTTCAACCTCTTCGAACTTTGCGCCGTATTTTTCAATCATATCGGGAATCAGAGAATTTTCCTCCGTGTAATAAATTGCGTCTCCGTGGCACAAAGCAATTTTCAACAAATATTTGTCCGCCAAACGGATTGCCTTTTCCACGTGCTTTCTCGGAATGTAAGAGTGAAATATTATTTTATCTCCCGGGTGACTTTTAATCAGCGAACCGTCGAGAGAAATAAGGGGAGTAGTAATATTTAACTGCCGGGCATATTTAACAAGGGCGCTGTGCAAACGTCCCGAAGCAAAAGAAAAGTGTACACCTTTCTCTTTAAGTTTTTCAATCAGCTCAAAAGATTTTTCCCCGATTTCCCTTTCGTCGTTTAACAAAGTTCCGTCAAGGTCGAAAACGATTAATTTTATTTTTCTTAATTGTTCTTTACTCAGCATTGTAATTCTGAATTTCTTTCTTTTTAAGATTCAAATATATTACCGTTCCCGCAATAATACTAAGCAAAAACGCAAGCGAGCCTTTAAGGTAATCTTCGAAAATCAATCTTCCCGTTCCGTAAAGGGTGGAATAAATTACGACAATGCCCAAGAACCAATTAACAAAAAGCGCTCCGTAACCTTTGTCCGGTTTTACGTCGGGATATTTTTTACGGAAAACTTTCCAACCAATCCCGCCCGGGTGAATTTTCCTGTAAAACTTCTCAAGCGTTTTTTCGTCCGTTGGTTTGGTAATGTAAGTAAACAGAATCCAGACAATCGTAGTAACCAACACCGTCGGATAAAGCGTGATTGGGGAATGAAGTCCGTAACCGTATTTTGCAATGGGGTAAACAATCAGGGGGACCGTCATTGCAACGATTTCCGACCAAGCGTTTATTCTCCACCAAAACCAACGGAGGATTAACACGGCGCCCATCCCCGCACTTGCGTTAATAATAAATTCCCACGCACCCGAAATTGTTGTGAGAAAATATTTCGTAATCAAAAGGGAAAAAATCGTCAATAAAATAATTGAGATTCGAGAAATCAAAACGTAATGCTTTTCGTCCGCTGCGGGCTTAATGAACCGTTTGTAAAAATCATTGATTAAATAGGAAGTGCCCCAGTTAAGCTGGGATGCCACGGTTGACATGTACGCCGCAAGGAAGACGGCAATCATCAGTCCGAGCAACCCGGCGGGTAAGTATTTTACCATTAATTTCGGGTACATTTTGCCCGGGTCAACCGTGTTTTCGTATTTTTCAAAGAACTCGTGATTCTCAAACGCTTTCATTTTTTCGCGAACATAGGCAGGCAATTTTGATTTGTCAACGTGGTGAACGTAAGCCGTGTAAGCAGCGGAATAATTTTCAACAATGTTTTTCTCCAACAGCTCCTTGTTTGTAAACCTCGGCAAAGCAACAAGCGCGGCAAGCGCAACAATAATCCAGGGCCAAGGACGCAAAGTGTAATGTGCAACAGTAAACCAAATTGTTGCAAGCAAGGAATGTGTTTCATTCTTGGCGGACATCATCCTTTGAGCAATGTAGCCACCGCCGCCCGGGTCTGCGCCCGGATACCAGCTTGACCACCATTGTAATCCTACGTGCGCAAAGAACGCCGCCGCTCCCATTGAAAGAGTTCCGCCAATAATGGGATTCATTTCCGTTTTTCCGATAACGGGAGTAAATTGAAAAATCCATTCGGGCAATTTTGCCTGCAAACCTTTTACTCCACCGACCACAGGAATTTTCAAAACCAACACGGCTAATAAAATGCTGCCGCTTATTGCAATCAAGAATTGCAGCGAATCAGTACGCGCCGTTCCCAACAGCCCTGAAGCGGAGGCGTAAACGGCGATTATCATCGCACTAATAACCACGAGCGTGAAAGGGTCGAAACCCGGGAGTGTTACGGCAAAAATCTTTTGCATTGCTTCGTTAACCCACGCCAGCACAATGCTGTTCATAAAAAGCCCGAGGTAAATTGCCCGGAAACCTCTCAAAGCCGCGGCGGGTTTGCCCGAGTATCTCAATTCCACAAATTCAACGTCGGTTACAATGCCTGCCCGGCGCCAGAGTTTGGCGAAAAAGAAAGCGGTCAAAATACCGCCTATTGCAAGATTCCACCAGAGCCAGTTTCCCGCAATCCCGTTCTTTGCCACAAGTTCTGTTACCGCAAGCGGAGTGTCCGCGGCAAAAGTTGTTGCTACCATTGCCGTTCCGGCAATCCACCAAGGCAGGTTGCGCCCCGAGAGGAAAAAATGCTTTGTGTCCTTTCCCGCCCTTTTGGTGTAATAAATTGCAATTGCAAAAATCACTAAAAAGTAAAAAGCAATGATCAGCCAGTCGAGGAGTACAAGTTTCATATTTTAACCGAATTTATTCCGTTACGCTTTCGTTTTCGTTTTCGTTACGATTAAGTTTGCTTAAAAATCCGCCAACGGCAAGTGTTGTTAAAACGCCGACAATTGTGTACCAAGTCCACGCCACCAAGTTCAAGGCAATTACGGTAATCATCACAAAAATGCCGGCAGTAAATCCTGCCAGTGCGTCTTCCTGAGTTGCCTTTTTATTAATAAGCCCGAGTAAAAACGTTCCCAATAATCCGCCGTAAGTAAACGAAGCAATACTAAGCGCAAGTTCCACAACCGTTTGCGGGGAGTTCATAAATATCAGTGCGGCAACCACAAGCAGGAAAGCCCACATTAGAGTGAACATCCTCGAAATACGTAATTCTTTCTTCGGGTCGCTTGTTTTTTTGTGGGGACGGTAGAGGTCAATCATCGTCGAAGAAGAAAGGGAGCTTATTGACCCCGCAAGCGTTGACATTGCCGCGGCAAACAATCCCGCGATTATTATTCCCGAAAACGGTGAGGGCAAATAATCAATAATAAACTTCGGGAAAATCTCGTCGGACTTCATATTCAACTTGCCGAAGAAAGCGTAAAGAGCAACTCCGACAAGCATAAAAATAATAAACTGCGCTATTACAATAACGCCGCTACCGATAATTGCCTTGCGTCCGCTTTTCAAATCCTTTGTGCTCAAAAGCCTTTGCACAATAAGCTGGTCCGTTCCGTGCGAAGCCATTGAAAGGAAAGCCCCGCCCAAAATTCCGCTTATTGCATTGTACGGCTGCTTGAAAAATTCTCCGAGGGAATTTCCAAAATTAAAATTCATTACCTGCAATTTGTGAGCCGGAGCCGCCGCCTGAATAATACTTTCCCAGCCGTGGGGCAAGTAAGTGGTTAACAAGAAGATACCGGCTAAAATTGCTCCCCCGAGGTAAATAAACATTAACAGAACGTCCACCCAAATTACGCCTTTGAGTCCGCCGGTGGAAGTGTAAATCAAAGTAACAACCGCTACTATTACAATTGCCAGCGGGTAGCTTATTCCAAGCATCAGCTTTAGAGGAATTGCCGTTGCAAAGAGCCTGACGCCGTCCGCCGCCGTTCTTGTAAAAAGGAAAACCACGGAAGCAAAAGAGCGCGTTTTTGCGCCGAATCTGTTCCCGAGGTAAGCGTAAGCCGTTTCAAGATTGCCTTCGAAATACTTAGGCAAAAGGAAGATGGCGATAATTATCCTCCCGAGCAAATAGCCGAAAGTAACCTGAAGGAAATTCAGATTCGTTAAGTAAGCAAGTCCGGGAATTGAAATAAAAGTTAATGTGGAAGTCTCCGCCGCCACAATTGAAAAACACACAGCCCACCACGGAACAGACTTTGCGCCTAAGAAATAATCTTGAATATTCTTTTGTTTTCCGCCGCTTAATATTCCGAGAGCTGCAACGCCAATTAAAAAGATGACGATAATAACATAATCGAGGGAATGAGTCACAAGCGTTCCTACATTTTTTTGAGTTCAGCCACAGCTTCTTCCGCCGTTTCGGAAACGGGAAGAATCCTGCTTAGTTGTGAAATTTCTATTAAGGTTTTAACACTCTTTCGAAGTCCGGCTAAACGAATGAAACCTTCGTTTGCCTGTAACAAGCGATAAGCCAACAATATTGCGCTAAGTCCCGAGCTGTCGCAATATTCAACGTCGGACAAATCGACAACCAATTTTTTAATTCCTTCCGTAGAAAGAAGGATTGTAAACTCACCCTTTACAAAACCTGCAATACTTGCATCGAATCTCGGCTCGTTCAATTTAAAAACGGCCAAATCTCCTTCTCTCTTCAATTCGTAATTTACCGATTCATTCATTTCTTTACTCTTTAAAAAAATCTTAGAACATTCGTAAGGAATTTAACAAATTTCTGTAAGAAATTTCGGGATTTTTTAAATCGACGGGCGAAATGTAGTTAGCGTACATTTCAGCCAAAGGTTTGTTAAGAGCAATTTTAAATTCAGCTTTCACGAACGCTGCCACGGCAAGCAAGAAGATATTCTCCGTAAAATTCAAGTCAACCAAAACATCGTAATAGCGGTGAGAAAGTTGCTCCAAAAACTCCTTCGAGGGAAGTCCGAATTTCCCGCTGTCTTCTTTCGAATAAGAAATAATTTGAAAATCCTCAAGCTCCGTGCGGTTTACGTTAACCTCGTGAATAATAACCGTACAATGCTTTTTGTGAATCCTGAAATAATTCACCACTTCGAGCGCTTCCAAAAGCGCCTCCGTTTCCACGGGCAGTACAAAGAGAAAACTTGTTGACTTTTCCACAAAACCGTTAAACGAACGGATTTCCAAGTTGTGCTTGTTTACCTTACGCCGGATTACCGAAAGAGCTATTTTCCTTTTTAAGCCTTCAAACATTTTATTCTTCGATTAATTTCAAAAATTCTTCCTCGCCAACGGTTTTAACGCCTAATTTTTTTGCTTTGTCGTATTTCGAGCCCGGGTTTTCTCCCACAACCACGTAGTCGGTTTTTGAGCTGACGGAAGAAACAAATTTCCCGCCCAGCGCAATTATTTTTTCTTTTGCTTCGTTCCTGCTCATCGAAGAAAGAGTACCGGTAAGCACAAAGGAAAGCCCTTCAAGTTTTCCCGTTGCGCTTGAAGTTTCTTCTTCAAACTTCAAGCCTGCTTCTCTTAATTTCTCAATCATTTGCCGGTTGTGTTCGTCGGCAAAATATTTTAAAATGCTCTCGCTGATTTTGCTCCCGACGTCCGGCGTTTCTTCAAGTGTTTGAGCATCGGCGTTTATCAAAGCGTCAATGTTTTTGAACCTGTGCGCAAGTTTTAATGCAACTCCCGCACCGACGAACCTAATTCCCAAAGCAAAAAGGACACGGTGGAAAGGCTGCTCCTTGCTTTTTTCAATTGAGGCAAGCAGATTGTCCACACTCCTTTCGCCTAACCGTTCGATTTTAATTAGCTCGTCCCTGTGATTCTTTAATTCGTAAATGTCGGGAAAAGTCTTTAAATAACCCAAATCAACAAACTGCTCAATTAATGCTTCGCCGAAGCCGTCGATGTCCATTGCCTCGCGGGAAGCAAAATGAATTAAGCGTCCCTTTATTTGTGCAGGGCATTGGCTGTTAACACAAAAGATTGCCACTTCATCGGCAGGATTAAACACCGGCGAGCCGCAAACAGGACAGAGTTCCGGCGGTTCAACCGGCTTGGAGTCCGGCCGCCTTTCGCTAAGCACAACTCCGACAACTTTCGGAATTACGTCTCCGCCTTTTTCAATGATTACCGTGTCGCCTTCCCTGATGTCTTTCCTTCGTATTTCGTCAATGTTGTGCAGTGTGGCGCGGCTGATTGTAGAGCCGGCAAGGAAAACAGGCTCGAGTTCCGCAACGGGAGTCAGCGTCCCCGTGCGCCCGACCTGCCAAGTAATTTTGTGCAATTTCGTTTTTGCCTGACGAGCTTTAAACTTAAATGCAACCGCCCAGCGTGGGGATTTTGCAATTGTTCCAAGCTTTTTTTGTTGAACTGTCGAATTAACTTTAATTACAACGCCGTCAATTTCGTAAGGCAGGGAATCCCGCTTCCTTTCCCACTCACGGCAGTAAGCCAAAACTTCTTCAATGTTTTTGCAAAGTTTGAAGTGCGGGTTTACTTTGAATCCGGCGGCTTTTAAGTAATTCAAATCGTCAAATTGTGTGGACTCGTAACTTTCCGGTCCCAACAGAAAGTAAGTAAAAATGTCCAGAGGTCTTTGTGCAACAATCTTCGGGTCTTGCAACTTCAATGTGCCCGCCGTAAGGTTGCGCGGATTGGCAAAAGTTTTTTCGCCGTTAAGGGCACGCTGTTCGTTTAATTTTTCGAATGCCTCAACCGACATAAAAATTTCGCCGCGCACTTCGAATTCGGGTCTGAGTATTTCCGGCAACTTTTCAAGATTAACCAAAAGAGGCACCGAGCGGATTGTTTTAACGTTGTTAGTAATTTCCTCTCCGACTTTCCCGTCACCGCGGGTTGCAGCTTGCACAAAATAACCGTTTTTGTAAATCAGGCTGACGGAAACTCCGTCAATTTTCAGCTCGGTAACGTATTCGTAACTTTCTCCGTTTAATCCTTCCCGCACACGGCGGTCAAAATCGAGCAGTTCTTCTTCGCTGTAAGTGTTGGCAAGGCTCAGCATCGGGACTCGATGTTCAACAGGCGGGAATTCACGCGTTAAGTCCGAACCGACCCTCTGCGTGGGCGAATCGGGCGTAATTAAATGCGGGTACTTTTTCTCAAGTTCCTCAAGCTCCTTTACGAGCATATCGTACTCGTAGTCCGAAATCTCGGGATTCGCAAGCACGTAATAATTGTAATCGTGCCTGCGGATTTCTTCCCGCAAACGTTTTATTTTTTCTTCGGGAGTTTCAGCCCTTTGCATTTTTCTTCTTTATTTTTAGAAATTTAAGTCCACGCCTGTTAATCATAACGCGGCGCACTTTCCCTTTTGCTCCTTTGAAATAAAGCGAATCGCCGTTTAGAAGGAATTTTATTCCTCCCGAATTGCCCGTGATTACGTCAAAGAATTTCAAGGCTTTTAGTTTTTTAGATCTACCCGGGTAAAGAATAAAATCCTTCACGCTGTTGCTGTCGGCATTTACCTGCACCCACGAGGTATCCGTTGCCACAATCTTCAACAAAAGGCTGTCCGCTTTTGCTTCTTGTTTAACAGGCGGAACGGTTTCTTTTTCCGTTAGTTCAAAACGCGAACTATTTTCCTTAACAATTTCCTCGTAAGGTTTTTCTTCGACCACTATTTCATTCTTTGTGTTAAAAAAGGCAAAGTAAATGATTACCGCCAAAAGCAAAACAACGCCGCCGGCAATTGCAGGCACCAGCCAGGGCTTTACTATTTTCTGCGCTGTTTGCGGAACTTCCGCGGGAGATTCTTCGAACTTTAGTTCGTGTTTTTCTTCTGTGTCCGATTTTTCTTTCTCGGTCTCAGGCGCCTTACCTTCCTTTGCGCTGTCAAACTTTTTAAGCGTTTCTTGCGGATTCAGCCCAATCGATTCGGCATATTCACGAATGAATGCGCGAATGTAAACCTCGGGCATTACTTCGAAGTTGCCTTCCTCAATCGCCTCCAAATATTTAATGTCAATCCTTGTACGGTTTTTAATTTGCAATAGCGCAATTTTCTTCTTAACCCGTTGTTTCTTTAATTCTTCCGCAAATTTTTTCAGATTGTAACTCTCCATTTAATACTCCGCTCTAATTTTAAATAACTTAGCCACAAATGCGCCGTCAATTCCGTGAATGTGGGGGTAAGTTTGTACACAGCCGTTCTTGTCAAAAAGAGAATCGTCCAGCCCGCACCGTTCCTCGGAAATTTTAAATTCGGGATGATTGTACAGAAATTTCTTAAT